>NZ_CP027942.1:2159336-2467813 GCF_005484985.1 Agrococcus sp. SGAir0287
GACACGTCGAGGTCGCCGAACGCCGTCATCGCGATCGTGCGCGGGATCGGCGTCGCCGTGAGCACGAGCGTGTGCGGCGCGACGCCCTTCTGCCGCAGCGTCTCGCGCTGCTCGACGCCGAACCGGTGCTGCTCGTCGATGACGACGAGGCCGAGGTCGACGAACTGCACGCGATCGGACAGCAGCGCGTGGGTGCCGACGACGATGCGCGACTGGCCCGCCGCGATCGCCAGCAGCGCCCGCCGCTGCTCGGCCGCGGGCATCTGACCGGTGAGGAGCACGGGATGCAGCTCGGCGGCGAGGTCGGGACCGAGGGTGGCGACGATCGATCGCAGGTGCTGGCTCGCGAGCACCTCGGTGGGCGCGAGGAGCGCCGTTTGCCCGCCCGACTCCGCGACGGCGAGCATGGCGCGGATCGCGACGAGCGTCTTGCCGGATCCCACCTCGCCCTGCACGAGCCGATGCATGGAGGTGCGGCTCGAGAGGTCGGCCTGCACCTCATCCCCCACGGCGCGCTGGTCGGGCGTGAGCTCGTACGGCAACGATGCGTCGAGCCGCGCGAGCAGCGCGCCCGCGTGCCGCGGCGTCGACGGCAGCGACTGCATCCATGCGCGCGTCGCGAGCAGGTACGTCTCGAGCAGGAAGGCCTCGTGCCAGCGCAGCGTGTGCATGGCGATGCGCCCGGACTCCTCCGAGTCGGGCGCGTGCAGTCGGTCGAGCGCCGCGCGTAGCGGCAGCAGCCGATGCTCGCGTCGCACGTCGTCCGGCACGGGATCGGCGATGGGCCCGAGGTCGCTCAGCACCTGCCGGATGAGGGCGCGGATGTCCTTCGACGGCAGCGTCGCTGTCGCGGGATAGATCGGGATCACCTCGGCGGCCCACGCCGTCGGATCCGCCCCCTCCTCCGCGAACGTCTCGTACTCGGGATGCGTGAGCTGCCGTCGGTCGCGGAACACGCTGACGGTGCCGGAGAACATGCCCGTCACGCCCGGGTGCAGCTCGGTCGTGATCCACGGCGAGTTGAAGAAGGTGAGCTGGAGGGTGTCGGTGCCGTCGGAGATGTCGACGGTCGTGACCTTGAGCGGCCGACCGCGGCGGTCGCGCTTGCCGGTCTCGCGCGTGTCGATGCCGCGCACCTCGGCGACGACCGTGACGTGATCGCCGACCTGCAGCTCGGACAGGTCGGTGAGCTCGCCGCGTGTCACGTAGCGGCGCGGCACGTGCATGACGAGGTCGCCGACGCGCTCGTAGCCGAACGCGCGCCGCAGCCGATCCGCGGTCTTCTGGCCGACCGCGTTGCGCAGCGACCGCTCCAGCCCGTCGGGCACGGCGCCGTCGGAGACGCCGGCGTCGTCGGCGGGGCGGTCGGTCACGGCTGCCAGCGTAGGCGACACGTGCGACGGCGGCCGGGGCACCGGGCGGCCGGTGCTGCCGGTGCTCGTCGAACCCGCACGCCAGCGCGGCCTCGCGTGCACCCTGCGCACGAGCGGGCCGTGGCGTGCGGGTTCGACGAGGTCGCGTGCGCGAGGATGGAGCGGTGACGCGCATCATCGCCGGGGTGGCCGGATCGTTGACCCTCGCGGTGCCGGGCGCCGGCACGCGGCCGACGTCGGATCGGATGCGCGAGTCGATCTTCTCGGCGCTCGACGCACGCGGCCTCTGCGACGGCGCGCACGTGCTCGACCTCTTCGCCGGCTCCGGAGCCCTGGGCCTCGAGGCCGCGAGCCGCGGCGCCGCATCGGTCGTGCTCGTCGACTCGGCGCGGCAGGCGGCGAAGGTCGCGCAGCGGAACGCGGATGCGGTGGCGAAGGCGGGCGCCGAGCGCGCGACGGTCGTCGCGCAGCCGGCGCTCGCCTACCTCGCGCAGACGACGCGCACCTTCGACCTCGTCTTCCTCGACCCGCCCTACGACCTGCCGCCCGCGCAGGTCGCGGCCGTGCTGCAGGCGCTCGTGCCGACGCTCGTGGAGGATGCCGTCGTCGTGCTCGAGCAGGCGTCGCGCGCCGGCGAGCCCGAGCCGCCGAGCGACCTCGCGCTCGTCCGCACGCGTCGGCACGGCGACACCGCCGTGCACTGGCTCGAGCGCCGCCCCGGCGCCGCCGGGTAGCGCCCGTCGACCCGCGGCGTCCACCGCTGGGGGCGCTGTCGTTCCGAGGTACGCATCTCGTTCCGAGGTACGCATCTCGTTCCGAGGTACGCATCTCGCTACGCGAGGTACCCATCCCGACGCGAGGTACCGCGATCGCCGTACCCGCCGGCGAGATGCGTACCTCGCAACGCCCGCATCGTCGGCGTCGGCGCGGGCGAGGAAGGACGATGCGGGACCCCGGTCACCCGAGGTCGCCGCCATCCCATCCACCCCATCCCCCGACGTCGTCCGCCCGACGCGGCGGGCGCCGACGCGCCATCGGATCGTGCGCGTGCAGCCGGTCGCGGATGCGGACGGCGAACGCGAGCGCGCGGCTCGGCGTCTGCATGAGCTGGGGCGGCTCGTCGCGGAAGCCGGCAGGTGCGAGCCGCACGACGGGGTCGCCGGGTGCGGCCGGCAGCAGCTCGACGTGCGCGCCGCCGTCGCGCACGACGGCGTCGGCGACCGCATCCCACGGGCAGCGCATGACCTCGACCGCGCGACCGCGCCGCACGTCCCACAGCCCGTACCCGCGGGGATCGTCGACGAGCACGAGGAAGGTCGTGCGCCATCCGCGCATGCCCAGCCACCACGGCGCCTGCCGCTCGTCGACGCCGACGACGGTGCCCGTCGCATCGTCGTCGATCGCCGAGAGCACGATGCCGAGCCGCTGCAGCAGGCGTCGCGGCCGCCGCTGCGCGAGGACCAGGAGGTGCAGCACGAGCGCCGGCACGAACCACAGCATGAAGAGCCATCGCCACGCGTCGAGGCTCCACAGCAGCACGCCGAGCGCGCAGACGACGGTCAGCAGCGCCAGGCCGCCGATCGTCGCGCGTCGGCGTCGTCGTCGCCAGGCCGCCGCATCCATCGCCCCAGTCGAGCACGACGCGTCGGCGCGCGGAAGGGGTGCGGACGGACGCGCACCGCTCGACTCAGCCCGCGAACGGATCCCAGCCGCGTGCCGCGAGCGGCTCGCCGTCGAGCGTCACGCCGGCGCCGGGCTCGACGACGCCGATCTCGACGACGCCGTCCGGCATCGGCGCGGATGCCGGCAGGGTCGCGAGGAGCGCGTGGTCCTCGCCGCCGTGCAGCACGTGCTCGAGCGGCGCCGGGAATGCGCTCAGCGGTGCCGAGCGCAACGCGATGCGCACGCTGGAGGCATCGGCGATGCGGGAGGCGTCGAGCGCGAGCGCATCGGAGACGTCGAGCATGGCGGTGGCGCCCGCAGCCGCGAGCACCGGTCCCATCGCGACGGGCGGCGCGGGCGCGAGCTGCGCCTCGACGGCACGGGGGTGCTCGGCGCGCAGGCGTGCGGCCTCCGCCGACGACTCGACCCCGTCGACGATCGCCTGCGCGAAGAGCAGCGCGATGCCCTCGCCCGCCGACCCGAGCTCGCCCGCGACGACGACGCGGTCGCCGACGCGCGCGCCCGAGCGCAGCACGGGATCCCGTCCGTCGAGCGTGCCGAACGCCGTCACTGCGATCACGGTGCGGTCGGACGTCGTGAGGTCGCCGCCGACGACGCCGCAGCCGGGGGCGAGGGACGCGACGGCAGCGGCGAGCGCGTCGGCGAACGCCTCGAGGTCGGCGACGAGCGTCGCGCCGGGCACCGCGAGCGCGACGACGAGCGCGGTGGGTCGCGCGCCCATCGCGGCGACGTCGGCGAGGTTCGTCGCGGCGGCCTTCGCGCCGAGGTCGGCCCACGTCGACCAGGCGGCGCGGAAGTCGGGGCCCTCGAGCATCGTGTCGGTCGTGACGACGAACGACCCGTCGGCGCGCACGACCGCGGCGTCGTCGCCGGGGCCGACGAGGGTGTCGTCGCCGCGCGGCAGCCGCGGGATGATGCGTGCGAGGGCACCGCGCTCGCCGACGCTCGCGACCGTCGCTGCGGCGTCGGCCTGGGGCGCTCGGGCGTCGGTCGTCGGCACGCCACGACGATAGCCTGGAGGCGATGCGCCGCCTGCCGATCGCCCTCGCCCTCGCCGGGCTCGCGGCCGCGACGCTCTCGGCCTGCGCCTCCACGGTCTCGCTCGAGCCGGCGCCCGACGCGACGGCTCCGCAGTGCGCCTCGGTCATCGTCGCGCTGCCGGACGTGCTGGCCGAGGGACAGGTGGGCGGACCGCTCGCCGAGCGCCCGACGGATGCGCAGGCGACCGCGGCGTGGGGCGAGCCGACCGCCGTGACCCTGCGCTGCGGCGTGCCCGTGCCGGGCCCCTCGACGGCGACCTGCCTCACGATCTCGGGCGTCGACTGGATCGACGTGACCGAGGAGGGCTCCGAGGCGCAGACGTACGTGACGTACGGCCGCGACCCCGCCGTCGAGGTCGTCATCGACCCCGAGGTGATCTCGGGCGGCACGGTGCTCGGCGAGCTCGGCTCGATGGTCAGCCGCACCGACGAGGTCGGCGCGTGCATCTCCCCCGCCGACGCGCCCTGACGGCGGCGGCGGCCCGACCGCCGCTCACCTCTCGGTGACGCGAGCGTGCGCCCGTGGATGCCGGACGCGACCGCGCCATCGGCCGTCGGCGTCGCGTCTGGCCCGACGCGTCGCTCGACCCGCCGAGGCCGCTGGCGATCGCTGTCTGCGGTCGCTGCCAGGCTGAGCGCATGGCGATCGACTTCACCGCGATCGACTTCGAGACCGCGAACGGCTCGCCCGCATCCGCCTGCTCCGTCGGGCTCGTGAAGGTGCGCGACTCGCGCATCGTCGACCGCGCCTCCTGGCTCATCCGTCCGCCTCTGGGGCACGATGCGTTCTCGCACTGGAACGTGCGCATCCACGGCATCCGCGAGGTCGACGTGGCGCACGCGCCGCGGTGGGTCGACCAGCACGACCGCCTGCTCGACTTCGTCGGCGGCGACGTGCTCGTGGCGCACAACGTCGGCTTCGACAAGGGCGTGCTGAAGGCGGCGTCGCTCGCGAGCGGCCTCGCCGTGCCCGACTCGCGCTGGACGTGCTCCCTGCGCATCGCGCGCAGGACGTACCACCTCGACTCGTACCGCCTGCCGGTCGCCGCGATGGCGGCGGGCTTCGAGGACTTCGCCCACCACGACGCGGCCGCCGACGCCGAGGCGTGCGCGACGATCGTCACGCACGCAGCCGCACGCCACGGGGCGTCCGACCTCGAGCACCTCGCGCGCATCTGCTCGACGCGGATCGAGCATCTCGGGCCCGACGACGACCGGCGACTCGTGCGCGAGCCCGCCGACGCGTGGTGGCGGCCGTAGCGCGAGCGGGCCGACGCGACGCGGACCCGGGGTCGAGCCGCGGTCGTCCGACGAGCGCGGGACGGCGTCCTGGCCGACCCGCGCGCGGCTCCGCCGCGGGTTCCGAGGTGCGGACCCTGCACTCGGGTGCGGCTGCTGCGCCCCGAGCTCCTCCGAGGTGCGGATGCTGCACTCGGGTGGGACTGCTGCGCCCCGGGCTCGTGCCAGGTGCGCGTGCTGCAGTCAGGTGCGGTTGCAACAGCACCTGGATGCAGCAGCCGCACCTCGCGACGGGGCCGCCGCACCTCGCGACGAGGCCGCGGCGCCACGCGTCCGCCGGAGCGCGCACCACGGCATCCACGCGCCTCGGCGCGTCGCGAGCGGCGACGGCGCGGCAGCCGCCCCGTGTCGGGGGTGCTCGACACACTGGACGCATGGACCTCGGCACCACCCTCGCCCTGCTCGTCGCCCTCCTGGTCGGAGGCGCCGCGGGCTGGTTCGCGAGCCGTCTCGTCGCACGCGCCAAGGCGACGGAGGCAGCGCTCGCCGACGAGCGCGCCGCGCAGGAGCGCGCGCTCGCCGAGCAGGAGCGGCTGCAGGCGGAGGCGTTCGCACGGCAGCAGGAGGTGCGCGAGCGCGAGCGCGTCGACGCCGAGCTCGCCGGCCTGCATGCGGCGCACGAGTCGCTGGCCTCGCAGCACCGCGAGGCCGTCGATGCCCGCGACGCGGCGCAGCGGGAGCGCGCCGCGCTCGCCGCCACGGTCGAGGCGCTGCGCGAGCAGCTCGAGGTCGCGAAGGCGGCCGCGGAGGAGTCGACGCAGCGCGAGCGGCGCGAGTCGCGCGTCGCCGAGCAGATCGCCCCGATGAAGGAGGCGGTCACGAAGCTGCAGACGCAGCTCGTCGAGCTCGAGCGTCAGCGCAGCGAGCAGCACGGCTCGATCGCGCAGCAGCTGCAGCAGTCGCTGCAGTCCGAGGAGCGCCTGCGCGCGACGGCGGACTCGCTGGCGAGCGCGCTGTCGTCCAACTCCACGCGCGGCGTGTGGGGCGAGACGCAGCTGCGCCGCGTCGTCGAGGCGGCGGGCCTCCTCGAGCGCGTCGACTTCGACACGCAGACGTCGTTCACCTCGGACGACCGCCGTCAGCGTCCCGACATGGTCGTGCACCTGCCCGGCGGCAAGCACCTCGCCCTCGATGCGAAGGTGCCGTTCCGCGCCTACCTCGAGGCGTCGCGCATCCCGCTCACCGCATCCGACGAGGAGCTCGCGCGCCGCGCCTCGCTCATGCAGGAGCACGTGAAGGCGCTGCGCGCGCACGTCGACCAGCTCTCGAGCAAGCAGTACTGGGCGGGCATCGCGAACAGCCCCGAGTTCGTCGTCGCCTTCATCCCGTCCGAGTCGCTCGTCTCGGCGGCGCTCGAGGCCGACCCGGGGATCATGGACTACGCGTTCGGCAAGCGCGTCGCGCTCTCGAGCCCCGTGTCGCTCTGGTCGCTGCTGAAGTCCGTCGCGATCACGTGGAGCCAGGCAGCCGTCGCCGAGGACGCCGCACGCGTGCACGACCTCAGCCAGGAGCTCTACGACCGCATCGCCACCATGGCGGGCCACGTCGAGCGGGTGCGCTCGTCGCTCGAGTCGTCGGTCAGGCACTTCAACGCGTTCTCGTCGTCGCTCGAGTCCCGCGTGCTCGTCTCCGCACGCAAGCTCGCACGGCTGGATGCGCCGAAGCAGATCGTCGAGCCCACCGAGATCGAGCAGGCGCCGAAGCCGCTCACGGCGGCCGAGTTCACCGACCTCGCCATCGAGCCGCCCGCGGCGACGTCGGGCGCGGAGGCCGACGAGGTCCTCGACGGCGAGGTCGTCGAGGCGGATGCGACCAGCGAGCCGGTCGCCGACGGTGCGGCGGCGGAGGAGCGCGAGACGCCGCCGACGCACGCCGACCTCGCGATCGACGAGCTGCTGCGCGACGAGTCGACTCGCGCGGTCGCCCACGACGACGACGCATCCGAGTCCCGCGTCGGCTGACGCGCCGCAGCCGCAGTCACGAACGCCGCCCCCGTGCAGGGGGGCGGCGTTCGTCGTGGCGGCGCCGGGCGCTGGCGCCGGCGCCATCGACGCGGCCGGTCGCTCGACCCGTTGCGAGGTACGCCGCTCGCAACGAGGTACCGCACCTGGCGTACCTCGCGACGAGAGGCGTACCCGGTCGAGCAGGATGCGTCTCTCGCGACGAGATGCGTACCCGGTCGAGCAGGATGCGTCCCTCGCGACGAGATGCGTACCTCGGAACGATGGCGTCGAAGCGCGAGCCCGGCGGCGCCGTCGAGGTCGCCGGCGCAGCGTCAGCCTGCGGCGCGGGCCCGCATCGCCTCCACGATGCGTGCGAACTCCTCGACGCGCTCGAGGTGCGGCGCGTGGCCGACGCCCTCCCACGCGTGCTCCTCGACCGAGCCACCGGCATCGGCGTAGCGCGCCAGCACGGCGCGCATCTGCGACACCATCGGCTGCGGCGGCGCCACGTCGTCGCCCGGCCAGCCGGGCACGACGCCGGCCTTGCCCAGCATGTTGAGATCGAAGAAGGACGCGTCGGAGACGATCGCGTCGGCCTCGCCGCGCACCCAGGCGATCGGCGGATGCACGGGACCGTCGACGATGCCCGTCAGGTCGCAGACGGTCGGCGCCATCGTGTTCAGCACGCCGACCGTGCCGGGCGCGAAGCCCGGCCACGCCTCGATCGTCGTCGCATCGCCCGGATAGCAGCCGGGCGCGGTCGACGTCGTGAGCATCGAGGCGACCCAGAGGTCCTCGAGGTCGCTCGCGTAGCCGGGTGCGACGTAGGCCGCGCGCAGCACCGACCGCGGGCTCGTCGCGACCTCCGCCGTGGTGTCCCCAGCGGCGAGGCGAGCGACGAAGTCGGGGTTCGCTCCCCCGCCGCCCGTGCCGGGCGCATCGGGATGCACCAGCGAGCCGTCGAGACGCGTGCCGCCGAAGCCGTACGGCGACACGGGCGACTCGAGCACGAGGCCCGCGACGAGGTCGGGGCGATCGATCAGGAGGCGCAGCACGACGCCGCCGCCCATGCTCCAGCCCACGAGCACCGCGCGCGCGATGCCGAGCTCGTCGAGCACGGAGGCGACGTCGTCGGCGTAGTCGCCGAGGCCTCGCGTCGCGTCGACCGGCAGCGTCTCGGAGTCGCCGAAGCCGCGCAGGTCGATCGCGATCGACGGCCCCGACAGCGCGAGCATCGTCTCCTGGTAGAGGTGCGACGACGAGACGTTGCCGTGCACGAGCACGACGGGCAGCGCGTCGCCCGAGCCGGCCGAGAGGACGTTCGCACGCAGCCTGGGCGTGGCGACGACGCGCGCCGCGACGCCGTCGAGGAGCCAGGGCCGCGCCGCCGACGCGACCACGGCCTCGCCCTCGGCCGCAGCGCCCGAGTCGCTCATGCGAGGATCTCCGGCTCGGTCGCGGCACGCACCTCGTCGAGCGTGACGCCGGGCGCGAGCTCGACGAGGCGCAGCCCGTCGGGCGTGACGTCGAGCACGGCGAGGTCGGTGATGATGCGGTCGACGACCCCGCGACCCGTCAGCGGCAGCGAGCACTCGGAGACGATCTTCGCCGAGCCGTCCTTCGCGACGTGCTCCATGAGCACGATGACGCGCTTGGCTCCGTGCACGAGGTCCATCGCGCCGCCGGGACCCTTCACCATCTTGCCGGGGATCATCCAGTTGGCGAGGTCGCCGGCGACCGACACCTGCATCGCGCCGAGGATCGCGGCGTCGATCTTGCCACCGCGGATCATGCCGAACGAGGTCGCGGAGTCGAAGAAGGCGGTGCCCGGCAGCGTCGTCACCGTCTCCTTGCCGGCGTTGATGAGGTCGGGATCGAGCGCATCCTCCGTCGGATACGGTCCGACGCCGAGGATGCCGTTCTCGCTCTGCAGCACCACGGTGCGCCCCTCGGGCACGAAGTTCGGCACGAGGGTCGGCAGGCCGATGCCGAGGTTGACGTACGCGCCGTCCTCGAGCTCCTCGGCGGCGCGGGCAGCCATCTCGTTGCGGGTGAGGGCCATGTCATGCCTCCTGCACGGTGCGTCGCTCGACGCGCTTCTCGATGTCGGTGCCCACCTCGATCACGCGGTGCACGAAGACGCCGGGGAGGTGGATGGCGTCGGGGTCGAGCTCGCCGGGCTCGACGAGGCGCTCGACCTGCGCGATGCACACGCGGCCCGCCATGGCGGCGAGCGGCGAGAAGTTGCGCGCCGACTTGTTGAAGACGAGGTTGCCGTGCCGGTCGCCGACCATGGCGTGCACGAGCGCGAAGTCGGTGCGGATGGCCTCCTCGAGCACGAAGTCGCGCAGCTCGCCGTCGACCTCGAACTGCTGCACCTGCTTCGGCTCCGACGCGACGGCGACGGAGCCGTCGGGGTGGTAGCGCCGAGGGAGGCCGCCCTCGGCCACCTGCGTGCCGACGCCCGTCTGCGTGAAGAAGGCGGCGATGCCTGAGCCGCCCGCGCGGAGGCGCTCGGCGAGCGTGCCCTGCGGCGTGAGCTCGAGCTCGAGCTCGCCCGAGAGGTAGCGCCGCTCGAACTCCTTGTTCTCGCCGACGTACGACGAGGTCATCTTGTCGATCTGGCCGGCGCGCAGCAGCAGTCCGAGCCCCCAGTCGTCGACGCCGCAGTTGTTCGACGCGACCTGCAGCCCCGTGACGCCGCGCTCGACGAGCGCCTGGATGAGCGCCATCGGGTTGCCGCACAGCCCGAAGCCTCCGACGGCGAGCGTGGCCCCGTCGCCGATGTCGGCGACCGCCTCCGCCGCCGACGCGACCGTCTTGTCGATGCTCATCGCATCCCTCCTCCGGCCGCCTCGTGGGCGACCTCCTCGATGGTCTCGGCGACGGCATCGAGGCCGGCGCCGAGCAGGATCGTGTAGTGGTTCGTGCCCGCGACCTCGCGTGCGCGCACGGCGGGCAGGCGCGCGAGCAGCCGCTCCATGCGTCCGCCGTACAGGCCAGGCGGCTCCGCGAGCAGGCCGAGCGGGCCCGTGAGCAGGCGGATGGGTGCGGCGACGGCGTCGAGCGCGGCCAGCGCCGCGTCGGCGTCGGCGAGCTCCAGCATGGCCTCGCGCACCGCGTCGGGTCTCGCGGAGGGGCGCAGCGCGCCGTCGATCTCGGCGAGGTCGTGGTCGACGTACTCCTCGGCGAGCGGCGTCCACTCGGCGAACGCGGGGTGGCCCTGCCAGAACGCGCGGTACGCGTCGCGGGAGTCGAACGTCATCGACAGGCGTTCGACCGCGGGCCCGAGCAGCGCCGCGGGATCCTCGACCGGCGCGAGCGGCAGCCCGCCGTCCACGAGCACGAGCGAGGCGACGAGGTCGGGTCTGGAGGCGGCGAGCCGCGCGGCGACGAAGCCGCCCATCGAGTGGCCGACGACGATCGCCGAGGCGATGCCGAGCGCGTCGAGCGCCGCGGCGACGTCGGTGGCGAGCGCGTCGAGGCCGTACGGCCCAGGGAGCCCGCGGGAGCGACCCCGGCCGCGCAGGTCGAACGCGACGAGCCGGAAGGGCAGGCGATCGGCGAGGCCGTGGAACGAGCGGTGGTTCGCCGTGATGCCGTGCAGCCCGACGACCACGGGTCCGGATGCGTCCGCTCGCCAGTCGGTGCCGACGAGCTCGCCGCCCGCGACGGGCACGGCGAGCGGGCGCTCGGATGCCGCGGCCGACGCCGCCGCATCCGTCATCGTGCGCTCCATCCGCCGTCCATCGTGTACGACGCTCCCGTGACCATGCCCGCGTGCGGTCCGGCGAGCCACCGCGTGAGCGAGGCGACCTCCTCCGGCTCGACGAGGCGCTTCACGGCCATCTCGGTGAGCATGATGCGCTCGACGACCTCCGACTCCGGGATGCCGTGCGTGCGGGCCTGGTCGGCGATCTGCCGCTCGACGAGCGCCGTGCGCACGTAGCCGGGATCGATGCAGTTGCTCGTGACGCCGTGCGGCGCGCCCTCGAGCGCCGTCACCTTCGACAGGCCCTCGAGCCCGTGCTTCGCCGCCACGTACGCCGACTTGAAGGCGGACGCGCGGATGCCGTGCACGCTCGAGAGGTTGATGACGCGGCCGAAGCCCCGCTCGACCATCCCGGGCATCGCGGCGCGGATCAGCAGGAACGGCGCCTCGAGCATGAGCTGCAGGATGCGCCGGAAGTCCGCCGGGTCGAAGTCGACGATGGGGCTGACGCGCTGGATGCCGGCGTTGTTGACGAGGATGTCGGCGTCGAGGCGCAGCGTCTCGAGCGCGGCGACGTCCGACAGGTCGACGTGCCAGGGCTCGCCGCCGACGTCCTCGGCGGTGCGCGCCGCGGCGTCGGCGTCGAGGTCGGCGACGATGACGTGCGCGCCCGCGTCGGCGAAGGCGTGCGCGATCGCGGCGCCGATGCCGCTCGCGCCGCCGGTGACGAGCGCCCTGCGACCCTCGAGCTCGTTCATGCGTCCTCCTTCGCGTCGAGCGCCCCGTGTATGAGGCGCATCATCTGATCGAGCACGGCCTTCGGCACCTGCGGCGCGGTCTCGCCGTCCTGGTGCGGCCACAGCACCCAACGCATGCCCACCATCTCGCCGATGCCCATGAGTGCCCATGCGGCGACCTCGGGATCGACGTCGCCGATCTCGCCGGCGACCCTCGCGGCCTCGAGGCCCTCGGCGTAGCTCGCCGCGATGCGTTCGTAGTGCCGGCGCATCGCAGCGGGGGCCACCTGCTCGGCCTCGCGCATGACGCGGAAGACCGCGGGGTGCTCCGCCGCGAAGGCGAAGAAGGCGCGGAACCCCGCCGCCTCCGCCTCCGCGCGCGTGGAGCCGCGCGCCGCGCCCTCGCTCATCGCCTGCCGCACGCGTCGGTTCAGGTCGTCGACGAGCGCCTCGAACAGGTCGAGCTTGGAGGCGAAGTAGAGGTAGAAGGTGCCCTGGCCGACGCCGGCGCGCTCGGTGATGCGCAGGACCGACGCCTGCTGGTAGCCCTGCTCGCTGAAGACCTCCTCGGCGGCGGCGACGATCCGCCGCTTCGTCTCAGCACCGCGTGCGGTCCGTGGCTCGCTCACCGCGGGAGCCGGCTCTGGCGCGCTGGGCATCGGCCGCCTCTCGTCGTCGAGCAGGAGGAACCTGACATGCGGTTCAGGTTGCAAGACGAGGATGCCGGAGCGCTCGACGCGGTGTCAAGGTCGATGCGCCCGCGCGGCGGTCGACCGGCTCGCGGCCGCGGCGCCGGCGCGATCCCTCAGTCGGCGGCGTGGGCGGCCTCGGGCTCGACGCGTCGCGTCCGGGGCCAGAAGGCCCACGTGACGAGCGCCGTCGCACCGAGGGTGATGCCGCCGAGCACGAGCGGATCCCTGAGCGCGACGATCGCGCTCGCGAGTCCTGGCGCCGACCAGACGACGATCCGCACGGTCGTCTCGGTGTACGGGTAGGGATCGGCGTCGGCGTTCGCGTCGCCCTGCATCGTGAACGTGACCGCATCCCCGTCGATCGCGTCGATCGCGACCACGCGGTGCGTGATGGGCAGCTCCGGGTCGCGGTCGACCGTGACGACGTCGCCGACCGCGATGTAGGTCGCGGGGATCTCGCGCACCACCGCGATCGAGCCCGCGGGGATCGTCGGCGACATCGATCCGGTGGCGAAGAGCATGATCGACACCTTGAAGACGAAGGATGCGACCACGAGCAGGATGCAGGCGAGCCCCGCGAGCGCGAGGGCGTCGAGCGCGAGACGTCCCGCGAGCGCGGCTACCCGCCGACGGACCGGCGGGGACGTTCGGGTCGGCTCGGCGGCGCGGCCGTGCCGAGCCCCCTCGGCATGCTGCGGCGGTGCGACGGCGGTCATGCCGGCACCGAGAAGCCCGAGCACGACGTGATGAGTCCCAGGGCCGTCGTCGTGATGGTGCCGACGAGCGGCGTCGAACGCCACGAGCTCGTCGAGGGTGCGTACGCCTGGATCTCGACACGGTAGGTCGTCGAGTTCAGGAGGCTCGTGAGCAGTCCGGTCGTCGACGTCGTCGTGACGGTGGCCCCGACCGTCTGCGTCCCGGCGACCGAGCCGTCTGGGCGGTAGGCAGTGAGCACGTAGCCGGTGCGGGGCACGCCACCCGTGCCGTGCGCCCAGTGGAAGGTCACGTCGAGCCCTGCCAGCCCGATCGAGCACGCCGCCGCGGGGTTGGGGCGCTGCACGAAGCCGGACGTCGCCGGCGCGGTGACCCACTCGGCGTCGCTCCAGGCTGCCTCGGTCGTGCTCGTCGACGCGAGCATCCCGACGAGCGCGACGGCGGCGACCGCGACGACGGCGAGGCGGGCGAGCAGGCGGCGCGTCATGGCGATCGCCGCCTCGACGGCCGAGCGATCGCCGCGGCGCCCGCCGCGCAGGCGAGCAGCGCCGCCGCGACGAGCCAGCCGTGCGGCGCGCTGCCGGTGCGCGGCAGCGTGGCGCCGTCGCTCGCGACGGTCTCGCCCGAGCCGCTCGCGACGACCACGAGGTCCGAGCGGGCGCCCGGCGATTCGGCGACGAGCTCGACCTGGACCCGGTACCAGCGCGTCTGCGAGGCGGCCTGCGTCCCGAGGGCGAGCGTGCCGTCCTGCAGCGGACCGGAGAAGAGCATCTCCTGGGCCGCGCATCCATCCGCCGACCACGCGACGGGGCAGGCGCGCACGTCACCGCGGAAGGCGCCGTCGGTGGCTGCGACCTGCAGGGCGATCGCGATCGTGCCGTCGGGCTCGGAGGCGCTGACGCCCACGTCCCACGCGACCGGCACGCCGACGACCATCGAGCGCATCGCGTCGACGTCCTGCACCGACTCGAGGCGCAGCACCTGCCCCTGGACGACCTCGACGGTCGTCGCGGCGTGCGGCATGAAGGGGCCGAGCGCGAGCGCCGCGGCGACGAGCGATGCGAGCACCGCGTGCATCACGTCGAGCCGAGCAGCTGGAAGCGGATGTCGAAGCTCGCGTTCTGCGATCCGTTCGTCGCCGTCGTGGGCAGCTGCACCTGCACGCAGTAGTGCAGCACCGTCGGCGTGGCGCCCTGCACGAGCGTCTGCGAGCCGGGCGTGATGGCGCTCGTGAGCGGCGACGAGCTCACGATGAGCGTGCCCGTCGAGCCCGAGAAGACCGCGCTGCAGTCGGGCACGGCCGTGGCGGTCGTGCCGGTCACGACGCGGACCGAGTAGCGCAGCTCGGACTGCATGACGGTGTCGGCGGGCGTGTCGATCGCGGCGAAGGTGGGCTGCTGCAGCGTCACCGTGCCGGCGACGGACCCGGTTGCGAGGCGCACGCTCGTGCGCGTCGTCGCCGTCGACCCCGGAGCGAGCAGGCCGAGCGCCGGCGAGTACGTCCATGCGAGCGTCGCGCCCGGCGCGGAGGGGTTCTCGGTGAAGGTGGTGCCGTTCGTCGATCCCACGATGCCGAAGCTGCCCGCGGTCACGGTGCCGGACGCGTGCTCCGAGTCGTTCCATGCCGCGAGGGTCGCGGTGGCGCCGACGCCGAGCACGAGTCCGCCCGCGAGCACGGCACGCAGCCGCAGCAGCCATGCGCTGCCGCGGCTGCGTCGCCGTGCCGCGTGCCTCCCCATCCGGGGATCAGCTCGAGGTGGCGACGAAGTGCCAGGTCGACGTCACGGCGCCGCCCTGCACGAGTCCGGACCCCGCGGTCACGACGAGGCAGACCTGCGTCGCGGTGCCGGGATTCGTGGTCGGCGTGCCGTTCGGGAGCGACGTCGTCGCACCGGCGACGGTGCCGGTCGTGAGCGGCCCGCCCGTGGCGAGGTCGGTGCCCGTCGTGGCGGTCGTGCACGATGCGGCCGCGCCGATCGCGTACGCGTGGAACGTGAGGTTCGCCGCGTTCGCGCCCGTCGAGGTCACCTCCGTGAGGTCGAGGGTCGCCCCGGTCGTCGTGTTGGCTGCGAGCCGCACCCAGAACGGCGTCGCGACCGACTGGCCGGGCGAGAGGTTCGAAGCCGGAGCCGTGAAGGTCAGGGCCGCACCCGGCGACGTGGCGTGGTCGGTGAACGCCGTGCCGTCGGTCGAGCCCTCGAGGTTGAAGGTGCCGGCCGTGAACGTGCCGGTGGCGAACTCGCTGTCGCTCCAGGCGGCGAGCGTGATGGCGGCCCCGACGCCGAGGACGAGGCCTCCGGCCAGGATGGCGCGGATCTTGCGGCGTCGAGCACCGCGGTCGGTCGAGGCGTGAGCCTCGGTGGTGGTGGACATCGAAGGCTCCGCTCTGCCGCAAGGTGAGGACACTTCAAGTGTGTGGGACCGTGTACCCCACGTCAAGACCATTCGCAGGGATCGTCGCTCGGGCGGCAGCCGACGGATGCCGCCGAGCCCCAGGCTCGACGGCATCCGTCCGCGCGCTGCGTCGCGTCAGGACGCGCGCTCGGCGTCGCGCTCGAGCCACTTCGATGCGAGGTGCTCGGCGATCACGCGGCGGGCGGTGCCCGTCTTGGAGCGCAGCACGAGCGACTCCGTGCGGATGAGCGGTCCCTTGCGACGCACGCCGTCGAGCAGGCCGCCGTCGGTGACGCCCGTCGCGACGAAGTACGTGTTGTCGCTCGTGACGAGCTCGTCGACGGTGAGGATGCGGTCGAGGTCGTGGCCGGCGGCGAGCACCTTCGCGTGCTCGTCGGCCGACTGCGGGTTGAGGCGCCCTTCGACCACGCCGTCGAGCGCCTTGACGGCGCACGCCGTGATGACGCCCTCGGGCGTGCCGCCCGTGCCGACGCACATGTCGATGCGCGACTCCCAGCGTGCGGCGTTGATGCCGCCGGCGACGTCGCCGTCGAGCATGAGGCGCGTGCCGGCGCCCGCCGCGCGGATCTCGTCGATGAGCGCCGCATGGCGCGGGCGGTCGAGCACGGCCACGACCATGTCGGCGACGTCCTTGCCCTTGGCCCTCGCGAGCTCGCGGATGTTGTCGCCCATCGACTGCGCGAGGGAGACGACGCCCTTGCCCTCGGGTCCGCAGACGAGCTTGTCCATGTAGAAGGCGTCCACGGGGTCGTACATCGTGCCCCGGTCGGCGACGGCGATGACGCTCAGCGCGTTCTGCCGACCTGCGGCCGTGAGCGACGTGCCGTCGATGGGGTCGACGGCGATGTCGCACGAGGGGCCGCGACCATTGCCGACGTGCTCGCCGTTGAAGAGCATCGGCGCCTCGTCCTTCTCCCCCTCGCCGATCACGACGACGCCGTCGAACGCGACGGTGCCGAGGAAGGTGCGCATGGCGTCCACGGCGGCCTTGTCGGCGGCGTTCTTGTCGCCTCGTCCGATGAAGGGCACGGCGCGGATGGCGGCGGCCTCCGTCGCGCGCACGAGCTCCATGGCGAGGTTGCGATCGGGATGCTGGAAGACGGTCTCGGCCATCGTGTGGCTCCTTCGGCAGTGGTGGCAGGGGCCAGCTGCCCCCAGGCTATCGCCCGCGCCGTCGCGGACGTCTGCGCCGCTCGTCCGGATGCGCGGACATGGCTCGACGCCGAGCGGGGTGTCGCTGGGACCCGCTCGGCGCCGAGGGCTGGGGATCCGGCGCGGATGCCGCGCCGGAGCTCGGATCAGTGCTGCGGTGCGGGCTCCTCGAGCAGCGCATCCGCCTTCGCCCGGAAGAACCGCGTCGCCCAGAACATCGCCGCAGCGAGGAAGGCGAACACGCCGAGCGAGACGACGCCCCACGCGCCGGAGTCGGTCGGCACCGCCTCGTTCACCGCGGTGCGCATGATCGGCGCGACGAAGCCGCCGAGGTTGCCGAGCGAGTTGATGAGGCCGATGCCCGCGGCGGCGGCCGCCCCGGTGAGGAACGCGGTCGGGAACGACCACGTGATCGGACCGACCGAGAGGAAGCTCGCCACGGCGATCGTGATGCACAGGATGCCGAGGATGGGCTGGCCGGCGGCGCCGGCGAGCGCGGATCCGAGGATGAAGACGCCCGTGAGCAGGAAGAAGACGGTGCCGTAGCCACGCCGACGGCGCACCGTGTTCGCGCGACGGCCGAAGAGGTAGCAGGCGAAGAGGCCCACGAGCCACGGGATCGCCGAGACGAGGCCGACCTGCCAGCCGACCGACTGCCCGAGGAGCCCCGCCACCTGCTGCGGCAGGTAGAACGTCGTGCCGTAGACGGCGATCTGCAGGCAGAAGTAGATGATCGTGAAGTACCAGACCTTCCAGTTCGCCATCGCCTTCCAGACGCCCGATGGGCCGTCGGCGCTGCGCACCTCGTCCTCCTGCTCCATGACGCGCGTGAGCGCCGCCTTCTCGTCGTCGTCGAGCCACTTCGCCTTCTGCGGCGAGTCGGTGAGGAGGAAGATCGCCGCGATGCCGGCGACGACCGCCATCATGCCCTCGACGAAGAACATCACCTGCCATCCGTGGAATGGCGTGACCTGGTCGCCGAAGGAGATGAGGCCGCCGGACAGCGGCGCCCCGAGCATCTGCGAGAAGGGCTGCGCGAGGTAGAACAGCGCGAACATCTGCACGCGCACCTTGTTCGGGAACCACTCCGCGAGGAACATGATCACGCCCGGGAAGAGCCCCGCCTCGGTCACGCCGAGCAGGAAGCGCAGCACGATGAACATCGTGTCGTTCGTCGTGAAGGCGAACGCCGACGCGACGATGCCCCACGTGATCGCGATGCGCGCGAGCCAGAACCGGGCGCCGAAGCGCTTCAGCAGCAGGTTCGACGGGATCTCGAAGATCGCGTAGCCGATGAAGAACACGCCGGCGCCGAACGCGAAGGCCGCGGCGGAGATGCCGCGATCCATCTCGAGCGCCTCCTCGGCGAAGCCGACGTTCGTGCGGTCGAGGAAGGCGACGAAGTACAGGATGATCAGCATCGGCATGAGGTGCCGTGCCGCCTTCTTGATGGCGGACGACAGCGCCGGCGAGTCGGCCGACTGGTCGATCGCCTTCGAGAGATCGGACATGGTGCGCTCCTTTGCGTGCCAGCGGCCGCGGCCGCCCTGTCGAGGGTGGGTCAGAGGGAGGTCGAGAGGAACCAGCCGCCCAGCACGAGGCAGCCGATGCCGAGCAGCAGGAAGGCGATGCGGGACCTCGACCACTTGGACATCAGTGCCTCCTAGTGCATGTAGAGGCCACCGTCGACGTTCAGGGTCTGCCCCGTCACGAATCCGGCGTCCTCGGAGATCAGGTAGTGGATGGCAGCCGCGATGTCGCGAGGCGTGCCGATGCGCGGCAGCACGCCGTCGCCGGCCATGGCGGCCTTGCGCTCCTCGGTGAGGGTGCCGCCCATGATGTCGGTGTCGATGGGGCCCGGCGAGACGACGTTGACGGTGATGCCGTGGTGCCCGAGCTCGCGCGCGACGGATCGCGAGAAGCCGATGACGCCCGCCTTCGCGGCCGAGTAGACCGTCTTGGAGAAGGTGCCGCCGCCGCGCTGCGCCGAGACCGACGACAGGCTCACGACGCGGCCCACGCCGTGCTGCACCATCGACTCCACGGCACGACGCGTCGCGTGGTGGACGCCGTCCATGTTGATCGACATGACGCGATGCCACTCCTCGTCGGTGACCTCGAGGTAGGGCACGGGGCTCGAGACGCCCGCGAGGTTCACGAGTGCGACGAGCTGCGGCAGCGCCGCCTCGAGCTCGTCGATCGCCGCGCGCACCTGCGCGGCGTCCGCGACGTTCGCCCCCGCGCCCGCCGCGCGCACGCCGTGCTGCTCGGCGACCTCGGCGGCCACCGCCCGCGACGCCTCCGCGTCGAGGTCGAGGATGCCGACGTGCCAGCCGCGCTCGGCGAGGAAGTGGGCGGTCGCTCGGCCGATGCCGCGCGGCGACGCCGCGCCGGTGAGGATGACGGTGCGCTCGGCGGGGAAGACGGTCATGCGCGCTCCCCCGTCGGCTCGGCGGCGATCGGCGCGGGACCGAGCTCGTCGAGGAGGCGCTGCATCGCCACGTAGGCGCGGTTGCGGTACGCGACGAGCTCGGGCGTGCGCTCGGCGGGCACGTCGAGGTAGCCGGACCCCGTCTTGGTGCCGAAGCGGCCCGCCTCGACGTGCTCTGCGAGGGATGCGGGGGTCGCGAAGCGCTCGGGCCAGCGCGTCTGCAGCGATGCGTAGCAGAAGGCGTAGACGTCGAGCCCGGCCATGTCGGCGATCGCGAAGGGCCCGAAGAACGGCAGGCGGAAGCCGAACGTCGTGCGCACGATCGTGTCGATGTCCTCGGGCGTCGCGACGCCCTCGTCGACGAGCTGCGTCGCCTCGTGGAAGAGCGCGTACTGCAGGCGATTGAGGACGAAGCCCGTCGCGTCGCCGACGCGCGCCGTCACCTTGCCCGTGGAGGCGACGACCTCCTCGGCGAGCGACACCGCGGACTCGTCGGTCGTGGCGTGCGAGATGAGCTCGACGCCGGGGATGAACGGCGCGGGGTTCGAGAAGTGGACGCCGAGGAAGCGCTCGGGGCGCTCGACGGCCTGGGCGAGCGAGCCGATGAGGATCGTCGACGTGTTCGAGCCGATGACGGCGTCGGGCCGAGCGGCGGCCGAGATGCGGCGCAGCGTCTCGTGCTTGATCTCGATGCGCTCGGGCACGGCCTCCTCGACGAAGGCGGCGTCCGCGACGGCCTCCTCGATCGAGTCGGCCGCCGTGATGCCGGCGCGGATGCGCTCGACGGCGTCGGCGGGGAACAGCCCGTCGGTCACGAACTGCTCGGCCTCGCCGACGAGCCGCTCGAGGTTCGACGCGGCGACCTCGGCGGAGACGTCGGCGATCGCGACGCGGTGGCCCGCGAGCGCGAGCACCTGGGCGATGCCGCCGCCCATGTAGCCGGAGCCGACGACGGCGATGTCGCGGGTGGTGGTCATGCGTGTCCCTTCGGGAGGAGCGATCGGAGGTAGCGCTGGTTGGTGGCGCAGTTGCCGAGGCTGTCGCCGCCGTAGTGCTCCATGAGGAAGATGCCGTCGAAGCCGAGCGCGATGGCGTCGCGCACGACCTGGCGGTAGTTGATGAGGCCCGCCTCCATCGACGAGGGGACGCTCGTGGCCCAGGAGCCGTCGGCGGCCTCGTCGCGGGTGTAGTTCTTCACGTGCCAGTAGTTCGCGTACGGCAGGGTCTTCGCGTGCATCTCCCGCCAGTCCTCGATGGGCCGGTGGAGGCGGATGAGGTTGGCGATGTCGGGGTTGAGGCCGACGTTGGCCAGGCCGATCTCCTCCACGAGCCGCACGGCGGAGTCGGCGGTGCCGAGGTAGGTGTCCTCGTACATCTCCAGCGACATCCGCAGCCCCACCTCGGCCGCGTGGGCGCCGAGCTCGCGCAGGCGCGTCACCGCCGCATCCCACACCTCGGGGTCGTCGGGATCCTTCGGCCCCTGGGCCGTCCAGAACCACAGCGCCTGCCGCTGCGACTCGGAGAACGGCTGATGCAGGCCGGTCGAGAACACCTCCATGCCCCACTCGGCCGCCGCGTCGATCGTGCGATGCGCGTAGGCGAGGTTGCGCTCCTCGTGGCCGGGCATGATCACGCTCTGCCGCTGCAGATGCACGCTCGAGATCGCGATCCCCCGCTCACGCGCCATCGCCAGCAGCTCGTCCCGCCGCGCCGGCTCCAGGTCCGCGGGGCGGATGTGGCTGTCGGCCAGCTCGATCCGGTCGAACCCGACGTCCTGCACCTCCGCGAGCATGTCGTCCCACGTCTCGGCGGTGGCGTCGTGCAGGGCGACGCCATCGGGACCCACCGTCGGGATGCCGTGCAGGCACGTCGCGATCGGCCAGGTCTCCGCCGTGAAGGCGGGCGTCGTCGTCGATCGTGCGGTGTCCATGATGGCTCCTGGGAGGGTAGGCCGCTCGGCGGTCGCCGAGGAGGTCCTTGACGGATCGGAGGCGGTGCTCATCGGGCCGTCTCCTTGGCGCGCTCCCGGGCCGCGGCGACGCGCGGCCGGATCGCGACGACGGCCTTCGGCAGCACGACGAGCGCGATGGCCGAGACGAGCACGACGATCGCGACGGGGCTCGTGAAGATCACGCCGAGGTTGCCCTGGCCGAGGGCGCTCGTCTGCACGAGCGACTTCTCGAGCAGCGGGCCGAGCACGAGGCCGAGCACGAGCGGAGCGATGGGCAGGTCGAGCTCCTTGAGGATCCAGCCGAGGATGCCGAAGAGCACGACGAGCCAGACGCTGAAGAGGTTGTTGCTCACGGCGAAGGCGCCGACGACGCTCGTCAGCAGGATGATCGGGTACAGGTACGCGTACGGGATGCGCAGCATCTGCGCGAACACCGGCGCGAGCGGCAGGTTCAGGACGAGCAGCAGCACGTTGCCGATGAAGAACGACACGAGCAGGCCCCACACGAGCGCCGGCTGCGTCTCGAACAGCAGCGGACCAGGCTGCAGGCCGAAGATCGTGAAGGCGCCCAGGAGCACGGCGGTGGTCGCTCCACCCGGGATGCCGAGCGCGAGCGTGGGCACGAAGTTCGCGTTCGCGGCGGAGTTGTTCGCCGACTCCGGGCTCGCGACGCCCTCGATGGCGCCCTTGCCGAAGTTCGCGCGATTCTTCGAGACGCGCTTCTCGATGCCGTAGGACATGAACGAAGCGAGCGTCGAGCCCGCGCCGGGCAGGATGCCGAGCAGGAAGCCGATGCCGCTGCCGCGCAGGATGGCGGGCATCGATCGCGTGATGTCCGTGCGACGGATGACCATGTCCTTGAAGCGCGCGCGGATGGGCGCGGCGGCGCCGACGCGGATCTGGTAGAGCACCTCGCCGAGGGCGAAGAGGCCGATCATGACCTCGACGAAGGGGATGCCCGAGAGCAGGTCGACGTTGCCGAACGTGAAGCGCGCCGTGGTGAAGCCCGACGCGACGCCGACGGTCGAGATGAGGAGGCCGACGGCAGCCATCATGGCGCCGCGCACGAGCGCCCCGCCCTGGAAGGTCACGACGATCACGAGCCCGAGGAGCATGATCGCGAGCTGCTCGATGGGGCCGAAGCCGAGCGCGAGGTCGGCGAGCGGCGGCGCGAGCGTCACGAGCAGCGCGAGCGAGATGATCGCCGCGACGAACGAGCCGATCGCGCTGATGGCGAGCGCGGGTCCCGCTCTGCCCTGCCGCGCCATCTGGTAGCCGTCGAGCGTCGTGACGACGCTGGAGGCCTCGCCGGGCGTCGAGATCAGGACGCTCGTGATCGTGCCGCCGTACTGGGCGCCGTAGTAGATGCCCGCGAGCATGATGAGCGCCGTGATGGGCTCGAGCGCGAAGGTGAGCGGCAGCAGCACCGCGACGCCGGTCGTGGCGCCGAGGCCCGGCAGCAGGCCGATGACCGTGCCGGCGACGACGCCGATGAGGCACCAGAGGAGGTTCTCGGGCGTGAGCGCCTGCGAGAAGCCGAGGATGAGGTTGTCGAGCATCAGATGAGTCCGAGCAGGCCGGTCGGCAGCGGCACGCTGAGCAGCTCGCGGAACACGAGCCAGATCACCGCGGCGGCGACGACGGAGATGATGAGCGAGGGCACGACGGGGCGCCGCTCGAGGACGATGGCGACGAGTGCCATGAGGAGCGTGAACGACAGCAGCAGGCCGATGAGCGGCGTGAGCAGCACGGCGCCCACGAGGCCGACCATGACCGAGATGAGGATGCGGGTGCGCTGGCGCTGCGTGCGGCCGAAGATGTCGACCTCCTCGCCCGCCTCGTTGCGCAGCGGCTCGTCCTCGGGCGCGACCTCGGGCTCGGCGTCGCTCGCCGCGAGGTCGGTCGCGAGGTCCTCGATCGTCACGCCGCGATCGCGGCGCAGGACGCGCTGCACGACGTCGACGACCGCGAGCAGCGCGACGGCGCCGCCGAAGACGACGGGCAGGAAGCCGGGCCCGATGCGCCCGTCCTCGCCGGTGAAGCCGTAGGTCGAGCCGACGATCGCCGCGGCGAGCCCGACGGCTGCGAGGACGAGGCTGAACCCCGTCCCCGCAGCTCGGACGGAGATCCTCACTGGCCGAGCGCCGTCTCGAGGTCGGCCTCGTTGCCGGCGACGTACTCGGCGAACTCCTCGCCGTAGAGCACGTTCGGCTGCATGAGGTTCGCCTCGATGTACTCGTCGTACGCCTCGGTCTCGGCGAACTCCTCGGCAGCGTCGATCCAGAACTGCGTCTGCTCCTCGGTGAGCCCACCGGGAGCGATGAAGCCACGGAACTGCGCGAAGGCCACGTCGATGCCCTGCTCGGTGGCCGTCGGCACGTCGGCGATCGCCTCGTACTCGTAGCGCTCCTCGCTGAAGGCGCACAGCGCGCGCATGTCGCCCGACTCGAGCTGGCCGACGACCTCGCCGGGGTTGAGGCTCGCGATGTCGACCTGGCCGCCGAGCACGCCTGCGATGACCTCGGCGCCGGATTCGAAGGGCACGCGATCGAACTCGACGCCCTGATCCTCCTCGACGAGGCTGAACACGACCTCGTCGAGGCTCACGGCACCCGAGACGGCTGCGACCACGCGGCCGTCCTCGGCCGCCTCGATGACGTCGGTGCACGTCTCGTACGGGCTGTCGGCGGGCACGACCATGAGCGTGTAGTCGTCGCCGAGCTTCATGATCGGCGTGAACGACGTGGACTCGAACTCCACGTCCTGGGAGAGCGGGATCGAGATGAGGCTCGTCTCGGCGGCGAGCAGCACGTTGGGGTTGCCCTCCTCGCCGAGGAAGTACGAGTAGCCGACCGCGCCCGAGCCGCCCTCGCGGTTCTCGGTGGTGATGGTGAGGCCCGTGACGCCCTCCAGGCCGCTCGCGATGGCGCGGCCCGAGGCGTCGGAGCCACCACCGGCGGAGAACGGCACGACCATCGTGACGTTGCCGGAGACGGGGCCGTCGGCTGCGGTCGTGCCGCTCGAGCAGGCGGCGAGGGCGAACGCGGCGGCGGCGGCCGTCGCGACGAGGGCGGTGGGTCGTGAGGTCATCGTCGATCTCCTGGTGCTGTGATGCGGATGGGGTGGTGGGTGGGTCGGATGCGGATGGGGGCGCTCGTGGCTCAGGCCGCGGCGGCTGCGCGGCGCTGGGCACCGACGCCGATCGCCGTGCGGACGGCGTGCTCGTAGGCGCCCATGCCGGCGGAGCGGGTGCCGACGAGGTCGAAGGCCGTGCCGTGGGCGGGCGTGCACACCGGCACGGAGAGGCCGCCCGCCATGGTCACGCCGCGGTCGAAGCCGATGAGCTTGACGGCGATCTGGCCCTGGTCGTGGTACATCGTGAGGACGCCGTCGAACGCGCCGTCGCGGGCCTTGAGGAAGATGGTGTCGCTCGGGAAGGGACCGGAGGCGTCGATGCCGCGAGCGCGCAGCTGCTCGATCGCGGGTGCGATGACGTCGATCTCGTGCCTGCCGAACTTGCCGCCCTCGCCCGCGTGCGGGTTGAGAGCGCACACGCCGATGCGCGGTGCGTCGATGCCGCGCGATCGCAGCACGCGCTCGAGCAGCTCGCCGCGCTCGACGACGAGGTCGAGCTCGATGAGGTCCGCGACCTCCGCGATCGAGCAGTGCGAGGTGACGCGCGCAGTGACGAGCGAGGGCAGGATGTTGAGCTCGGTGGCGCTCGTGCCGTCGTCCAGGACGGTCTCGAACCACGACATCTCGTCGTTCTCGGTCATGCCCGCGAGGTGGAGGGACGTCTTGTTCAGCGGCGCGAACACGATGGCGTCGACCTCGCCCGCCTTCGACAGCTCGAGCGCGGTGCGCAGGCTCGCCATCGCCCACCGGCCGCCGGCCTCGGTCGCCACCTTCCGCTCGAATCCGCCGTCCGGACGCGTGCCGCCGTTGTCGACGAGGCGGGCACCGTCGATCGTCGACAGGTCGAGATCGACCCCGGCGTCGATCGCGGCGTCGCGCAGCTCCTCCTCGTCCCCCACGATCACGAGGTCGGCGTCGCGGGTGGCATCGTCGCTCGTGAGCCAGCGCGCGACGAGCTCGGGCCCGACGCCGCCGGGGTCGCCGAGGGTGAGTGCGATGCGGGGTCGGGTGCTCATGTGCTGCTCCTCGGCCGTGCGGCCACGTCGTCGTGTCGGTCTGGTGCCGCGGGCTCCGCTGCACCGATCGAACGATATCCTATAGGATCTACGACGGCAACGCCGCTGGACGAGGGAGTCACGATGACCGCGACGACGAACCGACCGACACGTCGGACCTGGGTGCGATGGCAGATCTTCGCCATCCTGTGGATCCTCGTGCTGCTGAACTTCATCGACCGCGCGACGCTGTCGATCGCGATGCCCTTCATCGCGGAGGAGTTCGACCTCGGGCCCGAGCTGCAGGGCGTCATCCTCGGGTCGTTCTTCTGGACCTACCTCCTCTTCCAGATCCCCGGAGGCTGGCTGCTCGACCGGTTCGGACCCCGCGCCATCGTCGGCGGTGCCGGCGTGGTCTGGGGTGCGTTCCAGCTGCTCGGCGGCCTCGCGACGGGTGGCATCTTCCTCGTCCTGACGCGCCTCGGCCTCGGCGCGAGCGAGGCGCCCGTCTTCCCCGCCGCGGCGAAGCTCAACGCCGCGTGGCTCCCGCCGAAGGAGCGCGCCCGTGGCGCGAC
Organism: Agrococcus sp. SGAir0287; assembly: GCF_005484985.1. NCBI lineage: Bacteria > Bacillati > Actinomycetota > Actinomycetes > Micrococcales > Microbacteriaceae > Agrococcus > Agrococcus sp. SGAir0287. The sequence continues at coordinate 2,185,184 of NZ_CP027942.1, forward strand.
GTTCGTCGACGCCGCCGGGCCGTTCGGCTCGGCGGTCGGCGGCCTCGTGGTCGTCGCGCTCATCGGCGCGCTGGGCGACTGGCGCTGGGCCTTCATCGTCACCGGCGGGCTCACGATCCTCGTCGCGGCGCTCTACTGGCTCTACCTGCGCGACACGCCGCAGCAGCACCCTGGCGTCGGCGCGCCCGAGCTCGCGCGCATCGAGGACGAGACCGCCGTCGTCGCCGGCACGTCGTCGACGGCGACCGGCCCCCTCCCCCGCGCCGTCGACTACCTCGCGTCACGGTCGTTCTGGGGCATGATGGTCGGCCGGCTCGGCTGGGCGACCATCTGGTGGGGCATCATCTCGTGGACGCCGTCCTACCTCTCGCAGGCCCTCGGCTTCGACCTCGCCGCGCTCGGCTGGGGCACGTTCCTCGTCTACGGCTCCGGCGTCCTCGGGCAGCTCGTCGCCGGATTCGTCGCGGACCGCTGGCGAGCGGCCACGACGCGCTACAACGTCGTCATGCGCACGATCCTCGGCGTCTCGGGGGTCGGCACGGCGGTCGCGATCTTCGCCATCCCGCCCGTGACCGACGGCATCGTCGCCCTGGCGCTGCTGTCCACCGCCGTCTTCTTCATCAACTTCGGCGGCCTCTACTGGACCATCCCGGCGCTCCTCGTGCCCGGCCCGCAGGTCGGTCGCGTCGGCGGCGTCATGAACGTGGCCTCGTCGGGCGGCGGCGGCCTCGCCCCCATCGTCATGGGCTTCGCCATCGGCGCGGCCGGCGGCGGGTTCGGCGGCGCCTTCGTGTTCCTCGGCGCTGCCGCGGTCGTCTACCTGGTCGGGTCGATGCTCGTCGACTTCGAGCGTCCCCTCGCGCGAGCGCGCGCATGAGCGCCTACCGCGGAGACCTCGTCGACGCGCACCACCACTTCTGGGAGCCGGGCGAGGGACGGCAGCCGTGGCTGCGACCTGGAGCGCGCATCCCGTTCCGCTACGGGGACTACGAGTCGATCAAGCGCGACTACCTGCCGGACGACCTGCGTCGCGACGCCGCGAGCGCCGGGATGCGCCTCGTGGGGTGCGTCACGATGGAGACCGAGTGGGACGATGCGGATCCGCTCGGCGAGATCGATCACATCGAGTCGGTGCGCGCCAGGTTCGGCCTGCCGAGCGCGGCCATCGGGCGCGTGCAGCTGCATCGGAGCGATGCGGCCGCCACCCTCGAGGCCATGGCGGAGCGCAGCATCGTGCGCGGCATCCGTCACAAGCCCGGACAGACGGCGTCGCCGAGCGAGCCGGGCAGGACGCTGCTGTCCGACCCGACGTGGCGCGACGGCTACTCCCGTCTGGCACCCCTCGGTCTCGACTTCGAGCTGCAGACCGCCTGGTGGCATCTCGACGAGGCGGCTGATCTCGTGCGCGCGCATCCCGAGACGGCGCTCACGATCAACCACACCGCGCTGCCCGCCGACCGGTCCCGCGAGGCGATCGACGGCTGGTCGGCGGCCATCGGGCGCATCGCTTCGCTCGATCGGGTCTGGATGAAGGTGTCGGGCATCGGCGTGCCCGATGAACCCTGGACCGTCGACGCGAACCGCGAGATCGTGCTGCGCGCGATCGATGCCTTCGGCCCCGCACGCATCATGTTCGCCAGCAACTTCCCCGTCGACTCGCTCGTCGGCACCTACGCCGAGATCCTCGGCGGATTCGCCGAGATCGTCGCGGGGTGCTCGCGCGACGAGCAGGAGGCGATGTTCGCGCGCAACGCCATCGAGCGCTATCGCCTCGACGTCGCGCTGGGCTCCGGCGGCACGGACGCGGCATGACCGAGCTGCTCGGCCACCGCGTCGTCGACTGCTCGATGCCGATCGAGCCGCACTGGCGGTTCGCGCCGACGATCGAGCACGCCACCGTCATGGCCGCGGGCGGCTGCCGGTTCCATTCGACGAGGCTCGAGATGGGTGCGCACGCCTTCACGCACGTCGACGCGCCGTGGCACGTCGCCGACGATGGCGCGCGGATGTCCTCCGTCGCGCTGGCCGACGTCACGGGCGAGGCAGCGATCGCCGACGTCTCCTGGCTCGGGGACGATGCGGCCATCCGCGCCGAGCACCTGGCCACGGCCGACGTCCGCGCAGGCGACATCCTCCTGGTGCGCAGCGACCACGCGTCGCGCTGGCCGACGACGACGCCGGAGCATTGGACGCGGGCGCCCTTCATGACGCGCGACGCCGCGGCGTGGGTGCTCGATGCGGGCGTCACGGCGATCGGGTTCGACTTCCCGCAGGACCGAGGCATCCGCGCCGAGCACGACGCGGCGTGGGCTCCCGCAGCCGACCCGGTCGACGACTGGCCGTGCCACCGGATCCTGCTCGCCGCCGGCGTGCTGCAGATCGAGTACCTGCAGGGCCTCGACCGCATCCCGCACGGCCGCTGCGTCTTCGCGGCCATGCCCCTGCGCCTGACGGAGTCCGACGGCGCTCCGGTGCGCGCCGTCGCCTTCGTGCCGCTCGACGACGACCGAGGCACCTGACGACCGCGTACGGGCGGGCTGCGAGACGCTCCGGGCCATCACCGATCGGCGAGCGACCTCGAGCGCACGCCGTCGATGTGCCGTGCCATCGCGTCGACGGCAGCGCTGGGGTCGTCCGATGCGAAGGCGTCGAGGATCGCGCGGTGCTCGGCGATGGCCTCGATGACGTCGCTGGGCCCTCGCAGCGCCGCCTGACGCAGCCGGTGGGTCAGCGCGCCGAGCGACGCGTGCATGTCCCGCAGGTAGCGGTTGCCGGCGTTCGCGAAGATCACCTCGTGGAAGGCGCCGTCGGCGTCGAAGTAGCGCTGCGTGACCTCGAGCGGCACCTCGCCGGCCGCGTGCGCGTGCAGCACGTCGTGGCTCGCCGCCTCGTGCGACTCGTGCGCCTGCCGGAGGTCCGGCAGCATCGCGAGCGCGTGCGGCGCCGCGAGCTCGGCGGCGTGCACCTCCAGCAGCATCCGAGCGTCGAACAGCTCGGCGAGCTGCTCGCGATCCAGCAGCGGCGCGACGCGGTAGCCCTTGAGCGCCTCCCGGGTGACGAGGCCCGTGCGCTCGAGCTGCACGAGCGCCTCGCGCACGGGCGTCGGCGAGACGGCGAGCTCGCGAGCGAGCGTGTCGATCGAGAGCCGCTCCCCCGGCTGCACCGTGCCGTCCAGCAGGTCGGCGAGGATCCGGTCGTGGACCTGATCGCGCAGCGCCGTGCGCTGCACGTCGAGCGGGCGGCTCATGCCGCGACCTCCAGCGCCTCGTCGAGGATGCGACCGAAGGCGGCGGGGTCGTGCGCGAAGCGGCCGAGGAACATGCCGTCGACGTCGGGCGCGATGCGCGGCAGGAGCCCCGGCCCCGCGGATCCCCCGTAGATGACCTGCGCCCGAGGCAGCAGGGCGTCGCCTGCGAGGTGGTCGCGCAGCACGCTCGTCACGCCGCGGATGTGCGCGTCCCCGGCCGGCTCGGGAGCGCCGATCGCCCACACGGGCTCGTAGGCGACGACGAGCCGTCCTCCGACGCCGCGCTCGCGTGCGAGCCGCAGCGATGCCTCGAGCTGCTGCACGCACGCAGCCGCAGCGGCCGACGGGTCGTCGCGCACGGCCTCGCCGATGCAGAGCACCGGCGCGAGGCCCGCGTCGAGCGCCGCGACGACCTTCCGCGCGACGGTCTCGTCGGTCTCCCCGAACATCGCACGACGCTCGGCGTGCCCGATCTCGACCATCCGCACGCCGTGCTCGACGAGCTCGGGCGCGCTCACCTCGCCCGTGAAGGCCCCCGAGGGCTCCCAGTGCACGTCCTGCGCGCCGACCGTCATGCCCGCGGGCACGGCGATGTCGACCACGGCCGGGATCGACGGGAACGTGGGGATCACGAATGGCTCGACGACGCCGGAGGCGACGGCCTCGTGCATGCGGCAGATGGCGGCGACGTCGCGGGTCCACCGCTCGGTCGCGCCCTTGCCGAAGTACATCTTGAGGCTCGAGCCGATCGCGAACCTCGCCATCGTCAGACGCCTTCGTACGCGCAGATGTCGTCGACGTTCGCCTGCGAATGGCTCGACGGGTCGAACGTGTACGTCAGCCACTCCTTGGCGAGACGCCGGGCGAGCTCGATGCCGACGACGCGCTGACCCATGCACAGCACGTGCGCGTCGTTCGACAGGATCGAGCGCTCGACCGAGAAGGAGTCGTGCGCCGTGACGGCGCGGATGCCCTTGACCTTGTTCGCCGAGATCGCGACGCCGAGGCCCGTGCCGCAGAGCAGGATGGCCCGGTCGGCCTCGCCGCGCGCGATGCGCTCGGCGGCCTCGATGGCGACGTTCGGGTAGCTCGTCGCATCCGAGTCGGACGGCACGCCGACGTCGACGACGCTCGCGACGCCCGGGTTCGCCTCCAGGTCGGCCTTGATGATCTCCTTGTAGTCGAAGCCGGCCTTGTCCGATCCGATGATGAGCCGAAGCGTCACGATGCGTCCTCCTCGAGGGTCTGTGCGAGCACGTCCGAGACGGTCGTGCAGATGAGCGCGAACGACACCGCGCCGGGGTCGGGCGTGCCGATGGACCTCTCGCCATGCGACTTCGCACGGCCGAGCGTGGCGGCGAGCGCCGCGGTCTCCTGCGCGGCCTCCTCGGCGACGCCCGCCGCGTGGCTCCACGCGTCGACGAGGGAGTCGCCGGCGGCGACGCGGTCGCGCAGCTCGTCGGCGAAGGGCACGATCGCGTCGATCATGGTCTTGTCGCCGACCTTGGCCTTGCCGAACGACGTGACGGCGTCGCGCGCGGCGTCGACGCCCGCGGCGACCTCGGTGCGCGTCACGCGCGCCTCGTCGCCCAGCGCGGCGGCGACGGCGCGCAGCATCGTCGCCCAGATGACGCCGGAGGTGCCGCCGGCGCGGTCGCCCCACGCGTCCGCGGCCCGGCGCAGCGTCGTCTCCGCACCCGCGCCCGCATCCACCGCGGCCACCGCCGCGTCGCGGCCCGCATGCACGCCGCGCTGCATGCCGATGCCGTGGTCGCCGTCCCCGGCGATCGCGTCGAGCCTGCCCAGCTCGTCGGCGGCCTCGTCGATCGCCTCGGCCATCTCGACGAACGCCGTGCCGATCGTGCGGGCGACCGCCTTCGACGCGTCGGACGCCTCGGGGATCGCGGCCTCCTCGACGCCCTCGACGACGACCTCCACGCGCTCCTGCGGAGCGACGGATCCCTTGCTGTATCCGGGGGTGTCGGCAGGTGCGCTCCACAGCTCCTCGAGCTCGTCGTCGAGCCACACGAGGGTCAGCGAGCAGCCGGCCATGTCGAGCGACGTGCACAGCTCGCCCACGTCGGGGTCGACGACGACGATGCCGCGCTCCCCGAGCAGCCGGTGGACGGCGCGGTAGACGACGAAGAGCTCCTCGTACTTCACCGAGCCGAGGCCGTTGAGCAGCGGCACGACGCGCGCGCCGTCGACCTCGACGCCGTCGGGCACCTCGTCGAGGAGCTTCTCGACGAACAGCGCAGCCAGCTCGTCGGCCGTGGGCACGTCGACCTCGTCGATGCCCGGCTCGCCGTGGATGCCGAGCCCGACGGCCATCCGTCCCTCGGGCACCGTGAAGAGCGGCTCGTCCGCGCCCGGGAACGTGCAGCCGCCGAACGCGACGCCGAACGACCGCGTGCGCTCGTTGGCCTTGATCGCGAGGCGCTCCACCTCGTCGAGCGAGGCCCCCGCCTCGGCGGCGGCGCCCGCGACCTTGAAGACGGCGAGGTCGCCGGCGATGCCGCGACGCTCGTGCCTGCGCTCGGCCGGCGCGCTCCAGATGTCATCGGTGACGAGCACGGTGCGCACGTCGTGCCCCTCGGACCGCAGCCGCTCCTGCGCCTCCGTGAAGTTCAGCACGTCGCCGGCGTAGTTGCCGTACGACAGCAGCACGCCCATGCCCTGGTCGGCGGTCTTCGCCACGGCGTAGACCTGCTGCGTGGAGGGCGAGGCGAAGAGGTTGCCCATGGCCGCGCCGTGCGCGATGCCGGGGCCGACGAGGCCGCCGAAGGCCGGGTAGTGCCCGCTGCCACCGCCGATGACGAGGGCGACGGTGTCCTCGGGTGCACGCGTCGAGCGCACGACGCCGCCCGGCACGGCGGTCACCCAGCGAGCGGAGGCTGCGGCGAAGCCCTCGATCATCTCGTCGGAGAACGCCGATGGATCGTTGAACAGACGCGTCATCGCGTCCCCTTCCCGTTCGGTGCGACGTCACGATCCTATAGGAAGTCGGCTTCGCAGGACGAGGGCGCGGCGACCCCGCACGCTCCTAGACTCGGGGCGACGCCATCCGCTCGAAGGAGATGCCCATGCCCGTCGCAACGCCCGACCAGTACGCCGAGATGCTCGACAAGGCCAAGGCCAACGCCTTCGCCTACCCCGCGATCAACGTCTCGTCGTCGTCGACCATCAACGCGGTCCTCCAGGGACTCACGGAGGCCGGCTCGGACGGCATCATCCAGGTCACGACGGGCGGTGCCGACTTCTTCGCCGGCCAGAGCGTCAAGAACCGCGCCGGTGGCGCGATCGCGTTCGCGCGGTACGTCACCGAGGTCGCGAAGGCGTACCCGATCACCGTGGCGCTGCACACCGACCACTGCCCCAAGGACGCGCTCGACTCCTTCCTCCTGCCGCTCGTCGCCGCGAGCGAGGAGGAGGTGGCCGCCGGCCGCCCCGCGCTCTTCCAGTCGCACATGTGGGACGGCTCGGCCGTGCCGCTCGCCGAGAACCTCGAGATCGCGAAGGAGCTGCTGCCGCGCATGCGCGCGATCGACGCGATCCTCGAGGTCGAGATCGGCGTCGTCGGCGGCGAGGAGGACGGCGTGCAGCACGAGGGCTCGAACGATGCGCTGTACACGACGCTCGGCGACGTCGAGCAGGCCGTCGACGCCCTCGGCCTCGGCGAGCAGGGCCGCTACATCGCGGCGCTGACGTTCGGCAACGTGCACGGCGTCTACAAGCCGGGCAACGTCAAGCTGCGCCCCGAGCTGCTCGGCGAGATCCAGGCCGGCATCCAGGCGAAGCACGGCACGGGCGAGAAGCCCCTCGATCTCGTCTTCCACGGCGGCTCCGGCTCGACCGACGCCGAGATCGCCGAGGCCGTGCGCAACGGCGTCATCAAGATGAACATCGACACCGACACGCAGTACGCGTACTCGCGCTCGGTCGCCGACTCGGTGCTGCGCAACTACGACGGCTTCCTCAAGGTCGACGGCGAGGTCGGCAACAAGAAGCAGTACGACCCGCGCGCATGGGGCAAGGCGGCCGAGACGGCGATGGCGGCTCGCGTCGTCGAGGCGACGCAGCAGCTCGGCTCGGCGGGCTGGTCGTCGCGCTGACGCGATCGCGCGACACGACGACGGCCCCCGGCATCGCGCCGGGGGCCGTCGTCGCATCCGCTACGGCTGGATGCGGTCGCTCGCGTTCGGCGGCGGAGGCTGCGTGCCGCCGAGCGGCTGCACCGGCCCGGGCTGCGGCGCCGACGGCGGGGACGGCTGCCATCCGGGCTGCTGCTGCTCGGGCTGCCAGCCGCCGGGCTGCTGCTGCGTCTGCTCCGGCATCCATCCCTGCGGCTCCTGCGGCTGCCATCCGCCCGGCTGCTGAGGCTGCTGCCACCCTGCGGCGGTCGCGGCGCCTGCGCCGACGGCCACGGCCCCACCGGCGCGGGTGAGCAGGTGGACGACGAGCAGCACGACGCCGAGGCCCCCGAAGACGAGCGGGCCCCAGACGAAGTACACGAGGATCGGGTCGACGCCGCCCGACGCCGACCGAGTCGAGAGGAAGACCGGCAGGAACTGCGCGCTCGGGTAGTCCTGCAGCGTCGACCACGTCGAGACCAGGTTGCGGAACAGGGCGAAGCCGCCGAGCACGAAGCAGAGGATCGCGAGGCGGAGGAGGATGGGCTGTCGTCGCACGCCGTCATCCTGCACCCGCGAGCCTGGGAGCGGGATCGGGACGCGCCGAGTCAGGCGTCCGATCGCGCGGTCGCGCGCTCGCGCCGGTCGAGCGCGAGCTCGCGCAGCGCGAGGAAGAGCGGGAAGGCGAAGGCGATCGCGACGAGTCCGCCGAGCACGACGAGCACCCAGGCCCAGCGCGCCCAGCCCATGCGCGCGCCCTCGACGAGGATCACGATGCTCGCCGCCGACGCGACGACGAGCAGGTCGACGGCCGCCGACGACGAGGCGGCGTTGACGAACCATCCCTCGAGGTAGCCGGCGACGCTCGCATCCGCCGACCCGAAGTACGCGAGGTTGTGGATCCCGGTCCCCACCGCGCCGACGGCTGCGAGGACGAGGAGCACGGCGGCGAGGACGCGGTGCTGCATGGCGACTCCGATCGAGGATGCGCGAGGCGCGGATGCGTCCGGCCCGCGACGAGGGCGCCCGCGCGGCGCAGGAGCGTCGCAGGCGCCCTCGATGACGGTGGCTACTCCCAGTCGGCGTTCTCGTCGACGATCGAGTCGGTGCCCTCGGGCAGCACGGTGTCGTCGACGCCGTTCCCGTCGGTGTCGATGGCCCAGCTCGCGCCGCCGTGCTCGTCGGGCACATCGGCCGGGTCGTCCTCGGCGACGTCCTCGTCACGGTCCTCGTAGCCCTCGGGGACATCCTGCACCGTGATGGAGTCGGTGTCGTCGACGCCCACGGGCTCGGGCTCCTCGACGCCCTCGCCGAGCGTCTCGTCGTAGTCCGCACCCGCGGCGACCTCCTCGGTCCACTCGTCGGTGCTCTCGACCCCGGCGTCCTGCACGGTCTCGTCGCTCATGGTCCCTCCAGCGTCGTCCTCGCCGTGCGATCGACGGCGTGCATCCAGCATGCCCCGGCTCGCGCGAGCACGCAGCGACGTGCGCGCGCACGCTCGGGCGGGTAGGGTCCGCCGCCGTCAGCGCCTGGAGGGACGCAGCTCCTTCGGCAGCGAGAGGACGAGCTTCCCGTCGGCGGAGGGGGCTCGGCGTCGCCGGGGTCGACTAGCCTGTGGCGGACGATCGGCGAGTGCGGCGGATCCAGCGGGATCCGGCCGTTCGAGGTCGTGACACGAGTGATCCTACGTTCGGAGGCCGCATGGGCGATCGCGTCACGGGCACGCCCGAGGAGCCCTGGAGCGTCGCCCGCCTCGCGACCGAGCTGCAGTCGTACGTCGCCCGTCTCGGCGCCGTCTGGGTCGAGGGCGAGCTCACGCAGTGGAACGTGCGGCGGGGGATGGTGTTCGGCAAGGTCAAGGACGTCGACGGCGACTTCACCATCGACGCCAAGGCGTTCACGTCGAGCCTGCGCGAGCCATTCCGCCAGGGCGATCGCGTCGTCGCGCTCGTGCAGCCCGAGTACTGGGCGAAGGGCGGCACGCTGTCGATGCAGGTGCGGGCCATGCGCCACGTCGGCCTGGGCGAGCTGCTCGCCCGGCTCGAGGAGCTGCGGCAGCGGCTCGCGGCGGAGGGGCTCTTCGATCCCGCGCGCAAGCGCCGCCTGCCCTTCCTCCCCCACTGCGTCGGCCTCGTGACGGGCAAGGACTCGGATGCGGAGCAGGACGTGCTGCGCAACGCGCGGCTGCGCTGGCCGGGCGTGCGGTTCGAGGTCGTGCACGCGGCCGTGCAGGGCGACGCCGCACCGCGCGAGGTCGCGCGCGCGATCGAGACGCTCGACGCGCATCCGGACGTCGACGTCATCGTCGTGGCTCGCGGCGGCGGCGACTTCCAGGCGCTGCTCGCCTTCAGCGACGAGCGCGTGCTGCGCGCGGCGGCCGCGGCATCGACGCCGATCGTGTCGGCCATCGGCCACGAGGCCGACCGCCCGCTGCTCGACCTCGTCGCCGACCTGCGCGCCTCGACGCCGACGGATGCGGCGAAGCGCGTCGTGCCCGACGTCGCCGAGCAGCTCGACATGGTCTCCCAGGCGCGCGCCCGACTGCGCACGCGCGTCACGCAGCGCGTCGCGCACGAGGTCGAGCGGCTGGCGTCGCTGCGCTCGCGCCCGTCGCTCGCGCGACCCGAGACGCTGATCGACGCGCACCTGTCGGAGGTGCGGCAGCTCGCCGTGCGCGCCGACGACCTCGCCGGCCGGTCGCTCGAGCGAGCGGAGCACGGCATCCATCGGCTCGCCGACCGTCTTCGAGCGCTCAGCCCGCAGGCGACGCTCGACCGCGGCTACGCCGTCGTGCAGACGGCGAGCGGCGCGGTGCTGCGCGACGCCGGCGCGGCGGCGCCCGGCGACGCGGTGCTCGTGACCCTGGCCGCCGGCACGCTCGGCGCGACGGTCACCGAGGCGCGCCCGGCGGTCTGACGCGCTGCGTCTCCTGCGAGACGCGACGCGCAGCGGTCCGCCCTCTTGCGTCTCGCAGGAGTCCCGACCTGCTGCGTCTCGCAGGCGATCCCGGCGCACGAGGGAGCATTCCCCTCCCGGGGCGAGATCACCTGCGATACGTCATGGTCGCGGCTCGTCCTGCTGCGTTCAGCGCTGGCGGAAGGTCCGACGCACGAAGAAGAGCCCGACGAGCGACAGCACGGCGATCGCCATGTAGTAGAGGCTAGGCGCGTTGAGGTTGCCGGTGACCTGCAGCAGCCACGTCAGCACGAGCGGCGCGATGCCGCCGAGCAGCGTGACGCCGACGTTGTACGTGATCGACAGGCCCGTGCCGCGGATCTCGGCGGGGAACATCGACGACAGGAGCCCGGGCAGCGGCGCGAAGTAGAACGCCATGATGAGGCCGAGCAGGCCGATCGAGATGATGAGCGCCGGCACGCTGCGCAGGGTCACGATGACCTGGAAGATCGGCCACGCGAGCACGAGCGCCGCCACCGCGGCCCACGTCATGACGCGCGCCGGTCCCACCCGGTCGGCGAGCCTGCCCACGAGCGGCGAGCCGAACAGGGCGATGGCACCCGCGACGACGCCGCCGAGGTACGCGGCCTCGGGCGCGACGTCGAGGTTCGCGACCGCGAACGTCGGCATGAACAGGATCATGTAGACGGAGATCGTCGCGACGCCGATGACCGCCGAGCCGGCGAGCATGCGGCCGAGGTGCTGCGTGAGCAGCGTGCCCATCGGGGACTTCCGTCGCTCGTGCGCGCCGAGCTCCTCGGGCTCCGCGAGTCGGGCGCGGATGTACAGGCCGACCGGGCCGATGAGCAGGCCGACGAAGAACGGCACGCGCCAGCCCCACGCGTCGAGCTGCTCGGCGGTGAGGTACGTGTTGAGCGCGAACCCGAACGCCGACGCGAGCAGCATCGACGCGCCCTGCGCGGCGATCTGCCACGACGCGTAGAACATCTTCTTGTGCGGCGCCGTCTCGACGAGGAACGTCGTGGCCGTGCCGAACTCGCCGCCGGCGGAGAAGCCCTGGATGAGGCGCGAGAGCAGGATGATCGCGCCACCCCAGACGCCCACCATCGCGTAGGTCGGGGCGACCGCCATCAGCAGCGTGCCGATCATCATGAGCAGCAGCGTGAGCGTGAGCGCGTTCTTGCGGCCCTTGCGGTCGGCGTAGGAGCCGAGCAGCCAGCCGCCGAGCGGACGGATGAGGTAGGTCGTCGCGAACGTCGCGAACGTGTACAGCAGGCCGTACTCGCCGGCGTCGGGGAAGAAGATGCGCGTGATGACGACGGCGAACGAGGCGTAGACGATGATGTCGAACCACTCGAGCGCGGCGCCGATCGACGACGAGATGACGGCCTTGCGCGCGGCGGCGAGCCGCTCGGGCGACACCTCGCGCGGGGGCTGGGCGGTGCTGGTGCTCACGATGCTCCTGGGATGGATGGGGTGCGGGCGCGTCAGGCGCGCAGGGATGCCACGAGGCGCGAGACGAACGCCTCGCACGCCGCGATCTGGTCGAGCGCGATGAACTCGTCGGGCGCGTGCGCCTGGGCGATGTCGCCCGGGCCGCAGACGACCGTGGGGATGCCGGCGTTCGCGAAGAGCCCGGCCTCCGTGCCGTAGGTGACCTTGTCGTCGCTCGGCACCGCGCCCCACTCGGCGGCGAGGGCGACGATCTCGGCGTCGGCGGGCGTGTCGACGCCGGGCGCGGCCGCGGTGGTCGTGAGGGTGACGGACGCCTCGGGGAAGCGGGAGCGCATGTCGGCCTCGACGCGCGCGCACTCGTCGACGAAGCGCTGCACGAGCGCCGGGTGGTCGACGGTCGTGAGGGCGCGGAACTCGAAGTGGATCGAGCACTCGGCCGGGATGGTGTTCACGGCGATGCCGCCGTCGATGCGGTTGACGCTCACCGACGTGTACGGCACGACGTAGCCGTCGTCGAACGGACCCTGCTCGCGCATCTCGTCGGCGACCGACTGCACGAAGCGCACGAGCTCGGCGGCCGCGACGATCGCGTTCTCGCCCTGCGGTGTGAGCGACGAGTGCGCCGCGACGCCGCGCACGTCGATCCGGAAGACGTTCATCGACTTGTGGCCGCGCACGATGCGCATGCTCGTCGGCTCGCCGACGACGCAGCCGCGCGGCAGGCCACCGCGACGCGCGAGCTCGTCGACGAGGTCGACGGCACCGACGCATCCCACCTCCTCGTCGTAGGAGAGGGCGAGGTGGATGGGCTCGGCGAGCGGCTGCGCGACCATGTCGGCCGCCTGCACGAGCACGACGCCGAGGAACGACTTCATGTCGGCGGAGCCGCGCGCGTAGAGCCGGCCGTCGCGCACCTCGGGCGCGAAGGGCTCGCTCGACCACGCCTGCCCGTCGACGGGCACGACGTCGGTGTGCGCCGACAGCACGATGCCGCCGTCGGTCGACCCGTCGGCGGCGGGGATCGTCGCGAGCAGGTTCGCCTTCGTGCCCTCGGCGTTCGGGATGCGCGTCGAGGCGATGCCGAGCGCGTCGAGCCGGCGCTCGACGTGCGCGATCAGCTCGAGGTTCGAGTCGCGGCTCGTCGTGTCGAAGGCGACGAGGGTGCGGATCTCCTCCATGGCGGCGTCGGACGGTGCGGGCACGGCTGATCCTCTCGATCACGCGGTGGGGGGATTGGTCCATCCTTGCACCGACTGCACGTCGGATCGCGTCCGATGCGGCGGCGGTAGGATCGGGACCGTGAGCGAGACCGCTGCGCCCATCGGGCAGACGCCCGCCGACGAGCTGGGCTACGAGGCCGCGCGTGACGAGCTCGTGCGCGTGGTGCAGGCCCTCGAGTCGGGCGACGTCACGCTCGAGCAGTCGCTCGCGCTGTGGGAGCGCGGCAACGCGCTCGCCGAGCGCTGCGAGCAGTGGCTGCAGGGCGCGCGCGCGCGCCTCGACGCCGCACGCGGCACGGAGGCCGACGCCTCGTGAGCCCCAAGCAGCCGCGCGTCGTCGCCGAGCTCGGTCGTCCCGAGACGCCCGAGGAGATCGCCGAGCGCAAGGCCGCCTCGAGCGCGCGCTACCGAGGCTCGAAGACGCTCGTCAACCTCGTCGCGGCGATGCTCGCGACGCTCGGCATCGTGCTCGTCGTCGTGCTGTTCGTCATGCGCGCCGACCCGGCGCCGCCCGAGCCCATCGACGTGCCCGCCGCCGCCGCCGACGCGTCCGCCGCGCTCGGCACGACCGTCGTGAGCCCCGACCTGCCGGAGGGATGGCGCGCGAACGCGGCCGAGCTGCGCGACGGCCCCGCGGGCATCGCGCAGTGGTACGTCGGCTGGATCACCGCCGACGATGCGTTCGCCTCGCTCACGCAGGGCGTCGGCGCGGACGCGAGCTGGCTCGCCGCCACGACGCGCGACGCCTCCGAGACGGGCTCCCTCGACGTCGACGGCGTCGAGTGGACGGTCGCCGACCAGCGCGACATGGACGACCCCGGCAACCTGGCCTGGGTCGCGTGGACGCAGACGGACACGTCGACGTTCGTCGTCGCGGGCACAGCGAGCGACGCCGAGATGCAGGCGCTCGTCGAGGCCGTCACGGCCGAGATCGACTGACCCATCACTCCCCCCCGCTCCATCGAGCGGCACCGCCACGACCACCGAGCAGAGAGGCCGACGAGCATGACCGAGTACCGGATCGAGCACGACACGATGGGCGAGGTGCGCGTCCCCGTCGACGCGCTGTACGCCGCGCAGACGCAGCGCGCCGTCGAGAACTTCCCCATCTCGGGCTCCGGCCTCGAGCCGGCGCAGATCGTCGCGCTCGCGCGCATCAAGCGCGCCGCTGCCCTGGCGAACAAGGAGCTCGGCATCCTCGAGGCCGACGTCGCCGACTCGATCGTCGCCGCCGCCGACGAGGTCGTGGGCGGCGCGCACCACGACCAGTTCCCCGTCGACACGTACCAGACGGGCTCCGGCACGTCGTCGAACATGAACATGAACGAGGTCCTCGCGACCCTCGCCTCGCGGCACCGCGGCGCTCCCGTGCATCCCAACGACCACGTCAACGCGTCGCAGTCGTCGAACGACGTCTTCCCCACCTCGGTGCACGTCGCCGTCACGGGCGCGCTCGTCGAGCAGGCCATCCCCGCGCTCGAGCACCTCGCCGCGGCGCTCGAGGCGAAGGCCGAGCTGTGGAAGGGCGCCGTGAAGCCGGGCCGCACGCACCTCATGGATGCGACGCCCGTGACGCTCGGCCAGGAGTTCGGCGGCTACGCCGCGCAGGTGCGGTACGGCATCGAGCGCATCCAGGCGGCGCTCCCCCGCGTCGCCGAGGTGCCGCAGGGCGGCACGGCGGTCGGCACGGGCATCAACACGCCGATCGGCTTCCCCGAGCGCGTCATCGCCGAGCTCGCAGCATCCTCCGGTCTGCCGATCACCGAGGCGCGCGACCACTTCGAGGCCCAGGCGAACCGCGACGGTCTCGTCGAGGCGTCGGGCGCGCTGCGCACGATCGCGGTCTCGCTCACGAAGATCTGCAACGACCTGCGCTGGATGGGCTCGGGCCCGAACACGGGGCTGGGCGAGCTCGCGATCCCCGACCTGCAGCCCGGCTCGTCGATCATGCCGGGCAAGGTGAACCCCGTCGTGCCCGAGGCCGTGCTCATGGTCTGCGCGCGCATCATCGGCAACGACGCGACGGTGGCGTGGTCGGGCGCGTCGGGTTCGTTCGAGCTGAACGTGCAGATCCCCGTCATGGGCACCGCGCTGCTCGAGTCGATCCGCCTGCTGTCGAATGCGTCGCGCGTGCTCGCGGACAAGACGATCGACGGCCTCGAGGCCAACGTCGAGCGCGCCGCCGCACTCGCCGGCATGAGCCCGTCGATCGTGACGCCGCTCAACCGCCTCATCGGCTACGAGGCGGCGGCGAAGATCGCGAAGCACTCCGTCGCGCAGGGCATCACGGTGCGCGAGGCCGTCGTCGACCTCGGCTACGTCGAGCGCGGCGATCTGACGGAGGCCGACCTCGACAAGGCGCTCGACCTCCTCTCGATGACGCACCCGGGCGTCGCCAAGTAGCCCCGCTCAACGATCTGAGGTTTTCGGCCGATTCTGATGTCAGAAAGGGCCGAAAACCTCATTTCGTTTCTGAGAGGGTGGGGGACATGCGTGCGTACCCCGAGGCGAGACGAGATGAGACGGTCGACGAGCTGCACGGGGTGCGCATCGCCGACCCGTACCGGTGGCTCGAGGATGCGGACTCCGAGGAGACCGCGGCGTTCGTCGCCGCGCAGAACGCCTTCGCCGAGCCCGTGCTCGCCGCGCTCCCCGGCCGCGACGCGTTCCGCGCGCGCGTGACGGCGCTGCTCACGGCACCGACGCGCGGCTGCCCGTTCGAGCGCGGCGGCCGCGTCTTCGCGTGGCGCAACGACGGGCAGAACCAGGACGTGCTCACCGTCGCCGACTCGGTCGACGAGCTCGAGGACGCGCGCGTCGTGCTCGACGCGAACCTGCTCTCGGCCGACGGCACCGTCTCCGTCACCACGGCCTCCGTGAGCCCCGACGGCCAGCTGCTCGCCTACGGGGTCGCCGACGGCGGATCCGACTGGCGCGTGCTCAAGGTGCGCGACGTCGTGACGGGCGTCGACCTCGCCGACGAGATCCCGTGGACGAAGTGGAACCAGCCCGTGTGGCTGCCGGACGGGCGCTCGTTCACGTACTGGCGCTACGACGCGCCGAACGGCAACGGCCTCACCGACGAGATGGGCGCGGGGCGGCTCATGGTGCACGTCGTCGGCGAGGATCCCGCCGACGACGCCGTGCTCTTCTCGCGACCCGAGGAGCCGCGCCTCTTCGCGCGCCACTGGCCGCGCGACGACGAGTGGTTCGTGCTGCAGACCGACACGGGTGCGTCGAGCGGCAACGACCTGCACGTGCGCAGGCACGACGAGCCGGTCACGGCGCTGCGGCAGCTCGTCGAGGGGCACGACGTGGAGCGCAACGCCATCGGCGTGCGCGACGGCCGGTTGCTCTTCGTCACCGACGAGGGCGCACCGCGCTACCGGCTCGACGCGTTCGACCTCGTCTCGGGCGAGCGCTCCACCGTGGTGGCCGAGCACGCCACCGACGTGCTGCTGGGCGCGTCGCTCACCGCCGGCGGCCTCGTGCTCGAGTACTCGCACGACGCCTCCCATCGCGTGCAGCTCGCCGCCGACGACGGCACGCTCGGCGACGACGTGCCGATCGGCGACGGCGTGAGCCTCACGGGGCTCAGCGCTCGTGCGACCTCGCCCACCGTGTTCGCCACCACCTCGTCGTTCGTCGACCGCGGCACGCGCCACGTCGTCGAGACGGACGGCCCGCGACTCGTGGCGCACCGCACGCTCCCCACCCCCGGCCCCGCCGCACCCGCCGCGACCACGACGCGCATCCGCACGACGAGCTCCGACGGCGCCGAGGTGCCCGCCTTCCTCGTCCGCCCCGCTGGCGACGACGGCACCGCGCCCCGCCCGACGCTGATCTGGGCGTACGGCGGCTTCAACATCCCCATGAACCCGGGCTTCCGCGCCGTGCTCGCCGCGTGGGTGGATGCGGGCGGCGTGCTCGTCGTCCCGAACCTCCGCGGCGGCGGCGAGTTCGGCTCCGACTGGCACAAGCAGGGCACGAAGGGCGCCAAGCAGCAGGTCTTCGACGACCTCTACGCCATCGCCGAGCACCTCGTCGCCACGGGCGTCACGACGCCGGCGCAGCTCGCGCTCCACGGGCGATCGAACGGCGGCCTGCTCGCCGGCGCGGCGCTGACGCAGCGACCCGAGCTGTGGGCTGCGGTGCTGCCGGGCGTCGGCGTGCTCGACATGCTGCGGTTCCATCGCTTCACGATCGGCTGGGCGTGGACGAGCGACTACGGCGATCCCGACGACGCCGACGACTTCGCGGCGCTCCTCGCCTACTCGCCGCTCCACGCCATCCGCGAAGGCGTCGCCTACCCGCCCACCCTCGTCACGACGGGCGACCACGACGACCGCGTCGTGCCGGCGCACTCGTTCAAGTTCGCCGCGGCGCTGCAGCGCGCGCAGGCTGCGACGGGTGCCGACGCCCCCATCCTGCTGTCCGTCGACACCCGCGCGGGACACGGCATGGGCAAGCCGAAGGATGCCGCTGCGCTCGAGTTCGCCGACCAGCTCGCATTCGCCGCGCGCCACACGGGGCTCGCCGTCGACGAGGACGCGCTGCCGTGACGGAGACGGACTGGCAGGAGCGGATCGATGCGTTCTGGGCCGCCCTCGACGAGGAGCGCCCCCAGGAGATGATCCGGCGGATGCGCGCGCTCGTCGCCGAGCTCGGTCCGGACGATGCGCGAGGGCCGTTCGAGCTCGGCGGCGTCTTCGACTCGCTGGGCATGGAGGAGATCGCCGCGGCGCACTACCGACGGGCGCTCGAGCTCGGGCTCGACGACGAGCGCGCCGCGCGCCTCGCCATCCAGCACGGATCGACGCTGCGCAACCTCGGTCGGATCGACGAGGCGATCGAGGTGCTCGCGCACGCACCCGACCACGACGCCGTCGGCGACGCCCGCGCGATCTTCCTCGCGCTCGCGCTGCACGACGCCGGTCGCAGCGGCGAGGCCGTGCGCGTGCTGGTCGAGGCGCTCGAGCCCGGCCTGCCCCGGTACCGGCGCTCGGTGCGCGCGTACGCGGAGACGCTGCCGGAGCCGCCGCGCCACGACGGCTGACGTCCGGGCGGCGCGTTCGCCCGCGCGCCGTCGGCGCGCCCCCGCGACGCAACCGACACGACACCTGCCGTCCACCCCGAGCGGGTTGCGTGGCTCGCGTGCGCCGGACCGCTCGGGTCGACGGGCGCTCGAGGAGGGGCTCCCGCATGGTCGATGTCGAACGCCGTCCACTGCTGCCGATGGCCGCGCACGTGCGCGGCAAGCGCAGCGCCGTCACGTGCCACCTGAAGTGCGCGAACGCGTGCCTCGGCGACGTGTGCAACACGTCGAGGAACGCGTACCTGCGCGACATCATCGACGCCGAGCTCTCGCGCCGTACGCTGCTGGGCGCCGGCGTCGCGGGCACCGTCGCCCTCCTCACGACGCAGGCGATCGGCGCCGCCGCGCCCGCGCAGGCGGCCGCGCCCGTGCCGGGCGCCGCGTTCGGCTTCACGCCCATCGCCCCCGTGGCGGCGACGGTCGACGAGCTCACGGTGCCCGAGGGCTTCACGTACCAGCCGATCCTGCGCTGGGGCGACCCGCTCTTCCTCGACTCCCCCGCCTTCGACGCGCTCGACCAGACCGAGGCGAAGCAGCGTCGCCAGTTCGGCTACAACTGCGACTACACCGACATCCTGCGCATCGACGCGACGACGGCGCTGCTGTTCGTGAACCACGAGTACACGAACGAGCCGATCATGTTCCCCGCGGCCCAGATCGCGGACGATCCCGCGCGCGTTCGCGCCGTCGGACGCGCCGCGCACGGCCTCTCGGTCGTCGAGCTCGCGCGCGCGAGCGACGCGGATCCGTGGGAGCCCGTCGTGGGCGCGGCGCGCAACCGCCGCTTCCTCGACGACACGCCCTACCGGCTCACGGGCCCCGCTGCGGGCTCACCCCTGCTGCAGACGGTCGCGGACCCGA
This sequence comes from Agrococcus sp. SGAir0287, assembly GCF_005484985.1. Lineage (NCBI taxonomy): Bacteria > Bacillati > Actinomycetota > Actinomycetes > Micrococcales > Microbacteriaceae > Agrococcus > Agrococcus sp. SGAir0287. Next base: position 2,204,108 of record NZ_CP027942.1, read on the forward strand.
CGGGCACGGTCGTGCTCGGCACGCTCGGCAACTGCGCGGGCGGCACGACGCCGTGGGGCACCATCCTCTCGGGCGAGGAGAACTTCAACGGCTACTTCGCCGCGTCCGGCGCCACCGCGGCCGACCGGCGCTACGGGCTGACGTCGCCGACGACGGCGCGCGGCTGGGAGCTCGACGACCCGCGATTCGACATCCGCACCCCCGGCTACGAGCACGAGGCGAACCGCTTCGGCTGGATCGTCGAGGTCGACCCGTTCGACCCCACCTCGACGCCGCGCAAGCACACCGCCATGGGTCGCATGAAGCACGAGGGCGCGAACGTGCACGTCGCCGCGAACGGCCGCGTCGCCGCGTACATGGGCGACGACGAGCGCTTCGACTACCTGTACAAGTTCGTGTCGGCCGGCACCTACGTCGAGGGCGACCGCGCGTCGAACATGACGCTGCTCGAGACCGGCGACCTCTACGTCGCGCAGTTCGAGGGCAACTCGACCGTCGAGATCGACGGCTCGGGCAGGCTGCCCTCCGACGGCGCCTTCGACGGCGTGGGCCGCTGGCTGCCGCTCGTCGTGGGCGGCGTCTCGCAGGTCGCGGGCTGGGCGGCCGACGAGGTGCTCGTCAACACGCGCGGCGCCGCGGACCTCGTCGGCGCGACGAAGATGGATCGTTGCGAGGACGTCGAGCCGAACCCGCTGACCGGGCTGATCTACGTCGCGTGCACGAACAACTCGAACCGCGGGGTCGGCGCCAACGCCCCTGCCGACGAGGCGAACCCGCGCACGCAGAACCGCGACGGCCACGTCATCGAGATCGCCGAGGACGGCGGCGACCACACCGGCACGACGTTCCGCTGGAGCATCCTCATGCTCTGCGGCGACCCGGCGCAGGGCGACCAGACGTACTTCGCAGGCTTTCCCGTCGACCAGGTCTCCCCCATCTCCTGCCCCGACAACCTCGCGTTCGACTCGGAGGGCAACCTGTGGGTCTCGACCGACGGCGCACCGAGCGGCATCGGCTACAACGACGGCCTCTTCCGCGTGCGCCTCGAGGGCGAGCAGCGCGGCCTCGTCGAGCAGTTCCTCTCGGTGCCCGTGCAGTCGGAGACGTGCGGTCCCGTGATCCACGACGACGAGTGGCACGTGTTCGTGGCCGTGCAGCATCCCGGCGAGGACGGCCTGTTCGACGCCCCGAGCTCGCTGTGGCCCGACTACGCGCCGGCGGGCGCGACGGGCGTCGACGGCACGTTCCACGGCCCGCGTCCGACGGTCGTGCAGGTGCTGCCGATCCCGGTCGAGCCGAGCCCGGAGCCCTCGACGCCGCCCTCGTCGGGGCAGCCGAGCGTGCCTCCGAGCACGGCACCGTCGCCGAGCGACGGCGTGAGCCCGTCGGTCTCCACCGCTCCCTCCGGCAGCGCCGGTGGCGCGTCGGGCTCCGGCGGGTCGGGCTCGCTCCCGCAGACGGGTGCCGGGATCACGGCGCCGCTCGTGGCCGCCGCGTCCGCCGCTGCAGCGGTCGGCGCGGGCCTGCTGGCGCGCCTGCGCTCGAAGGGTGCGGACGACCAGGAGGCGTAGCCGGGTGCAGCGGCGGCGCGCGTCAGCGGGCGAGCGCCGCCGCGACCTCCCGGTGCAGCTCGAGCAACGGCACGGTGCGCTCCTGCGGCCCGCGACCGAAGCCGCACTCCGTCGCGATGGCGAAGGGCGGCACCGCGCCCGCGGCCGCCGACGCGCGACGCAGCGCGCCCTCGACGCCGTCCTCGTGGTGCACGAGCCCGAGGATCGGCAGCGTCGCGCCCCAGCGGACGTCGGCGAGCGGCGCGAAGTACGCCGCGTCGTCGCGCTCGATGGGCACGGGCAGGTGCAGGAAGGACACCGTCCGCGTCGCAGCGCCCAGCAGCCCCGCGATGACGGCGGCGAGCGTGCCCGCGTCCTCGGGCTGCACGAAGTGCGCCTCCTCGACGTCGCCGTAGCAGAGGTGGTAGCCGAGCTCGACGTCGGTCGGCACCCATCCGCCGACCTCGACGAGCCGGTCGACGATGCCCTCGAGCGCGTCGCCCTCCCACCAGGGGTCGATGACGATGGCCGGCTCCCGGTGCCGCTCGAGGATCGCGAACTCGACCGCCGCATCCCATTGGACCGCGAGCGCGTCGTGGTCGATCGCCTCGAGGATGCGATCGAGCTCCGCGTGCAGCGCCGCGGCGTAGATCGGCTCGAACGCCGCCCGCGAGCCCGGCTCGAGGAAGGCGCCCACGATCGCGATCGGCGTCGGCAGCGAGACCTGGAAGCGCGTGCCCTGAGGCACGACGCCGTCCTGCTGCAGGTCGCGGAACGTCGCGTACGACGCGATCGCCGCGTCGGCGTAGCCGAGATCCGGCAGCTCGACGTCGCCGACGACGCGGAACGGGCGCACGTCGAAGCGGTCGCGGATGCGGTACCCGGGCTCGCCGACGCGCTCGAGGCCGGGCGTCCGATCGAATCGCAGGGTCTGGAACTGGATCCAGTAGAAGCGCTCGCCCACCTCGCCGTCGGGGATGCGGGGCACGACGTCGAGATGCTCGACGACGGTGCGGAAGACGGATGCGGCGTCGGGCTGGGAGACGCTGCCGACGAGATGGGTGGGACACGGGCTGCTCATGCGCCCATCATGCGCGCGCGGCGCCGCCGCTCCCAGCGGCGCCGCAACGCGGCGTCATGGATGCTCGCGCGCCGCCTCCCGGGGCGCGACGACGTCAGCAGCAGCGGCCCTGCGGGTTCGCGTCCTGCCAGCGGTGGTAGTCGCGCCAGAACGCACGACGGTCGAGCGGCGGCCGCTCGGAATGGGCGGCGCGCTCGTGCGCGAGGTACGCCTCGTAGCGCGACTCCCCCGTGAGGCCTCGTGCGTACCAGGCGGCCGCCCGCCACGCACGCCGCAGGGCGTGCGCGGCGGCGGCGCGGTCGGGCATCAGTGGCCCCGCGACGGCTGCTGGTCCTCGGGCAGCGCCGCCCACTCGCGCTCGAGCGCCTTCTCCTCCTTGGAGGCGAGGAACCCGGCCGGGGCGAAGCGGCGCGAGGGCACCGGCGGGTCCTCCTGGTCGACGATCTCGCGCGTGCGCCACGCGCGCAGCACCGCGAGGAGGCTCGTCGTGATCACGACGATCGCGAGCGACACGAAGATGATCGACAGCGTGCCCTGCACGGCCGTGTTGCGCACGACCGCCTCCATCGCCGCGACGGTCGGCGCCGTGCCGAACTGCTCCTCGCCGGATGCGAGCGCCTCGCGGAACGCCATGTGGTTGGCCCAGTAGCCGACCGCGGGCACGGGCGAGAAGATCTTGAAGATCGACGCCGTGATCGTCACGACGGACACGAACGCGAGCGGCAGCCCGACGATCCACAGCCAGCGCCACGTGCCGCGGCGCGCGACGATCGTGAGCACGACCGCGAGCGCGATGGCCGCGAGCAGCTGGTTCGCGATGCCGAACAGCGGGAAGAGCGTGTTGATGCCGCCGAGCGGATCCGTGACGCCCATGAGCAGCACCGCGCCCCAGCCCGCGACCATGATCGCGGTGCAGATCCAGGCGCCGAGCCTCCACGACGTGTCCTTGAAGCGCTTCGCGACGTTGCCGATCGAGTCCTGCAGCATGAAGCGGGCGACGCGCGTGCCGGCGTCGACGGCGGTGAGGATGAACAGGGCCTCGAACATGATCGCGAAGTGATACCAGAACGACATCATCGACGCCCCGCCGATCCACTGCTGCAGGATGTGGGCGAGGCCGTACGCGAGGGTCGGCGCACCGCCCGTGCGCGAGACGATCGACTCCTCGCCGACGTCCTGCGCCGCCTGCGCGAGCACCTCGGGGCTCGTCTGCACGCCGGCGAGCATGAGGCCGTTCACGAACTCCGCTGCGCCCTCGACCGTGCCGCCCGTCGCGGCCGCCGACGCGTTCATCGCGAGGTAGATGCCGCGGTCGATCGAGACGGCGGCGACGAGCGCCATGATGGCGACGAACGACTCCATGAGCATGCCGCCGTAGCCGATGAAGCGCGTCTGACGCTCCTTCTCGACCATCTTCGGGGTCGTCCCCGACGAGATGAGCGCGTGGAAGCCCGACAGGGCGCCGCACGCGATCGTGACGAAGAGGAACGGGAAGAGGCTGCCGGACCACACGGGCCCCGTCTCGCCGCTCGCGAACTCCGTGAACGCGGGCACCGTGATCTCGGGGCGCACGAAGACGATCGCGACGGCGAGCATGACGATGACGCCGATCTTCATGAACGTCGAGAGGTAGTCGCGCGGCGCGAGCAGCACCCACACGGGCAGCACGGCGGCGATGAAGCCGTAGACGATGATGCCCCACGCGAGCGTCGTGCGGTCGAGGGTGAAGACGTCCTGCCCCCACTGCGTCTCGGCGACGGCGCCGCCGCCGACGATCGCGGCCATGAGCAGCACGAAGCCGATGATCGACACCTCGGTGATGCGACCCGGGCGGATCCACCGCAGGTACGCCCCCATGAACAGGGCGATGGGGATGGTCATCGCGACCGAGAAGACGCCCCACGGGCTCTCGCCGAGGGCGTTGACCACGACGAGCGCGAGGATCGCCGTGATGATGATCATGATGAGCAGCGTCGCGACGATCGCGGCGGTGCCGCCGATCCGCCCGAGCTCGTCGCGCGCCATCTGTCCGAGCGAGCGGCCGCCGCGGCGCATCGAGAAGAACATGACGAGGTAGTCCTGCACCGCGCCGGCGAGCACGACGCCGACGATGATCCAGATCGTGCCGGGCAGGTAGCCCATCTGCGCCGCGAGCACGGGACCGACGAGCGGACCGGCGCCGGCGATGGCGGCGAAGTGATGGCCGAAGAGGACGCGCCGATCGGTGGGCACGTAGTCCTTGCCGTTCGCGAGGTGCTCGGCCGGCGTCGCCCGCAGGTCGTCGGGCTTCACGATGTGCCGCTCGATGACCTTCGAGTAGAAGCGGTACGCGATGAGGTAGGTGCAGACCGCCGCGAAGACGAACCAGATGGCGTTGACGGTCTCGCCGCGGACGACGGCGAGCATGACCCACGCGAGACCGCCCAGCAGGGCGATCCCCGCCCAGAGCGCGATCTTCGCGGGCGTCCACCGCGTCCTCGTCATCGGCACGGCCGCCGGGGGCAGCTCGCGATCCTGCTTGGGGGTCGTGTCGGTGCTCATGCGCGTCGTCTCCTATGACGAAGGTGGGGCGTCCCCCAGCGTAGGCGATGCGCGCGCCGAGCATCCTCGATGCGCGCGCGTCAGTCGACGACGACGACCCAGTCGGAGACCGCCTCGCCGTCGGAGGCGTCGCCGACGCCGTCGATCTCGAGGCGCGCGGTCGCGAGGCCATCCGAGCCGGCTGTGACGATCGGCCCCTCCGAGCAGGCGACGACGTACTCGGTCTGCTCGTCGGGATCGTGGATCGCGAGGCACCACTCGCCCGACTCCGCCTCGAGCGCCGTGAACACGACGCCGTCCCGCTCGCCCACCGCGTACTCGGCAGCGATCGGCGTGGGCGGCTCGACCCAGCCGGGCAGCGTCGCTGGGTCCGCCGTCGTCACCGAGGGCGGCTCGGACGCTGCGCACCCCACGAGCACGATCCCCGCGGCTCCGATCGAGGCGAGCAGGGCCAGGCGTCGTCGCTGCATGCCGGAAACGCTAGCGACGACGCCTGGACGCTCGGTCAGTGCCGCAGGATGCGGCGGGCGAGGAGATTGCCGAGCGCCTGCACGATCTGCACGACGACGACGATGATCACGAGGGCGCTCAACGTGACCACCGGGTTGAACTGGCGGAAGCCGTACGCGATGGCGTAGTTGCCCACGCCCTCGCCGCCGATGATGCCCGCGACGGCCGACATGTCGATGATCGCGACGACCGCGAACGTGTAGCCGAGCACGAGCGGCCCGAACGCCTCCGGCAGGATGACCGTGCCGATGATGCGCCACGGCCCGGCTCCCATGGCGCGCGCCGCCTCGATGACCCCGGGGTCGACGGAGACGAGGTTCTGCTCGACGATGCGCGCGATGCCGAACGTCGCGGCGAAGGAGATCGCGAAGATCGCCATGGCGTTGCCGAGGCCGGTGCCGATCGTCGCCCTGGCGACGGGCTGCAGCGCCGCGAGCAGGATGATGAACGGCACGGGTCGGAACGTGTTCACCAGCACGTTGAGCACCCAGTACACGACCGGCTGCTGCAGCACGCCGCCGCGACGCGTGACGTAGACGGCAGTGCCGAGCACGAGGCCGAGCGCACCTCCGATGAGCAGCGAGACCGCGACGAGCCACAGGGTGATGCCCGTCTGCTCGAGCAGCGCGGGGAGCAGCTCCTGGATTTCCGCGACGAGATCGCTCATGCCGGTACCTCCGTCACGGTCACGCCCGCGCCGATGCCGGCGAGGGCGTCGCGGATCGCGGCGTCGTCGCCGTCGACCGCGATGGTGAGCAGGCCGTAGACGCGGCCCTGGATGTCGTCGACGCCGCCGTGCACGAGGTGGAAGTCGACGCCGGCGCGCGCGAGGGCGCCGAAGACGCGTGCCTCGCTCGCGCCCTCGTCGGTGAAGGCGATCGTGAAGAGCCTGCCGCTCGTGCGCGCGCGCAGCTCGACGAGGGCGTCGCCCTCGGGCAGCGCGCGCACGACCGTGCGCACGAAGCGCTTCGCCGTGTCGGTCTGCGGACGGGTGAAGACGTCGTACGTCGGCCCCGCCTCCACGACGCGGCCGGCCTCCATGACGGCGACCTTCGTGGCGATGCGCGCGATGACGTCCATCTCGTGCGTGATGACGACGATCGTGACGCCGAGCTCGCGATTGACGCGCGCGAGCAGGTCGAGCACCTCGTCGGTCGTCTCGGGGTCGAGCGCGCTCGTCGCCTCGTCCGCGAGCAGGATCGACGGGTTCGCGGCGAGCGCCCGAGCGATGCCGACGCGCTGCTGCTGGCCGCCCGAGAGCTGCTCGGGGTAGGCGTCGGCCTTGTCCTCGAGCCCGACGAAGCGCAGCAGCTCGTCGACCCGCTCGCGCCGCTCGGCGCGCGGCGTCCCGACGACCTCCAGCGGGTAGGCGACGTTCGCCCGCACCGTCCGGGAGCGCAGGAGGTTGAAGCGCTGGAAGATCATGCCGATGCCCTGCCGCAGCTCGCGCTGCGCCTTGGCGTCCAGGCGCGTCACGTCGACGCCGTCGATCTCGATCGAGCCGCTCGTCGCGGGCTCGAGGCCGTTCACGAGCCGCACGAGCGTCGACTTGCCCGCGCCCGAGTACCCGATGACTCCGAACACGTCGCCGCGCTCGACGTCGAGCGAGACCGCGTCGACGGCGGTGACGGCCGCGTCCGAGCGTCGCCGACCCGGATAGGTCTTCGTCACGTCGCGGATCGCGATGTGCGCCATGCTGCTCCTCTCGTGGGACGCGCGAACGCGGGCACCGGTGGATCGGTGCCCGCGGACGCGTCGCTGCTACTGCTGGTCGCGGATCGACTGCTCGACGTCGGCCAGCGACGCCTGCAGCTCGTCGGCGGGCGTGGTCGCGAGCACCGCCGTGCCGCCCGACTGCTCGACGACGCCGTCGGTGACGGCTTGCGTCGTCTGGTAGATCTCGACGAGCTGCTGCAGCACGTCATCGTCCACGTCGTCCGCTCGCACGGCGAAGATGTTCACGTACGGGAGGGCCGAGGGGTCCGACGGGTCGTCGGCAGCGATCTCCTCGTCGTCGCCCAGGTCCGCCTGGTCGAGGAAGTCGTTGTTCACGATCGCCGCGGCGGCCTCCGACAGCGACCCTGCCGTGAGCGCGGCGTCGAGCGCCTGCACCTCGACGCGCGAGCCGTCCTCGACGTCCTCGAGCGTCGAGAACGGCGAGCCGCCGTCTGCGAGCTCGATGAGGCCCGCCGACTGCAGCACGAGCAGGCCGCGAGCCTGGTTCACGGTGTCGTTCGGCACGATGACGGTCGCACCGTCGGGGATGTCGTCGGCCGAGTCGTACTGCGTCGAGTACAGGCCCAGCGGGTAGATCGCCGTCGCGCCGATCGGCTGCAGGTCCTCACCCGACGAGACGTTGTAGTCGGCGAGGTACTGGATGTGCTGGAACTGGTTGATGTCGAGGTCGCCCTCGGAGAGCGCCGGGTTCGGCTGCGTGTACTCGGTGAAGTCGACGATCTCGATCGCGATGCCCGCGTCGGTCACCGCATCCTCGTAGGTCGACCAGTACGGGTCGGAGGCGCCCACGACGCCGAGGCGCACAGGGTTCTCCTCCGTGCCGAGCTCGGCGTCGGAGCCACCGCTCGCGGCACCCGCGCAGCCGGCGAGCAGGAGGGTGGATGCGGCAGCGGCCGCGGCGAGGGATCGGGCGATGGTCGGCATGGTGGTGCTCCTGGGACGTGCCTTGGGGGTCGCCTCCACGCTAGGAAGGGCGCACGCGGTCCGACCAATCGGGCCGTCACATGACGACATGCGCGCCTTGTGCGCAACGTCGCACCGCCGCGGAGCCTCCCCAGACCGCTCCTCGAGGTGCGAGCGCAGCGAGCCTCGAAAGGAGCCCACCGAAGCGGTCACACCGCCGCGAGCACCACCGCGACGCCCGTGCCCGCGAGCAGCCACGGCCCGAACGGCACCGAATCCGCGCCTCGCACCTTCGCGACGAGCCCGACGGCGCCGCCGAGCAGGAACGCGCACGCCATGCCGCTGAGCGGCAGCCACCACTCGATCGGCGCGGCCGCCAGCGCGAGGCCCGCGCCGAGCTTCACGTCGCCGGCTCCCATGCCGCCGAGCCACCACATCGCCACGAGCACGACGGCGACGCCGAGCCCGACGAGCGCCCCGACCCACGTGCCGAGCATCGCGCCGACGAGTGCGCATGCGGATGCGATGCCGAGCAGCGGCACGGTCAGCAGATTCGGCAGGCGCCGCTCGGCGACGTCGATGCGGGCGAGGGCGGGCGCGACGAGTGCCGCGACGACGAGTGCGATCGTCGCGGCGCCCGCCGAGCCCATCCAGCCCGCGTGCATCGCGAGCGCGACGACGCCGCCGGCCAGGGCGACGCCGAGGATGCCGTCGGTCGCGGTCAGCCCCAAGGGGGCGGCTGGCGTGCGGACGGCGACGAGCATGCGGGCACGGTAGCCGTGCGCGCACGATCGCGTCGTGCGTCATCCACAGGCGCGTGCACGCTGCACGGCCGAGGACCCGCATCCGTCGGATGCGGGTCCTCGGGGTGAGGTCGGTGGATGGATGGACGGATCAGGAGTCGAGCAGGCTCGTCACGAGCGCGGCGATGCGGCTGCGCTCGCTGCGCATGAGCGTCACGTGCCCGAAGAGCGCGTTGCCCTTGAGCGTCTCGATGACGCTCGCGACGCCGTCGTGCCTGCCGACGCGGAGATTGTCGCGCTGCGCGACGTCGTGCGTGAGCACGACCCGCGAGTTCTGGCCGATGCGGCTGAGCACCGTGAGCAGCACGTTGCGCTCGAGCGACTGCGCCTCGTCGACGATCACGAACGCATCGTGCAGCGAGCGGCCGCGGATGTGCGTGAGCGGCAGGATCTCGAGCATGCCGCGGTCGGCGACCTCCTCGAGCACGTTGTCGGAGACGAGCGCGCCGAGCGTGTCGTAGATCGCCTGGCCCCAGGGGTTCATCTTCTCGTCCTTGTCGCCAGGCAGGTAGCCGAGCTCCTGGCCGCCGACGGCGTAGAGGGGGCGGAAGACGATGACCTTCTTGTGCAGCCGCCGCTCGAGCACGGCCTCGAGGCCGGCGGCGAGCGCGAGCGCGGACTTGCCGGTGCCAGCCGAGCCGCCGAGCGAGACGATGCCCACCTCGTCGTCGAGCAGCAGGTCGATCGCGAGGCGCTGCTCGGCCGAGCGGCCGTGCACGCCGAAGACGTCGCGGTCGCCGCGCACGAGGGACAGCGTGCCGGGCGACGTCACCCGGCCGAGCGCGGAGCCGCGCTCGGAGGTGATGACGAGGCCCGTGTTGAGCGGCAGCCCGTCGACGAGGTCCGTCGTGAGGCGCTCCTGGTCGTAGAGCGTCGCCATCTCGTCGCCGGACAGCGCGATCTCGGCCGTGCCCGTCCATCCCGACTCCACGGCCTGCTCGGCGAGGTACTCCTCGGCGGCGAGGCCGATCGACGCCGCCTTGACGCGCATGGGCATGTCCTTCGACACCACGCACACGTCGAGGCCGTCGTTGGCGAGGTTGCACGCGACGGCGAGGATGCGCGAGTCGTTGTCGCCCAGCTGCAGGCCCGAGGGCAGCACCTGCTGGTTGGAGTGGTTGAGCTCGACCCGCAGGGAGCCGCCGCCGTCGGTCGGCACGGGGAAGTCGAGCCGCTCGTGCGCGACGCGCAGGTCGTCGAGGTTGCGCAGCGCCTTGCGTGCGAAGTACCCGATCTCGGGGTCGTGCCGCTTCTTCTCGAGCTCGGCGATGACGACGACCGGGATGACGACGGAGTGCTCGGCGAATCGGTGGATCGCACCGGGATCCGACAGCAGCACGGACGTGTCCAGCACGTAGGTGCGCTGCGCGGTCTGCAGCTCGTCGACGATCTCGGGGGCGTGGATGGCCTCAGGCACGTGGGCTCCTCACCGACTCGGTCGGGTATCGGCGGCCGCCTCCCTTCACGGCGTCGCGGCCGCGGTGGGTGCCGAGCGGGTGCTCGACTGAGGCTGACGCTACGCCCGGCCACCGACACGGCTCGCAGCGACACGCGGGACGCACGGCGCGTTCACACGCTCGTAACGCGACGGTCGGCCGAAGCGATCGGCGGCGGATCCGCGACGCGTCCGACCCTCCTGGCCAGGCTGCCGGCGGGCAGGATCCCGTCGCGAGTGGTCTCCCCAGCAGCTGGTCGAGGAGGCCGCAGCCGCAGGCTGCAGCCGTCACGAGACCACGCGACCCACCCGCCCGACGCGACCACGCGCATCACCGGGCGGGAGCGGCACTCGCGTGGTCTCGTGACGCGTGCTCGCCCTCGCTCGCGCGCTCCTCGACCGGCTGCCGGTGCCGCCCGAGCCCCACGCTCCCCGCCACCCCTCCCCTCGCTCCCCCATCCGCTCCCTGCGGCGCGAGCGCAGCGAGCCTCGAAGGGAACCCGATGCTCCCGAATCGGCCTTCTGCGGGCTGGGCCTCGCATCGTGGGCGATCCCTCGGCAGACGGTCGAGGAGGCCCCGAGCCCCGGGCGAGGAGCCGTCACGAGACCACGCGACCCGCCCTCGCGACGCGACCGCCCGCATGGCTGCGCAGGAGCGGCAGTCGCGTGGTCTCGTGACGCGTGCTCGCTCTCGCTCGCGCGCTCCTCGACCAGCTGCACGTGGGCGGCATCCCCATGGTGGGTGTTCCCCCACCAGCCGGTCGAGGAGGCCCCGAGCCCTTGGGCGAGGAGCCGTCACGAGACCACGCGACCCGCCCGCCCGACGCGACCGCCCGCATGGCTGCGCGTCCCCGAACCGCCCCTTGAGGTGCGAGCGCAGCGAGCCTCGAAAGGAGCACGCGATGCTCCCGAACCGGCCATCCACGCGCGGATTCCGTGTCGGTGGTTCCTGGCAGAGTCGGGTCATGGCGCAGGAGATCGACAGCACGGCACCGGGTTCTGACCCTGCCGCGCTCGCTGCGATCGAGGCGAACGCCCTCTCCCAGCTCTCCGCGCTCCGCTCCGGCAGGCAGGCGCTCGAAGCCTACGAGCTGCGGCTGCTCGCGTCCCTCGGCCATCTCGCGCTCGAGCGTGCCGGTAGTGGGTCGAGCGAGCGGTCGACGATGGAGCTCCGCGCGATCGCCGCCGAGATCGGCGTCCACGCACGCATGTCCGATCGCACGATCGAGCGGCAGATCGGCGACGCGATGCACCTGGTCGACACGTGGCCGCTCGTGCTCGACGCGTTCGCCGACGGCCGCATCGGCCACGGGCACGTGCGCGCCATCACCGAGGCAGGATCCGTCCTCGCCTCCACCGACGTCACCGCCGAGCAACGGACCGCGTACGAGGAGCGCATGGTCGCCCTCGCCGAGACGACCACGCCCGCCCACGTCGCGAAAGCTGCACGGAAGGCAGCGGACGCGCAGCTGGTCGAGCCGCTCGTCGACCGCCACCGCGCCGCCCGCGACGACCGCCGGGTGACGATCGAGGCGGCCGACGACGGGATGGCGTGGATCGGCGCCTACGTGCCCGCGGTCCTCGCGCACGGCATCGACCATCGCCTGCGCGCAGGCGCCCGCGCCAAGCCCAAGGACGACCCGCGCACCATCGACCAATGGCGCGCCGACGCATTCTGCGAGCTCCTCCTCACCAGCAGCGGAGCGCCGGATGGCGCCACCCAGAGCGTCGGCGCCGACGATGCGACCGAGCACGCGAGGCTGCTCTCGACGATCCGCCCGGTCGTGCAGGTCACGATCCCCGTCACCACCCTCACCGGACACGACGACGCACCCGGCACGCTCGACGGCGCCCAGCCCATCGATGCCGAGACCGCCCGCATCCTCGCCGGCGTCGCAGCGACCTGGGAGCGGCTGCTCACCGACCCGATCCGCGGCACCGTCGTCGAGGTCGACACCTACCAGCCGACCGCCGCGCAGCGCAGGCTGCTGATCGCCCGCGACCAGCACTGCCGATTCCCCGGCTGCGCATCCCACGCCCGCACCGCCGACCTCGACCACACCATCGCCTGGGACCACGGCGGCACCACCAGCCTCGGCAACCTCGCCCACCTCTGCCGACGCCACCACACCCTCAAGCACGCCACCGCCTGGACCGTCCACCAACCACGACCCGGCCACCTCACCTGGCGATCACCACGCGGCCAGACCTACCTCGACCGACCACCACCCACTGGACCCGTCTTCACCGACGCATCCGACCCGACCGCGGCCATCCCAGCCGACGACGCATGGGGACCACCGACCTCCGCCACCGACGCCGGCACCATCTTCTGACGGCCGACGCGGCGTCGCACGACGCCTCCGGGAGTGCGTCTCGTCCTGACGCGCGCCGCGCGACGACGAGATCGCGACGACCTGCGCGGTGCCCGCGCATGCGATGACCGACGACCGAGCCGACGACCGCGCATCCGATCACCGGCGACCGCGCATCCGATCAGCGACGACCGAGCCGGCGAGGGCGCAGCCAGTCGTCAGCGACCGAAGCGGCGCGAGCGCTGCCCGTAGTCGCGCACGGCGCGCAGGAAGTCGACCTCGCGCATGTCGGGCCCGAGCGCCTCCATGAAGTAGAGCTCGCTGCGCGCCGACTGCCAGAGCATGAAGTCGCTCAGCCGCTGCTCGCCCGACGTGCGGATCACGAGATCGGGGTCCGGCTGGCCCGTCGTGTACAGATGCTCGCCGATGAGCTCGGGGCTCAGCCGCTCGGCGAGCTCCTGCGTCGACCCCTCGTGCGTCTCGAGGATGCGCCGGATCGCCTCGACCACCTCGTGGCGGCCGCCGTAGCCGACGGCGAGGTTGACCTGCATGCCCGGCGCGTCCTTCGAGCGCTCGACGGCTGCCCCGACCGCGGCCGCGAGCTCGGGGGGCAGGTCGGCCGCGGATCCGACGTGACGGATGCGCCAGCCCGTGCCCGTCGAGAGGGCGTCCGCGAGGTCGGCGATGATGGCGCACAGCTCGTCGAGCTCGGCCGCGTCCCGACCCGCGAGGTTGTCGTGCGAGAGCAGATAGAGCGTCACGACCTCGACGCCGAGCTCGTCGCACCACTCGAGGAACTCGTGCATCTTGCGCGCACCGGCACGGTGCCCGTGCCCGACGCTGTCGAGCGCGTTGAGCCGCGCCCAGCGGCGATTGCCGTCGATGATCATGCCGATGTGGGTGGGCACGGGCGCCCCGGCGAGCTCTCGCCGCAGATGGCGCTCGTACGCGCGATAGAGGATGCCCGTGCCGCCTCGCCTGCTCGCCGCCATTCTTCCAATGTACGACCCATGAGCTACCGCTCCATGCTGGTCGTCGCATTGCGTACGCCGTACGCTAAAGACATGCAGCACGACTCGACCCGCACCGCGACCGCAGCCGCGACGCCCCGCGACCTCGAGGGCGCATCGCTCCCCCATCTCCCGATCATCGAGGCCGCCGGCGATGCCGAGGCCGCGAGCGCCCACGACGCCAAGCCCTCCTGGCGCGGCTGGATCCACCTCGTCATGGGCCCCATCGCGCTCGTCGCCGGCATCGTGCTCGTCGCGCTCGCGGACACGGTCGCCGGCAAGGTGGCGTCGGCCGTCTTCATGGCCACGAGCCTCCTGCTCTTCGGCGTCTCGGCGACCTACCACCGCTTCCGCTGGAGCGACCGGGTGCGCATGACGCTCAAGCGCCTCGACCACTCGAACATCTTCCTGCTCATCGCCGGCACCTACACGCCCCTCGCGGTGCTCACGCTCTCGACGACGCAGGCCACGATCCTGCTCTCGATCGTGTGGGGCGGCGCCGCGCTCGGCATCGCCTTCCGCGTGCTCTGGGTCACCGCGCCCCGCTGGCTGTACGTGCCGCTCTACGTCGCGCTCGGCTGGGCCGCCGTCATGTACCTCCCCGCCATCTGGGCGGTGAGCGCGGCGACCGCGATCCTCATCGCCGTCGGCGGCCTCGCGTACACGGTGGGCGCGGTCTTCTACGCGCTGAAGCGGCCGAACCCCGTTCCCGGGCACTTCGGCTTCCACGAGCTCTTCCACGCCTGCACGGTCGTGGCCTTCCTCTGCCACTGGACGGCGATCCTGCTCGTCGCGATCTGACGCCTCGACACCGGCACGCGCCGGGTGACGCGCGGTCCTCGCGCAGCGCGCACGCGGCAAGCTCCCGACCTCGCGGACGTACGATGCATCCGTCCGTGATGGATGGGAGTGCCATGTCCAACGCCCCTCGCGTGCGCGCCGCCGGCGTCGCGATCCTGGCCACCCTCGGCCTGAGCGCCTGCGTCATCCTCCCGCCCCCGCTGCCGCAGCCCGCGCCACCCGCGCCGACGACGCAGCAGCCCCAGCCGCAGCCCACGCAGAGCGCCGAGCCCACCGAGAGCGTCGACCCGAGCCAGTTCGTGCAGCCGGACGAGCCGATCTCCGAGACCGACCCGACACCCGAGGACATCGGGGCGTACTACGCGGGCGAGGCGCCGATCACGAGCGCCGGCTACTTCCCCGACGCCGCGACCGACGTGATCCTCGAGCCCACGCGCGGCACGCCGCTCGTACAGGAGGCGGCGGGGCTGCCGGACGCGACCGCGGGCGACGAGTACCTGCCGGACGTCGCGCCCTCGCTCACGGGCGACCTCATCCAGTCCACGGTCGGACGGCTCGACATGACGGACGACGAGGGCGGCCAGTACACGTGCTCCGGCACGGTCATCAACGCCGAGACGCAGGACATCGTCGTCACCGCGGCGCACTGCGTCTTCAGCGACGACACCCGCAGCGAGATGGCGTCCATCACCTTCACCCCGGCGTACGACGACGGCGACGCGCCGTTCGGCGTCTGGGAGGCGGAGGACTGGTGGTACCCCGAGCAGTACATCACCGCGAACGACCGCTGGCTCGACGGCCAGGACGACAACGGATGGATGGGCTTCGACTTCGCCTTCCTGCGCCTGGCTCCGAACGCGCAGGGACAGGAGATCGAGGACGTCGTCGGCGGCCAGGGCGTGAGCTTCCAGGCCGAGACGAACGGCGTCGTGCTCGCCGGCTACCCGGGCGACCCGGCGCCCTTCGACGCGGAGGTGCAGCGCTTCTGCGCGGACTCGACGGTGACCTACGGCGTCGGCGGCGACCCCAACCTCGGGGTCGACTGCGTCATGGGCTCCGGCGCCTCGGGCAGCGGCTGGGTGACCGACGTCGACCCGGCCACGGGCGCGGGCTACGTGATCGCCGTCTACTCGAACGGCGGCAGCGACGAGGCGTACGGTCCACCGTTGGGCGTCACGGCGTACGACGGGCTCGTCGCCCTGCAGTCGGGCGGCTGACGCACCGACCGCGCGCACGCCCGCGGGACGAGCCCTGCCGCGTCGGGCTCAGGCCATGACGCGGCGCGTGAAGGCGCCGAGCCGCTCGAGCATCTGCTCGCCGCGCTCCTGGATGCGCTCGGGGCTCGCGAGGTGGGGCGGCACGATGCGGATCGAGTGCGAGCACGACAGCGACTCGCAGATGTACGTGCCGAGCGAGTCGCCCGCGAGGCCCTTCTCCCCCGCCCGCGGCGCCGTGAACAGCCGCACCTGCGTCGCCGGCTGCGTCGAATGGCACAGGGCGCACATCGCCGCGATGCCCGCGCGCAGCGTCGACGTGGATGCGCGCACGACGATGCCGACGGGCTCGCCGCCGAGCCACTGCACGATGTAGCCGAGCCGCGCCGAGTGCGGGTCGCGCCAGCCGAGGTACTCGCGCTCCTCCCAGATCGTCTCGTGGAGGCCCGGCATCGGCAGGCGTGCGAGCTGCTGCTCGGTCGCGTTCACGAACGACGAGCGGATCTGCGCCTCGCTGAGCGGCTGCACGTCAGCGCTTCTTGCCCTGGCCCCGTCGTTGCGCGCGGTTGCCGCTCGGCGCCGCTGCCGCGCCCTCCGCGGGCTCCGCCTGGCCGAAGGCGCCCTTCTGCACGGGCTGCGGTCGCTGCGGCGCCGCCTTCGGCGCCTGACGACGCTGCTGCCTCGACTGGCCCTGCGCCTGCGCCGCCGCCGCGGTCGCAGGGTTGCCGGAGCGCTGCTTCGCGAGGTTCGTGGCGCCCTGCAGCGTGCGTCCGCGCTGGTCCGAGACGGCGACCTCGCCGTCCTCGTCGGGCGCGGAGTAGGTGAGCTTCGACTGGTCGTCCTCGCCCTCGTCCAGACCGCCGCCCTCGACGGCCGCAGGCGTGCCGCCGGCGCCCTGCTGCACCTTGACGTCGAGGTTGAAGAGGAAGCCGACCGACTCCTCCCGGATCGCCGCCATCATCTGCTGGTAGAGCGTGTAGCCCTCGTTCTGGTACTCGATGACGGGGTCGCGCTGCGCCATGGTGCGCAGGCCGATGCCCTCGCGCAGGTAGTCCATCTCGTAGAGGTGGTCGCGCCACTTGCGGTCGATGACGCTGAGCACGACGCGGCGCTCGAGCATGCGCATCGCGGCGGGCGTCAGCTGCTCCTCGCGGCGCGCGTACGCGAGGCGCGCGTCCGAGAGCAGCTCGTCGGCGATGAAGGCGCTCGTCAGCCGCGGGCCCGCCTCGGCGACGACCTCGTCGATCGTGATGCCCACGGGGTAGATCGTGCGCAGCTCCGTCCAGAGCGCCTCGAGGTCCCAGTCGTCGGCGTTGCCGGCGGCCGTGTGCTCGGCGACGAGGTCGCGGATGGTCGCCTCCAGGAAGCCCTGCACGCGCCCCTGCAGGTCGTCGCCGTCGAGGATGTGGCGGCGGTCGGCGTAGATCGACTCGCGCTGCCGGTTCATGACGTCGTCGTACTTGAGGACGTTCTTGCGCATCTCGGCGTTGCGCGCCTCGATCTGGCCCTGCGCGGAGCGGATCGCTCGCGAGAAGACCTTCGACTCGAGAGGCACGTCGTCGTCCTCGTCGGCGCCGAGCGACATGAAGCGCTGCGCGACGGGTCCGCCGAACAGGCGCATGAGGTCGTCCTGCATCGACAGGTAGAAGCGGCTCTCGCCCGGGTCACCCTGACGTCCGGAGCGTCCGCGCAGCTGGTTGTCGATGCGGCGCGACTCGTGACGCTCGGTGCCGAGCACGTAGAGGCCGCCGACCGCGAGCACCTTCTCGGCCTCGGCGGCGACCTCGGCCTTGACCTCTTCGAACACCTCGTCCCAGACGGCCTCGTACTCGTCGGGCGTCTCGACGGGGCTGAGGCCGCGCTCCTCCATGCGCTGCACGGCGAGGTGCTCGGCGTTGCCGCCGAGCATGATGTCGGTGCCTCGGCCGGCCATGTTCGTCGCGACCGTCACGGCGCCGACGCGGCCGGCCTGCGCGATGATCGCGGCCTCGCGCGCGTGGTTCTTGGCGTTGAGCACCTCGTGCCGCACGCCGCGCTTCTTCAGCTGCGTCGACAGGTACTCGCTCTTCTCGACGCTCGTCGTGCCCACGAGCACCGGCTGGCCGGCCTCGTGCCGCTCGACGATGTCCTCGACGACGTGCCGGAACTTGCCCTCGACCGTCGCGTACACGAGGTCGGGGTTGTCCTTGCGCTGCATCGGCTTGTTCGTCGGGATGGGGACGACGCCGAGCTTGTAGGTCGACATGAACTCGGCGGCCTCGGTCTCGGCCGTGCCCGTCATGCCCGAGAGCTTCTCGTACAGGCGGAAGTAGTTCTGCAGCGTGACCGTCGCGACCGTCTGGTTCTCGGCCTTGATCTGCACGCCCTCCTTCGCCTCGATCGCCTGGTGGATGCCCTCGTTGAAGCGACGGCCCTGCATGATGCGGCCGGTGTGCTCGTCGACGATGAGCACCTCGCCGTTCAGCACGACGTAGTCGGTGTCGCGCTTGAACAGCGCCTTCGCCTTGAGCGCCGTGTTGAGGAAGGAGATGAGCGGCGTGTTCGCCGACTCGTAGAGGCTGTCGATGCCGAGGATGTCCTCGACGCGCTCGATGCCGGGCTCGAGCACGCCGACGGTGCGCTTCTTCTCGTCGACCTCGTAGTCGACGTCCGGCTTCAGGCGCTTCGCGATTCGGGCGAACTCGCCGAACCACTTGTTCGCCTCGCCCGCTGCGGGTCCGGAGATGATGAGCGGCGTGCGGGCCTCGTCGATGAGGATCGAGTCGACCTCGTCGACCACGACGAAGTGGTGCCCGCGCTGCACCATGGCCTCCTTCTGATGGGCCATGTTGTCGCGGAGGTAGTCGAAGCCGAACTCGTTGTTCGTGCCGTACGTGACGTCGGCCGCGTACTGCTCGCGGCGCACGTCGGGGGTCTGGCCGGCGACGATGCAGCCGGTCGTCATGCCGAGGGCGCGCAGCACGCGACCCATGAGCTCGGCCTGGTAGCTCGCGAGGTAGTCGTTGACCGTGACGACGTGCACGCCCTTGCCCGGGATGGCGTTGAGGTACGCGGCGACGACGGCGACGAGCGTCTTGCCCTCGCCGGTCTTCATCTCGGCGATGTTGCCGAGGTGCAGCGCCGCGGCGCCCATGATCTGCACGGGGTAGGGCCGCATGCCGAGCGTCCGGCTCGCGGCCTCGCGCACGGCGGCGAAGGCCTCCGGCAGCATCGAGTCGAGCGACTCGCCGAGCTCGTAGCGGGCGCGGAACTCCTTGGTCTCCTCCGCGAGCTCCTCGTCGGTCAGGTCCGCGAAGCCGGCCTCGAGGGCGTCGACGTCCTTCGCGATCCTCTGGAGGCGTCGCAGGATCCTTCCCTCGCCTGCGCGCAGGACTCGCTCGAAGACGTTCGCCACGGATGTCTCTCCCGTTCGATGGATGTAACGGTTCGATAACCGGGGGTCCATGCTACCCCGGTCGGCCTGGACGCACGGGCGCCGGCGTCCGCCATGGGCGGAACGCCGGCGCCGGTGCGAGCGGGCGTCACTCGAGGTCGGTCGTCTCGCCCCCGAGCGTGATGACGCCGTACGACCAGCCCTTGCGGCGGTAGACGACGGCGCACTGATCCGTCTCGGCGTCGACGAAGAGGTAGAAGGGATGCCCGACGAGCTCCATCTGGTCGACGGCCTGGCGCGTCGTCATCCGCTTCGACGGGAACTCCTTGCGCCGGATCACGACGGGCGACCACTCCTGCTCCTCGTCGACGATCGGCACCTCGCCGGTCGCGACGGCGGTGAGCACGGAGGCGTCGGCGGGCGTGACGTCGAGCCCGCGGAAGTCGCCAGAGGCGACCTCGCGCACCGAGGCGCGCTTCGCGCTGCGGTCGGTGCGCTTGTCGTGCATGCGCCGCGCCCGCTCCATGAGCTTGTGGAACGCCGCGTCGAACGCGATGTACTTGTCCGGCCCGTCCGCCTCGGAGCGGATGACGCTGCCGGGCACGAGCACGGTGATCTCGACGCGGTCGCCCGCGGCGCCGTTCGGCTCCGCGTGGCGCGACACGCGCGCTGCGATCGAGGTGGCACGGGGCAGCAGCAACGCGATCTTGTCGAGCTTCTCCTCGGCGTACGACTCGAAGCGATCGGTGATGCGTGCCCCTCGGGCGGTGATCTCGACGTCCACGGTGACCTCCAACCTGACGGGGCGATCCGCCCCGGGTCGGTGGCGGATGCGCCTTGGGTGCGGGCCAGCCTATCTGCACGCACCGGTCCCGTGTCCAGGCGCGATCGGTGCATCAGCCATGACGCGGCACGCGCGCGACGACGATGGCGGCGACGACGTGCGCGCCCGCCGCGCGGCACGCCGCGACGGCCTCGCGGAGCGTGGCCCCCGTCGTCGCGACGTCGTCGACGACGACGACCCGCGCCCCGTCGAGCAGACGCGCGTCGCCCGCTCGCGCGCGCAGCGCGCCGCGGTGCAGCCGCTCCTCGCGCCCACGTCGCTTCTGCTGGCCGTCGGCCGCCTGGCGCAGCTCGATCGAGCGCAGGCGCGCCCCCCTGGCGAGCACCCGGACCGGCACGAAGCCGCGCCGCCTCGTGCCCCCACGGCTCGCCGGCACGAGCACGGCGAGCGGCACCTCCGCCTCGTCGGCCATCGCCTCGTCGACGAGGCGCCGCAGCGTCGTGGCGAGCAGGCGCGTCGCCGACCCGCGACCCTCCTCCTTCGCGGCGAGCACGACCGCTCGCGCCGCGCCGTCGTACGTCGCCGCCCACACGAGCGGCACCGAGCCGAGCGACGCACGCTGCGTCGCGGCGAACGTCGCGGCGCAGTCGCGGCAGACCCCGTGGTCCGGCGTGCCGCAGCCCGCGCACGCCCGCGGCCACAGCACGCCGAGCGCCTCCCTCACGATCGCGTGCATGCCGCGAGGATGCTCCGGTGCGTCCGACGGAGGCGGACCGGCCGGCGCGCGGCGTGCACCGCGGCCGGCTGTGGAGCCCGCGCGCGCCCGCCGGTCCGCGGGCCGTCAGATCTGGATCGCGACGAGCCGCACGTCGGTCACGCTCGAGGCCGCCTGCCACTGCCCGCCGCGCAGCACGAGCAGCTCGCCGTCCGCCGAGCGAGCGCGCAGGGACGACGACGCACCCACGCCGCCGGCGAGCTGCGTGATCGCGTCCTGCGGCGTCGCGAGCTGCTGCGTCGTGCCTCCGAGGGCGAGCTGCACGAGCTGCTGGCCGCCATCGGTCGTCGAGGTGAGCACCGCGAGCGACGTCGCCGTCGCCCACGCGAGGTCGACCGCGGTGCCCGTCGCCTGCGGCATGCGCTGCGGCGACGCGATGCTCGTCGGGACGCCCTCCTCGCGCACGATGCCGGCGACCCACGTGGCCGTGCCGCCGCCGGCATCCGTGGCGACGGCGATGCGCGCGCCGTCGCGCGAGACCGCGATGGAGCTGATCCGCCCCTCCAGCTCGGGCAGCGCCAGGACGATCTCTCGCGTGCCGTCGCTCGCGACGATCGCCTGGATCGCAGGATCGGGCACCCACCACGCCCAGCCGGCGCGGTCGAGCGAGGGCGCCACCGTGACCCCCGTGTCGAGGACGGACGGCGAGGCGCCGGAGGTCAGCCGCAGCACCTGGCCGGAGGCGAGCGCGACGCCGAGTCCGTCCGCGTCGCGCACGGTGAGCGACGTCGCGTCGATCGCGTCGAGGTCGACGCCCCAGTCGGCCTCGAAGGGCGCGCCCTGGCCGACGAAGGCGAGCGCGCCGTCCGCCAGGACCAACGGCCTCGCGTCGACGGTCGGGAATGCCGCCTCGGGCGCGTCGAGGGAGGACGCCGAGTAGCCGTCGACGCCGTCCACGCCCAGCACGACCTCCGTCACCCCGAGGCGCGCGAGCGCCTGCTGGAGCTGCAGCGCGAGGAGGCTCAGCTCGACGCTCGACGACTCCTGCACCTGCTCGAACGACACCGTGATCTCCGCGGTCTCGTCGGTGAGGACGACGTCGCCGACGCGCACGGCGTCGGCGTCGGCCGCCGACCAGACGGCGGGGGCCAGCCACGCGACGGGGCCGGCGAGCACCGCGTCGACCACGTCGCCGGCGAGGTCGGCCGACGTGCGGGGGAACCAGCGCACGTCCGGCACGAGGATCGACCGATCGTCCGCGAACCACGCGAGCGTCTGCGCATCGAAGAGCCGCTCGAAGCTGAAGCGCGAGAGCACGAGGCCGGGCGGCGCCTCGGCGATGCGCCACTCCCCTCGCTGCTCGATGAGCACGAACGACAGCCGCGTCGCGTCGTCGGCGACGCTCGTGAACGATCCGTGCTCGTCGACCTCGCCGACGACGTCGACCACGGCGTCGACGGTCGCGCCGCCCGACGACGTCAGCTGCGGCTGGCCCGAGCGCAGCGTGACGCTCGCGAGCGGATCCCAGATCGCGCCGTCCGCGAGGTACTCGCGGGCGATCGAGAAGTCGTCCGCCGGGCTCAGCGCCGCCTGCAGGAAGCCCTGCACGATCTCGTCCTGCGACGCGCCCGCGACGGGGCCCTCGGCGATGAACTCCACGTCGCCGAGGCCGGTGCCCTCCTGCACCTCGCCGGCCGTCACGGGGCCGGAGTCGGGCAGGCCGACGCATCCCGCGACCAGGAGGGTGGCGACGGCGGTGGTGGCGACGGTCGCCCTGCGGATCCTCATGCTCGGCCCTCCGAGAGCTCGATGGCACCAAGACAGCCCCTCATGCTCGGCCCTCCACGATCTCGATCGCGCCCGTGTCGTCCGGCGGGAGCGCGATCGGCGAGGCGACGGCAGCCACGACGACGAGACAGCCCCTCATGCTCGGCCCTCCACGATCTCGATCGCGCCCGTGTCGTCCGGCGGGAGCGCGATCGGCGAGGCGACGTCCGACTGCGTGCCGCGCGGGATCGTGAGGCGGAAGGCGGTGCCCTCGCCGAGCCGCGACCACACGTCGAGCGTGCCGCCGTGCAGCGCCGCGTCCTCCTGGCTGATCGCGAGCCCGAGGCCCGTGCCGCCCGTGCGCCGCTGCCGCGAAGGGTCCGCGCGCCAGAAGCGGTCGAAGACGCGCCCGACCTCCTCTGGCGTCATGCCGACGCCGTGGTCGCGCACGGCGATCGCCACCGCCTCCTGGTTCGAGTCGACGGTGACCGTGATGGGCCTGCCCTCCCCGTGGTCGATCGCGTTGCCCAGCAGGTTCTGCAGGATGCGGCGGATGCGGCGCGGGTCGACGTCGGCGTCGAAGTGCCCGCCGGGGGCGACGAGCCGCACGGCCGAGCCGCGCTCCTCGGCGAGCAGCCGCACCGACTCGATCTCGTTCTCGGCGAGCCGCACGACGTTCGTCGGCTCGATCTCGAGCGTCGCTGCGCCGGCGTCGAACCGCGACATCTCGAGCAGGTCGGCGAGCATGACCTCGAAGCGGTCGATCTGGGTGTGGAGCAGCTCCGCCGTGCGCGCCGCGACGGGGTCGAGCGACTCCCGGCGGTCGTAGAGCACGTCGCCCGCGAGGCGGATCGTCGTGAGCGGCGTGCGCAGCTCGTGGCTCACGTCCGAGACGAAGCGCTGCTGCAGGTTCGACAGGGCACCGAGCCGCGTGATCTGCGACGACATCGAGTCGGCCATGTGGTTGAACGACCGCCCCAGCCGCGCGAGCACGTCGTCGCCGCGCACCGCCATGCGTTCGTCGAGCCTGCCGCTGGCGAGCTTCGCGCTCGTCGCAGCCGCCTGCTCGACGGGCGCGACGACCATCCGCACGACGACGACCGTCACGAGCGCGACGAGCGCGAGCAGCGCGATGCCGCCGATGACCATCGTCGTCTGCATGCGCTGCAGCGTCTCCTGCGCCTCCTGCAGGCTGTGCACGATGTAGAACTCGTACTGCCCCGCGTTCGGCACCTCGAGGAGCGTGCCGACGATGAGCCCCGGCGCCGACCCGTCGGGCGTCGAGAGGCGCACGGACTGGAAGTACGGCTCCCCGTCCGACGCAGCGACGCGCTCCTGCAGCTCGGGCGTGAGCAGCGAGTCGTCGAAGCCGCGCACGCGCGTGTCGCCGAGGTCGACGGCCGACTGCGCCTGGTCGGTCGTGCGCAGCATGGCGTACGCGGCCAGCGCGGGGTTCGAGATGAAGCCCGCCGCCGCCTGCAGCGCGCTCTCCTGCAGCTGCGCGAGCTCCGCCGTCGTCGACGAGCCCGCGGCATCCGTGAACACCTGCTGCGCTGCCTCGGTCGCGCGCACGGACTCGAGCAGCGCCTCGTCGCGACGTTGCTCGAAGATGCTCGCCCCGATGGAGATCGACATGTAGCCGCCGACGACGACCATCGCGAGCAGCGACAGCAGCACGCTCGTCGCGACGATGCGCAGCTGCAGCGACCGGCGCCACACGCTCGCGACGCGCTGTGGCAGCGAGCGCCGCACCGCCGCCATGCTCGGATCCCTACGCGGCGACGGCGCCGGCGCGGTAGCCGACCCCGCGCACGGTCGTGACGACGCGAGGCTCGTCGGGGTCGAGCTCGACCTTCGAGCGCAGGCGCTGCACGTGCACGTTCACGAGCCGCGTGTCGGCCTTGTACTGGTAGCCCCACACCTGCTCGAGGAGCATCTCGCGGCTGAAGACCTGGGACGGCTTCGAGGCGAGCGTCACGAGGAGGTCGAACTCGAGGGGGGTGAGCTGGATGCGCTCGTCGCCCCGGCGCACCTCGTGGCCGGGCACGTCGATCGTGAGGTCGGACACGTGCAGCGTCGTCTGCTCGGGCTCGCGACCGGGACGCAGTCGCGTGCGGATGCGCGCGACGAGCTCCTTGGGGTTGAACGGCTTGACGATGTAGTCGTCGGCGCCGGCCTCGAGGCCGCGCACGACGTCCGTCGTCTCGCCCTTCGCGGTGAGCATGATGATCGGCGTGCCGGACTCGGCCCGGATGAGCTGGCAGATCTGGATGCCGTCGAGGCCGGGGAGCATGAGGTCGAGCAGCACGAGATCCGGCTGCACCGCGCGGAAGCGGTCGAGCGCGTCGATGCCGTCCGGGCAGAACTCGAGGTCGAAGCCCTCGGCGCGCAGCACGATGCCGATCATCTCCGCCAGGGCGGTGTCGTCGTCGACGACCAGGATCGTGGGCATCGGGCTCCTCTCGCCGGGCCACGATACCCGAGCGAGGCTCAGCGTCGGCTCACGGCTCCGACACGTGCGCAGCCTCGGACGGCCGAGTCGGCAGGGCGCGCATCGTGCGGAAGGGGCTGAGCATGAACGGGACGATGGCGAGCGCCCCGAGCGCGACGCCGATCCACATCGCGGTCACCGTGCCGAACGCCGTGCCGAGCGCGCCGGCGAGCAGCGCGCCGATCGGCATGATCCCCCAGACCACGGTGCGGATACACGCGTTCATGCGACCGAGCAGCGGCTTGGGGCACAGCCGCTGCCGCGCGGTGACCTGCACGATGTTGAAGACGACGACGGTGAAGCCGAAGAGCGACTCGCCGACGACGAGCAGCACGACCGCGGCGTCCGGCAGCAGCACCGCGAGCGGCAGCAGCGTCGAGGCCGCCGCGAAGACGACGGTCGACCACGTGATGGTGGTGCCCTCGCCGATCCGTCGTGCGAGCGGCATCGCGAGCAGCGAGCCCGCGAGCGCGCCGACGGCGCCGATCGAGAGGATGACGCCGAACAGGAACGGGTCGATGCCGAGGATGCGCAGGATCGCGATCGGCAGGAGCGTGTAGACGATGATCGAGCCGAGGTTCGACAGCGCGACCGTCGCGACGACCCGGCGCAGCAGGTCCTCGCCTGCGACGAAGCGGATGCCCTCGGCGATCTCGAGGTGCAACGGCCGGCGATCCTGCCTGGGCGCGACCACCTCGCGGTCGCGGATGCCGCACAGCGCGAGGACCGACACGAGGAAGCCCGCGACGTTCGCGAGGAGCACGACCGGCGCCGAGAGGATGCCGAGCAGCGCACCGGCGAGGGCGGGCCCTCCGAGCCGCATGGTCTGCGCCGTCGCCTCGAGCACGCCGTTGGCGTCGCCCACGTGCTCGTCGTCGACGAGCACGGGCACGAACGACTGGTAGCCGACGTCGAAGAAGACGGTCGCGACCCCCACGACAGCGCCGACGGCGACGAGGTGCCAGATCTCGAGGTGGCCGAGCAGGGCGAGCAGCGGGATGACCGCGATCGCCGCGGCGCGCACGAGGTCGGCGACGATCATGACGTGGCGCTTGCGCATGCGGTCGAGCCACGCGCCGGCGGGGAGGCCCACGATGAGGAAGGCGGCGGTCTGCGCCGCGTTCAGGTAGCCCATCTCGGCATCGGTCGCCTGCAGCATCGTGACGGCGACGATCGGCATCGCGAGCCCCGCGAGCTGCGTGCCGAGCTGGCTCGTGCCCTCGCCGGCCCACAGCAGCACGAATCCCGGCTGCCTCCACACGGTGCTGCGTCCCATGTCGACGATGATCGCACACCGATTGAGTTTTCCCAATCACTTCGTGCGACGTGCGACGATGGGGCCGTGACCGAGCCGACGACGACGCCCGACGCCACCGCGTCCGAGGCGAGCCTCGAGGCGCGAGCGAAGGCGCTCGGCTCCCCCATCCGCTGGCGCATCCTGCGCCTGTGCCTGCACGAGCCGCGCACGAACCGCGAGCTCGCCGCGCTGCTGGACCGCAACCCCGCGACGATGCTGCACCACGTGCGCACCCTCGTCGACGCCGGCTACCTCGCACCGCAGGAGCCGCGCCGCGGCACGCGCGGCGCCCGCGAGATCCCCTACCTCGCGACGCGGTTGACATGGTCGGAGGAGGAGCAGACGTCGACGTCCGACGTCATCGTGCGGACGTTCCTCGAGGAGATCGAGGGACTCGCGCCGGACGACCTCGGCCTCCTCCGGGCGGGTCTGCGGCTCTCGCAGGCGGAGCTCGACGAGTTCTGGCGTCGCAGCCACGACATCGTGCAGGACCTCATGGCCCGCCGCGTGACGGAGCCGAACGTCGAGCGCACCTCGTGGTCGGTCTTCCTCGCCGTGCATCCCGACCGGCAGCAGGACGGCGCGCCCGCCGAGGGCGACGAGCGACGCTGACGCGCCTCAGCCCTCCAGTCGGTCGGCCGCCTCCAGCCAGGCCTCCTCGAGCTCGGCGAGGCGCTCCTCGACCTCGGCGAGCTCGCGCTGCATCTCGAGCAGCCGGTCGTAGTCGCCCTGGTCGACGACCGCGAAGGCCGCGAGCATCGCCTCCCGCTGCTCGGTGGCCTTCTGGACGCGACGCTCGAGGCTGCGCACCTCGAGCTCGAGCTGGCGGCGCTCGGCGCCCGATAGTCGCTGCGTCGCGGGCGCCGATCCCTGCGCGTCGAGCGGCGTGGCCGCCCGCCCGCGCTGCGAGGCCGCCTCGGCCTCGATCGCGAGGTACTGGTCGACGCCGCCCGGCAGGTGCTGCAGCCGACCGTCGACGACGGCGCGCTGCTGGTCGGTGACGCGCTCGATGAGGTACCGGTCGTGGCTGACGACGATGAGGCAGCCCGCCCACGAGTCGAGGAGGTCCTCGAGCGCCGCGAGCATGTCGGTGTCGAGGTCGTTCGTCGGCTCGTCGAGGATGAGCACGTTGGGCTCGTCGAGCAGGATGAGGAGCAGCTGCAGGCGGCGCCGTTGGCCGCCCGAGAGGTCGCGGATGGGCGTCGAGAGCTCGTCCGACTGGAAGCCGAGCCGCTCGAGCAGCTGCCCGGGCGTCAGCTCCTCCGAGCCGGAGCCGTACGAGGTGCGCAGGCGGCCGATGACGGTGCGCACGGGCTCGTGCTCGACGTCGCGCAGCTCGGCGAGCTCCTGGCTCAGCTGCGCGACCTTCACGGTCGCGCCGCGCTTCACGCGGCCGCTCGTCGGCTGGATCGTGCCGGCGACGAGCTGCAGCAGCGTCGACTTGCCCGCACCGTTGCGGCCGAGGATGCCCGTGCGCTCCCCCGGCGCGATGAGCCAGGTGACGTCGTCGAGCACCTGCCGCTCGCCGAACGACACCGACACGTCGCGCAGGTCCACCACGTCCTTGCCCAGGCGCGTCACGGCGAGCTGGGCGAGCGCCACGCGGTCGCGCGGCTCCGGCACGTCCTCGATGAGCTGCGTCGCGGCGTCGATGCGGAA
The DNA here is from genome assembly GCF_005484985.1 of Agrococcus sp. SGAir0287. Classification (NCBI taxonomy): domain Bacteria; kingdom Bacillati; phylum Actinomycetota; class Actinomycetes; order Micrococcales; family Microbacteriaceae; genus Agrococcus; species Agrococcus sp. SGAir0287. The sequence goes on from NZ_CP027942.1 coordinate 2,232,094, forward strand.
CTTCGGCTTCGACGTGCGCGCCGGCGCGCCGCGGCGCAGCCACGCGAGCTCCTTCCGCATGAGGCTCTGACGCTTCGCCTCCGTGACGCGCGCCATGCGGTCGCGCTCGACGCGCTGCAGCACGTATGCGGCGTAGCCGCCCTCGAAGGGCTCGACGATGCCGTCGTGCACCTCCCACGTGTCGGTGCACACCGCGTCGAGGAACCACCGGTCGTGCGTCACGACCGCGAGCGCGCCGCGCCCAGAGCCGAGCCGCCGCACGAGGTGGTCGGCGAGCCAGGCGATGCCCTGCACGTCGAGGTGGTTCGTCGGCTCGTCGAGCAGCAGCACGTCCCAGTCGCCTGCGAGCAGCCGCGCGAGCGCCACGCGACGTCGCTGGCCGCCGGAGAGCGACGCGATCGTGGCATCCCACGGCACGTCGCCGGCGAGCCCAGCCACGATCTCGCGGATGCGGGCGTCGCCTGCCCACTCGTGCTCCTCGCGGTCGCCGACGATCGTCGCGCCGACCGTGCCCTCGTGATCGAGCACGTCGCGCTGGTCGAGCATGCCGACGCGCAGGCCGCCGCGATGCGTGACGCGGCCGTCGTCGGGCTGCAGCGTGCCCGCGAGCAGACGCAGCAGCGTCGACTTGCCGTCGCCGTTGCGGCCGACGATGCCGATGCGATCGCCGTCGTCGAGTCCGAGCGAGACCGACTCGAAGACGACGCGATTGGGATGCGCGAGGCGGATGCGCTCAGCGCCGAGGAGGTGTGCCATGTCCCTCCAGGGTAGGCGCGGCGGCGGCGGTCGCCGGGCGCCGCTCAGTCGCCGAGCGGCTCCTCGCGCGGCTTCGCGGCGCGCTCGTAGTGCGCGAGCTGCTCGTTGAGCGCACGCATGAGCTGGAAGATCTGGTCGGGCAGCACCTTCACGCGGCTCACGACCTGCGCGTCGAGGCGCTCCGGCGAGCGGCCCGTGATCGCGGCGAAGTCGAGGGTGAAGTAGTGCCCGTTCTGCCCGACGGCGACGAAGTCGGCGAGGACGCCGCCTGCGATGGACTCGGGCACGTGCAGGCGGATGGCGGGATCGTCGCTCATGCCCCCAGCATCCCGCAGGACGCCCCGCTCAGTCGATGAGCCGCGCGCCGGGCACGGGACCCGTGACCTTCGTCGCCGTGATGCGCGCCGCCGACAGCGCGATCTGCAGCTCGAGCGCCGCGTCGAGGTCGGCGCAGAGGAAGGCGCACGTGGGGCCGGAGCCGGACACGATGCCCGCGAGGGCGCCGTTGCGCTCGCCGAGCTCGAGCGTGCCGGCGAGCCGCGGCGCGAGGTGCAGCGCCGCGGGCTGCAGGTCGTTCGAGAGCACCTCGGCGAGCATGTGCGCGTCGCCGAGGCGCAGCGCCTGCAGCACGCGCGCATCGACCTCGGGCCTGCGCACGGCCGGCATGATGTCGGCGCGGTGGCGCAGGCGGTGCTCGTCGAGCTCGGCGTAGACGTCCGGCGTCGACAGGCCCTCGTCGCCGAACGCGAGGACCCAGTGCAGCTGACCCTGCGCGAGGGCAGGGCTCAGCTCGTCGCCGCGCCCCGTGCCGACGGCGGTGCCGCCCTGCAGCGCGAACGGCACGTCGGCGCCGAGACGCGCCGCGAGCCGGTGCAGCTCGTCGCGGCCGAGCCGCAGTCCCCAGAGCTCGGCGCATGCGACGAGCGTCGCCGCCGCATCCGCGGATCCGCCGCCCATGCCGCCCGCGACGGGCACGTGCTTCTCGATCGACAGCGCGACGCCGCTCGTGATCTTCGCGTGCCGCGCGAGCAGCATCGCGGCGCGCACGGCGAGGTTGTCGGCGCCCGTCGACAGCCCGGAGACGTCGACGGGGCCCGTGAACGTCACCGAGAAGTCGTCGGCCTCGCGCGCCTCGACGATCTCGAGCAGGCTCACCGCGTGGTAGGCCGTGGCGATCTCGTGGTACCCGTCGTCCTGCAGCGATCCGACGCCGAGGTAGACGTTGATCTTCCCGGGCGCCTTCGCTCTGACGACGCTCGGCTGCACGCGTTCGACCCTATCCGCGCGGCGGGCGCCGATCCTCCACGTCCGCCCAGCGCGGGCACCGCCTCGCGAGCGATCCGCGTCGTCAGGCGAGCAGCGAGCCCGCGCGCGTGAAGGCGGCGAGGTCGAGCTGCTCGCCGCGCAGCATGGGGTCGATGCCGACCGACTCGAGCGCGCTCGACGCCTCGGCCGACGAGCCGAAGACGCTCGAGAGCGCCTGCCGCAGCATCTTGCGTCGCTGCCCGAACGCGGCGTCGATCACCCGGAAGGTCGCGCGGCGCAGCGTCTCGTCGCCGGGCAGCTCGCCGCGGCGGAAGCCCACGAGCACGCTGTCGACGTTCGGCACGGGCCAGAAGACCTGTCGGGAGACGTCGGCCTCGAGCGCCCATGCGCCCCACCACGCGACCTTCGCGCTCGGTGATCCGTACGTCTTCGATCCCGGCGGCGCCGCGAGGCGATGCCCGACCTCCGCCTGCACCATGACGAGGATGCGCTCGATCGAGTCGAACGTCTCGAGCAGGTGGATGAGCACCGGCACCGACACGTTGTAGGGCAGGTTCGCCACGACCGCCTCGGGCGCGACGGCGACGTCGTCGGCCGACAGGTGCAGCGCATCCTTCGCGACGACCGTCAGCGAGGCCTCCGGCTGATGCTGCGCGAGGGTGCGCGGCAGCCGCTCGGCGAGACGCGGGTCGATCTCCACGGCCGTGACGGCGCAGCCGGCCTCCGTGAGGCCGAGCGTGAGCGAGCCGAGGCCCGGCCCGACCTCGAGCACGGCGCGACCGTCGACGTCGGCGGTGCGCACGATGCGGCGCACGGTGTTGGCGTCGTGCACGAAGTTCTGCCCCCACCGCTTCGTCGGCGTGAGGTCGAGCTCGGCGGCGAGGCGGCGGATCTCGGTGGCGCCGAGCAGGCTCATGCCCACGTCCCGTACGCGCGGTGCGTGTTCTCGGTGAGCTGCGCGGCGAGCTCGTCGGCATCCGCACCGCGGCGCTCGGCCATCGCCCGCACGGTGACGGGGATGAGGTAGGGGCTGTTCGGCTGCCCGCGGTGCGGCGTGGGCGTGAGGAAGGGCGCGTCGGTCTCGACGAGCAGCAGCGCCGGATCGGCGACCGCGACGGCGCGATGCAGGTTCCTCGCGTTGCCGAACGTGACCGTGCCGGCGAACGACATGTACCAGCCGTGCTCGTTCGCGATGCGAGCGAGGTCCTCGTCGCCGGAGAAGCAGTGGAACACGGTCGTCTCGGGCGCGCCGACCCGCAGGAGGGTCTCGACGACGGCGTCGTGCGCGTCGCGGTCGTGGATCTGCAGCGCGATCCCGTGCCGCTTGGCGATGTCGATGTGCGCCTCGAACGACTCGTGCTGCGCGCGCCTGCCGTCCTCGCCCGTGCGGAAGAAGTCCAGCCCCGTCTCGCCGACGGCGCGCACGCGGGGCTGCGCGGCGAGCTCGTCGATGCGGCCGAGCGCGTCGAAGAGCGTGTCGGCGTCGGCGTAGCCCGGCGCCTCGTTGGGATGCAGCGCCACGGCGGCGAGCACGCGAGGATCGGCCGCGGCGAGCGCGGCCGACCACTCGGACGATGGCACGTCGCCGCCCACCTGGATGACGCCGGCGACGCCCGAGCGCTCGGCGGCATCCAGCGCCTCGCGGTAGCCGAAGGCCTCGCCGTCCTTGATCTCGAGGTGCGTGTGGTTGTCGTACACGGGCACGCCGAGCGGCGCCGGCTCCGGCGGCCGCGTCATGTCGCGGCCGGGGCTCGCCGCGCGCTCGCGCACGTACTCGCCGCCGGGCAGCGCATGGGGTCCGGGTTCGTCGGGCAGCGTCACCGCTCCAGCCTAGGTCCGCCGCGCCCTCCCGATCCTCGGGCGCGGCCCAGCGCACGGCATGCCTCACGGCGCGGGCTGACGAACGACTCGCGCACCCGGTTGTGTGGTGCCTCCCATCCGCCTGCGTCATGCTCGAGGCAGTCGAAGGAGGCCGACATGACCACCGCATCGCGCACGACCCGCACCGCGCTCGCGCTGCTCGCCGCAGCCGGACTCGCGCTCACCGCCGCCTGCTCGTCGACCACGAGCCCCGGGGCGTCCGGCGACCCGACCGACGAGCCGACGTCGTCGACGAGCCCGAGCCCCATCGACTCCGCGCCCCCGGCCGCCGGCGACCCCACGCCCATCCCCGACGACGACCCGCGCCTGTCGGATGCGATGGGCTCGCAGACCTTCCCGATCGTCGAGTGGGCCGAGGAGGGCACGACGATCGCCGTGCTCGTCGGCGGCTCCGGGTCGGCGGCGTGCGTGCCGTCGCCCGTGGGCGCGACCGTCGAGAGCGCGACGGCGATCACCGTCGAGTTCACGCCGCCGGACGGCGACATGATGTGCACCGCCGACTTCCGCGTCTACGGCTGGGAGATCCCGCTCACGGGCGAGGTCGACGCAACGCAGACGATCGAGGTCACGGTCGATGGGCTCACCGAGCAGGGCGAGCCGACCGTCGTGCCGCTGGCCCCGTAGTGGTCGACGAGCACCAGCCGCGCATCGTCGAGGGGAGGCCCGTCGAGCGCACCGCCCGGCGCGGCCTTCCCGACGGCGTCGACCGCGACGCGCTGGAGCGCGGCCCGGTCGTGCGCAGGCTCGACGCCGAGCGGATCGTCGTCGCGCTCCTCGCCCCCGCCGACGCGCCGCCCGTCGCGATCGCCACGAGGCGCCACGGCGCCGTCGTCCACGCCGTCTTCCAGCCGACGATCGTGAAGGGGCCGCGAGGCGCGGGCGTGCCGTGGCACCACGTGCTGCGCCTGCCGGACGCGGTCGGGCTCGACGACCCCCTCGTCGTGCGCGTCGTCGGGCTGGGCTTCGACGCGGACGTCGACCTCGCCGTCCCGCCGCGCTGAGCCGCTGCGCGGAGGGCAGTCGGGCGTCAGGCCAGCTGCGCGAGCAGCTCGTCGATCCGCTCGAAGTCCGAGTCCATGCCGCCCTCGTCGAGGCCGGACTCGACCATGCGGTCGCACGCCTCCCTCGTCGCGTAGGTCGACGTGATCGTGAGCTCGCAGCGGCCGTCGGCCGTCTCGGCGAGCTCGAGGATCTCCAGCGTCACGTCGTGCTCGCCGTCGAACTGCCACGTGTGCACGATCCGCGTCGGCAGCACCTCGTGGTACGCGCCCCAGAAGCGGTAGCGCCCCTCGCCGACCTCGACCGTGTAGTCGAACGCGCCGCCCGTGACGGCGTCGAAGCGATCGATGCGCACGCGCGAGCCGCGTGGCCCCATCCAGCGCACGAAGAGGTCGGCGGTCGTGTGCACGCGGTGCAGGTCCTCGACCGAGCCGTCGAACGTCCGACGATGGACGATGCTCTGCTCGCCGACGCGCTCGTGGGTCGTGCTGGTCACGGATGCCTCCTCGCCGGCGCCACGTGCGCCGACGTCGACGCTAGCGCCGCCGACCTCGCCGTGGCGAGGCCCGTCAGGCGTCGACGCCGGGACGCGGCACGTAGATCCACGCCTCGCGGCCGGAGGCGAGCACGACCGACGTGCGCTCGTAGCCGACCGACTCGTAGCGGTCCGTCGCGGCGAGGCCGCCGTCGTCGAGCGTCAGCACGCCGCCGTCGACGCGATCGGCGGGGTCGCCCGAGCGCTCGATGCCAGGATGCTCGTCGCTGCCGGACGCGGCGATGACGGCCGGGTCGGTGATGCGCACCGTCGTCAGACGCCAGCCGACGAGCGAGTCGGGCACGGTCGGCACGGGGCCGCCATAGATCGCCTGCTGCACCGAGCCCTGGCGGAGCGTGCCGAACGAGAAGACGTCGTGCGTGGTGCGCGCCGCGTCGTCGTCGACGCCCGGCTGGTCGAGCAGCGGCTCGTCGCCCGTCGGGCCGCCTGCGGCGAACCCGTCGACGCTCGTCACTGCGCCTCGACGCGCGGGAACAGCGGGGGGATCGTCGTGACGCGACCCGTGCCCCGCCACGCGTGCGCTGCGCGGACGTCCTGCGCTGCGACGGCGCCCTCGCCGCCGACGGCCTCCCACAGCGCCTGCGTCGACCGCGTCATGACCGGCGCGAGGAGGATCGCGACGGTGCCGATGCCCTGCACGAGCGTCGCGAGCACGCCGTCGAGCTCGTCGCTGCGCGTCTCGTCCTTCGCGAGCACCCACGGCGCTCGCTCGGTGACGAATCCGTTCAGGCGGTCGACGACGCGCATGGCCTGGTCGATCGCCTCGTGGATCTGGAACCGGTCGATCGCGGCATCCGCACGCACGACCGCCGCCTCGAGCAGCTCGGCGACCTCCGGCACGGCCGCCGCGTCGGGCACGACGCCGTCGCGGTACTTCTGCACCATCGCGATCGCGCGCGAGGCGAGGTTGCCCAGGCCGTTCGCGAGCTCCGCGTGGTAGCGGGCGTCGAGGTCCTCCCACGAGAACGACCCGTCGGAGCCGAACGCGATGGCGCGCATGAAGTAGTAGCGGAAGGCGTCGACGCCGAAGACGTCGGTGATCTGCTGCGGCGCGATGCCCGTGGCCTTCGACTTCGACATCTTCTCGCCGCCGACGAGCAGCCAGCCGTGGCCGAAGACGTGCTCGGAGACCTCGATGCCTGCCGCCATCTGCATCGCGGGCCAGATGACCGCATGGAAGCGGGCGATGTCCTTGCCGACGATGTGCGTCGCGGGCCACCGCGAGGCGAACCGCTCGTCGTCGACGCCGTAGCCGATCGCCGTCACGTAGTTGAGCAGCGCCTCGAACCACACGTAGACGACGTGGGTGTCGTCCCACGGCACCTTCACGCCCCAGTCGAACGTCGAGCGGCTGATCGACAGGTCGGTGAGGCCCTGCGCCACGAACGCGCGCACCTCGTTGCGCACGTGCTCGGGCTGCACGTAGTCGGGGCGCGACTCGTACAGGTCGAGCAGCTGCTGCTGGAAGTGGGACAGCCTGAAGAAGTAGTTCGCCTCGCGCACGGTCTCGACGGGGCGCGAGTGGATGGCGCACACGAGCTGGCCCTCGTACTCGCCCGTGCCGGGCACGAGGTCGCCGGCCGTCTTGTACTCCTCGCAGCCGACGCAGTACTCGGCCTCGAACTCGCCGTGGTAGATCCAGCCGGCGTCGTACAGGCGCTGCAGGAAGATGCGCACGCCCGCCTCGTGACGCGCCTCCGTCGTGCGGATGAAGTCGTCGTTGGCGATGTCGAGCAGCTCGAGCTGCGGCTTCCACGCCGTCTCGACGAGCCGATCCGTCCACTCCTGCGGCGTCGTCTCGTGCGCGATCGCCGTGCGCATGATCTTCTGGCCGTGCTCATCGGTGCCCGTGAGCATGAAGGTGTCGTCGCCGCGCATGCGGTGCCAGCGGGCGAGCGCGTCGGTCGCGACCTCGTTGTAGGCGTGGCCGATGTGCGGCACGTCGTTGACGTAGTAGATCGGCGTCGTGACCGTGAACCGCTCAGGCATGGTCTCCATCCTACGAAGGCGCCGACCCGTGTGACGCCGCTGCTCGCGCGGCGAGCACGGCCTCGTAGAGCTCGCGGCGTCCGCGCCCCGTCACCTCGGCGACCGCGCCTGTCGCATCCTTGAGCCGCTCGCCGCCCTCGACGCGGGCGAGCACCGCCGCGACGGCGTCGTCGAGGGATGCGGGCGCCGGGCTCGCGCCGCCGATCACGAGCACGATCTCCCCCTTCACGCCCTCGCGCGCCCACGGCTCCAGGTCTGCCGCCGTGCCGCGCCGCACCTCCTCGAAGCGCTTCGTGAGCTCGCGCGCGACGGCGACGCGGCGGTCGCCCAGCTCGTGCGCGACGTCCGCGAGCGCATCCGCGAGTCGATGCGGCGACTCGAAGAGCACGACCGTGCGCCGCTCGTCGGCGAGGGCGCGCAGGGCGGCGCGGCGCTCGCCCTGCTTGCGCGGCAGGAAGCCGTCGAAGGCGAAGCGGTCGGTCGGCAGGCCCGAGAGCGCGAGCGCCGTGAGCACGGCGGATGCGCCGGGCAGCACCGTCACGGGCACGTCGGCGGCGATCGCCGCCTGCACGAGGCGGAAGCCCGGGTCGGAGACCGTCGGCATGCCGGCGTCCGTGAGCACGAGCACGTCCTGCTCACGCGCCTGCTCGGCGAGCTCGGGGGCGAGCGCGTCCTCCGTGTGCTCGTGCACCGCGACGAGCGTCGGGCGCTCGGCGCGCTCGATGCCCAGCGCGGCGAGCAGACGCTGCGCCGTGCGCGTGTCCTCGGCGGCGATGACGGGCGCCGCGGCGAGCGCGTCGCGCAGGCGGCCGGTGGCGTCGCCGAGGTTGCCGATCGGCGTGGCGGCTACGAGGAGCATCCCGTCATCCAACCAGCCCCCCTCGGATGCCGGCTCCGCTTCGCTCCCTGAGGTGCGAGCGCAGCGAGCCTCGAAGGGTGCCCTCCCACCGCTCCCCGAGGTGCGAGCGCAGCGAGCCTTCAAGGGTGCCCTCCCACCGCTCCCCGAGGTGCGAGCGCAGCGAGCCTTCAAGGGTGCCCTCCCACCGCTCCCCGAGGTGCGAGCGCAGCGAGCCTTCAAGGGTGCCCTCCCACCGCTCCCTGAGGTGCGAGCGCAGCGAGCCTTCAAGGGTGCCCTCCCACCGCTCTGCCCGACATGCGAGCGCAGCGAGCCTCGAAGGCGGGCTCCCCCGGCACGGCGCCGGTGGCCGCGCGTGGGAGGATCGGCGGGTGACGCTCACGGATGCCAGCCCCGAGCATCCGGACGCGCGGCCGGAGCCCCCGGAGCCCGCTCGCCCTCGCCGCGACCTCCTCGCGCCGCTGCGCACGCCGCGCGCACGTCGCATCGTCGACGTCGCAGCCCCCATCGGCGTCATCGCGCTCGCCGCGACGCTGCGCTTCGCGAACCTCGGGTCGCCGCACGAGCTCGTCTTCGACGAGACGTACTACGTCAAGGACGCCTTCTCGCTGTACCAGCTGGGCTACGAGGGACGCTGGCCGGACGACGCGAACGCCGCCTTCGTCGACGGGGTCTCGACCCTCGAGTCGACACCCGCGTTCGTCGTCCACCCCCCGCTGGGCAAGTGGATCCTCGGCATCGGCATGGGGCTCGGCGGCATCGACGACCCCGTCGCCTGGCGATGGCCCGCCGCGCTCGTGGGCGTGCTCGTCGTGGTGCTCACGATGCTCGTCGCCCGCGGTCTCACGCGCTCCTGGTCGTTCGGCGCGCTCGCGGGCCTGCTGCTCGCGATCGACGGGCAGGCGATCGTCATGAGCCGGACGGCGCTGCTCGACCAGACCCTCGCCCTCTTCGTGCTCGCCGGCGCCGGCGCGATGCTGCTCGATCGCCGGGGCGCGCCGGCGCGCATCGTGCGCTGGCGGCATGCGCATCCCGGCTCCTGGCTGGGGCCGGCGCTCTGGGCACGACCGTGGCTCGTCGCCGCCGGCGCGCTGCTCGGTGCCGCGTGCGCCGTGAAGTGGTCGGGCCTGTACTTCGTCGCGGCGTTCGGACTCCTGAGCGTCGCGCTCGACGCGCTCGACCGCCGTCGCGCCGGCATCCGCGGCTGGCACGTCGGCACGCTGCTGACGCAGGCGCCCACGAGCCTCGTGCTCGTCGTGCTCCCCGCGCTCGCCGTCTACCTCGCATCGTGGACGGGATGGTTCGGCGGCGGCTACGGCTCATCGTGGGCGCGCGAGCATCCCGACGAGCTGCTCACGGGCGCGCTCGCGTGGGTGCCGGAGCGGCTGCAGTCGCTGTGGCACTACCACGAGCAGATGTGGACGTTCCACGTCGGCCTGACGAACGACCATCCGTTCGAGAGCCCCGCGTGGCAGTGGCTGCTGCTGCTGCGCCCCACCGCCTTCCTGCTGCACGCCGACGGCGACCTCATGACGTTCATCACGGCGCTGCCGAACCCGATCGTCTGGTTCCCCGCGGTCGCGGGCCTCGGCGTGCTGCTCTACCGAATGGGTGCGCGCCTCGACCGCTCGGCCGCGTTCCTCGTCGTCGCGGTCGCCGCCGGCTACGTGCCGTGGCTCGCCTTCCCCGACCGCACGATCTTCGCCTTCTACACGATCGTCTTCGAGCCGTTCCTCGTGATCGGGCTCGCGTACCTGCTGTGGCGTCTCGTGCACGGGCGCGTGCGCCCGGTCGTCGCGCGCGTCGGCCGCATCACGGTCGTCGCCCTCGTCGTGACGGCCATCGCCGCCACGATCTTCTTCGCGCCGATCTGGTACGGGGTCTGGGAGCCGGAGTCGCTGCTGCGGCTGCGGTACTGGCTGCCCGGCTGGCGCTGACCCTCAGTCCGCGGGCGGCGGCACTGCGGGCGATGCCGCACGGCAGGATGGATGCGTGACCGACGCGCCCCTCGCCATCCCGCACGCCGACGGCCCCGCGATCGAGGCGGTGGTCTCCGAGCCCGACGGCGAGGCGTGGGTCACGGTCGTGCTCGCGCACGGCGCAGGCGCCGGCAAGGATCATGCGTTCATGGTCGGCATGGCGCACGCGCTCGCCGAGGCGGGGATGCGGGTCGTGCGCTTCGACTTCCCGTACGTCACGGCGGGCAGGCGCTTCCCCGACCGCGCTCCGGCGGCGATCGCCGCGTGGCGCTCGGTCGCGGATGCGGCACGCACCCTGGACGACGTGCCCCTCGTCGCCGCCGGCAAGTCGTTCGGCGGTCGCATGGCGACCATGGCCGTCGCGGAGGGGATGCAGGTCGACGCGCTCGTCTCCCTCGGCTACCCGCTGCACGCGCCGGGCAAGCACGAGCGGCTGCGCGACGAGCACCTGTACGGCATGACGACGCCGCACCGCATCGTGCAGGGCACGAACGATCCGTTCTCGTCCGGCGACCTGCTCGAGGGCGTCGTGGCGCGCATCGGCTCGTCGGCGTCGATCGACCCGGTCGAGGGCGGCGGCCACTCGTTCGAGGTCGCAGGCAGGAGGCGCGCACCCGACGTCGTCGCCGCCGAGCTCGCGCCGCGCGTCGTCGCGTGGCTGCGTGCGACCGTCGGCTGAGGGCGCGATCACGCACGAGGGCCCCGGCGCAGCGCGCGCCGGGGCCCTCGTAGCGTCGGGTCAGTTGACCTCGGCCGGGTCTGCCGACACGCGGCCCGCCGCGCCCTGGTCGAGGGCGTCGATGGTCGCCATCTCGTCGGCGGTGAGCTCGAAGTCGAAGACCTCGGCGTTCTCGCGCATGCGCGCAGCACGGTTCGACTTGGGGAAGACGATGTGGCCGTGCTGCAGGTGCCAGCGGAGCACGACCTGCGCCCACGTCTTGTCGTGCGCCTCGGCGATGCCGGCCACCTGCGACGCGTAGTCGACCTTGCCCTGGCCGAGCGGGCCCCACGCCTCGAGCAGGATGTCGTGCTCGGCGGCGATCGCGGCGGTCTCGCGCTGCTGGAACTGCGGGTGCAGCTCGATCTGGTCGACGACGGGCTTCGCACCGCCCTCGGCGAGGAGCTGCGGCAGGTAGCGGTGGTCGAAGTTCGACACGCCGATGGAGGTCGTGAGGCCCTCCGAGCGCAGCTCCTGGAAGGTCGTCCAGGTCTCCTGCCACAGACCCTTCTCGGGGCAGGGCCAGTGGATGAGGTAGAGGTCGACGCGCTCGAGCCCGAGCTTCTCGAGGCTCGAAGCCATCGCGTCGCGCGACGCGGTGCGGCCCTGGTCGTCGTTCCAGCACTTCGTCGTGACGTAGAGCTCGTCGCGCGGGATGCCGGAGGCGGCGATCGCGCGGCCCACGCCCTCCTCGTTGCCGTACACGGCTGCGGTGTCGATGTGGCGATAGCCGGCCTCGAGGGCGTCGGTCACGATGCGCTCGGTCTCGGCCGGGTTGACCTTGAACACGCCGAACCCGAGCTGCGGGATGGACGTGCCGTCGTTGAGGGCGACGGTGGGGATGGACGTCATGCATGCTCCTTCTCGTCTGCGAGCGTCGCGAGCCGCGCGGGATCGCCGCGGGCCGTCGGGAGGCGATGCGCTCGCCGTCGACGAGCCTAGCGATGGGCGCTCAGCCGACGACCTCGACGAGCCAGGCCTTGACGACCGCCCACGAGCGGCTCGCGGGGTCGAGGTGGGCGAAGTGCTCCTCCCCCTCGACGATCTCGAGGCGCACGTCGTCGCCCGCCGCGGTCGCGGCATCCGCGTACGTCTCGCTCTGCGACGGCGGCACCGTGACGTCCTCGTCGCCGGTGACGATCAGCTGCGGCACGCCGAGCGGCACCATCTGCGCGGGCGAGGTGATCGCGGCGAGCTCCGCGGGCACCGGCCGGTCCGGGTCGATCTCGAGCAGCGATGCGACGGCGCCGCCGCCGAGGGACTGCTCCTGCGCTGTCACGAGGTCGTTGACGCCCGCCTGGCTCGCCGCCGCGACGGGCACGAGGGCGGGGCCGGCGCCGGGTGCGCCCTCGGGCAGCGTCGCGCGCCCGGCGGCCCACAACGCGAGCTGCCCGCCGGCCGAGTGCCCGACGATGGCGACCCGGCCGAGGTCGAGTCCCGCGTCGGCGCCGACCGTCGCCAGCAGGTCGACCGCTGCGGCGACGTCGTCGAACGTCGCGGGGGTGCCTCCGCCCGCGCCGACGCCGCGGTAGTCGACGTTCCACACGGCGTAGCCGTCGGCGACGAGGTCGGCGGCGACGGCATCCTCGAGCGACCGGTCGTAGCCCGACTGCCAGTAGCCGCCGTGCACGAGGATCACCGTCGCACGCACCTCGCCGGCGGGGAGGATGAGGTCGCAGACCTGGGCCGGATCGTCGCCGTAGGCGTGGGTGGTCGTCACCGCACCATCCTCCTCGACGACCTCGTCGACGGGATCCGACACGCAGCCCGCGAGCGTCGCCGCGAGCGCGAGGGAGCCGACGAGCAGGGTGCGGCGTCGCAGCACCTCAGCGGCGCCTGCGCCGGCTGACGACGAGCGCGAGCACGGCGATCACGAGGGCGAGCGGGCCGATGAGGGCGAAGACGAGACCTCCGCCGATGCCCGCGAGCCGCGCCCCGGTCTCGGCCACGGCCGGCAGCGGGGTCAGCAGCAGCACGAGGAACGCGAGCGCGCGTGCGCCCGACGCCAGGAGCCATCCGAGCACGCCGAACCCGAGCAGCACCGTCAACGGCGTGATGACCCAGGAGAGCTGCGCGTCGAACGGGACGAGCTGCCTGTACAGCGACGCCTGGTACGCCATCGCCGCGATCGCGCCCGCCACCATCACGAGGGCTCCGAGCACGCGCCGGACGACGCTGCCGGGCGCCGCGAGGCACGCGACGACCGCGCCCGTCACCGCGAGGAGCAGCATCGCGGCCGGGTAGATCAGCTGATCGACGTCGGGTGGCCCGGCAGGCGCCAGCCAGACGCCCGCCTGCCCGACGTAGGTGAGCAGGAGCGCACCGCTCACGATGCCCAGTGCGCCGGCGGCGAGCAGGCTGCCGCGCCTGCGCTCCGGTCGCAGCGGCTCGAGCGGCGTGCCGGGGCGCGCGGGCAGCGCGATGGTCTGCGCGGTGGGCGGCGGCGTGGGGATGCTCATGGCAGGCAGCGAAGCACCGGGGGCTGGATGCGCGCTGACGCGAGGGACGGCCCCGGTGCGCGACGCCGACCGCAGGCGGCTCGACTCAGGCGGCCTCGTACGTCTCGCAGTGCGCCGTGCCCTGCCCGCCGGCGATGCGGACCTCGCCGGCGAGGCACAGCGCCGACTGGTTGTGCACGCACTCGGTGCGCTGGCAGGCGCCGACGTGGCTCACGACCTTCGGCAGACCTCCGTCGATGCCGAGCGGCAGGAAGGTGGCGCAGCCCGCGCCGTCGCCGCCGACGGTGATCGCGGGGGCGTGGCATCCGTCGTGGTTGTAGCCGCACTCGGTGGCGCTGCAGGACGTGACGGTGGGGAGCTGCTCGATGGTCATGGCGTCCTCCTCGGGCTCGTGCCGACAGGATGCACCCGCCCCGTGCGGCTGTCCAGCAAGGCCAGGCTGCCCTGACCGGCGGCGTCAGCCCGACGTGGAACGCCCGACGCGCCGCGAGTGGACGCGTCACCGTCGCCGCGAGGCGGACATGCCACCATGAGCGGCACGCGCCGCACGGAGGGACGGATCCATGACCTGGACGACGCGACGGCGGCACGGCATCGCGATCGGCCTCGCCGCGCTCGCTGCGATGCTGGCGGGATGCGCGACGGCGCAGGATCCGGGCGCCCAGGAGACGAGCGCGTCGCCCTCCGCCGCAGCGAGCGCCTCCCCGACCCCGACGCCCACGCCCACGCCGTCGCCGAGCCAGGAGCCCGCCGCCGAGCCCGCGCAGTGCAGCGACGCGTACGTCGTGCGGCAGACGTCGCAGAACGGCTTCGCGAACTTCCAGGGGAGCGAGCAGGAGGTGCTCGCTCAGGCGCAGCCTCGCGGCGGCTTCGTGCATCCCGACGCGCTGGCATCCCTCGACGTGCTGTGCGCCGTCACGTACCTGGCGCCGACGAGCGGCGGGCCGGGGATCGTCGAGATCTCGGTGGCGTTCGTCGCACCGGGCCCGGAGGCGGAGGCGCAGCTGGCCGCCTGGGCGAGCGCCAACGGGTACGAGCCGTACGACATGAGCACGCCCTACGCCGAACGATCCCAGCCGGCCGAGGCGAACGGCGACACCACGAGGAAGATCCTCTTCTCCCCGCTGTCGCGGTTCGGAGGCCCGGACGCGCTCAGCGCCGAGGAGTGGTCGCAGCTCGTCGGCGTCCCCGTCACTCTGGACACGCTGATGGTGTCGCACTCGGACTTCACGATCCCGCAGGGCTGACCCTCGCTCGCGGTCGGCGCGTCAGGCGTCGATCGCGCGGCGGAGGTAGTGGATGCGGTCGCGCAGCTGCTGCATCGACGCCTTCGCCACCTCGGGTCCGCCGCAGACGCGCCGCGCCTCGGCGTGCACCATGCCGTGCGTCTGCCCGCGCTTCTTCGCGACGATCGTCACGAGGGCGTTGAGCAGCTGGCGATCCTCGCGCAGCGAGCGGAACAGCGCGTCGGGCTGCGGCGGCGCCGGCCGTTCGGCGAGGCGCGCCGCCTGCCTGCGCTGCCTGCGCTGGAGGAGGTCCGACACCTCCTCGGGCTCGAGGATGCCGGGGATGCCGATGAAGTCGTGCTCCTCGTCGGTGCCCGGCTCGACGAGCTGGCCGAACTCCTGGTCGCCGAAGAGCACCTTGTCGAACGTCGCGGCGGACGACAGCGGCTGCCACGTGAACGGCGCCTCCTCGCGGTCCTCCGCGTCGGGCTTCCCGGCCGCCGCCATGAGCTCGTCGTCGAGCAGCTGGTCGTCGTCGGTGGGCTTCCCGAGCGCATGGTCGCGCTGCCGCTCGAGCTCGGCGGCGAGCTGCAGCAGCACGGGCACCGAGGGCAGGAAGACGGTGGCGGTCTCGCCGCGGCGCCGCGAGCGCACGAAGCGCCCGATGGCCTGCGCGAAGAACAGCGGCGTCGCCGACGACGTCGCGTAGACGCCGACGGCGAGGCGCGGCACGTCGACGCCCTCCGACACCATGCGCACCGCGACCATCCACCGCGACTCGTCGGCGGAGAACTCCTCGATGCGCGCGCTGGCGCCCGCGTCGTCGGAGAGCACGACCGTGACGCGCTCGCGGCAGATGCCCTCGAGGATCTGCGCGTACTCGCGCGCCTGCGCCTGGTCGGTCGCGATGACGAGGCCGCCCGCATCCGGCACCTGCTCGCGAACCTGCGTGAGCCGCGCGTCCGCGCTGCGCAGCACCTGCTGGATCCAGGTGCCTCCGGGATCGAGCGCGGTGCGCCACGCGGCGGAGGTGATGTCCTTCGCGTCCTCGTGGCCAAGGGTCGCGCGCATCTCCTCGCCCATCGAGGTGCGCCACTCCATCGTGCCGGCGTAGGCCATGAAGAGCACGGGTCGCACGACGTGGTCGGCGAGCGCTCGGGCGTAGCCGTAGTCGTAGTCGGTCGCCGAGTAGCGCACGCCGTCCTCGGCGGGCGCGTACTCGACGAACGGGATCGGCGCGTCGTCGCTGCGGAACGGCGTGCCCGTGAGCGACAGGCGCCGGGTCGCGGGCCCGAACGCCTCTCGCACCGCATCGCCCCAGGACAGCGCATCGCCCGCATGGTGCACCTCGTCGAGGATGACGAGCGTGTCGGCCGAGCGCGTCATGCGCTCATGGAGCGCGGGCCTCGCCGCCACCTGCGCGTACGTCACGGCGACGCCGTGGTAGTGCCTCGCGGCCTCGCCGTGGGCGTTGCGGAAGCCGGGATCGAGGCGGATGCCGGCACGGGCTGCGGCGTCCGCCCACTGCGTCTTGAGGTGCTCGGTGGGCGCGACGACCGTGACGCGTCGCACGGACCCGCGGCGCAGCAGCTCGGAGGCGAGTCGCAGGGCGAAGGTCGTCTTGCCGGCGCCGGGCGTCGCGGCTGCGAGGAAGTCGCGCGGCTCGCGATCGAAGTATCGCTCGAGCGCCTCCTGCTGCCAGGCGCGCAGCGTCTGCGTCGTGCCCCAGGCCGCGCGCTCAGGATACGCGGGGCTCAGATGGTCGGCGGCCCAGGAACCGTAGTGCTGGGGCTCGCTCGACATGACGGTCCACGGTAGCCGGGACGACCGACGCGACACGAACGGCTCCGGCGCCCGGCGCGCTCCGGCTCGCCTCCCACCTGCGCGGCGTACCATCCGCGTCATGCACTTCCCCATCGGACTGCTCGCCATCGCGGTGGCCATCTCGATCGCCGCATGGCGCACGCGTCCGCGCTGGTGGGTCGTGACCGTCGGCGCGCTCATCGTCGTCGGGCTCGTCTGGAGCGTGCTCGGCATCCTCGGCATCACCGTCGCGTTCGGCGGCATCGTGCTCGCGACGGTCGGCTGGATCTACGTCGGGCTGTGCATCGTCACGATGCTCGCCGCGCTGCTCGTGCTCGAACGCCGCGGGCCGGGCGGCGAGGAGGCGCCGCCGCTGATCGGCGACAACCCGTTCGACGGCGACACGGACGACGCCGACGATCCGCGGCCGACGCGCGACCTGCCGTAGCCGTCGCGTCCGTCGTCACCGCACGCGCACGGCTGCGGCGGCAGCGAGCGCGCCGACGAGCGCGGCGATCGCGAGCGCCACGAGCGTCCCCGGCTCGACCGTCTGGCCGACCCACGTCGCCTGCAGGCCCTGCAGCATCGCGCCGAAGGGCAGCGCGTCGCCGACGAGCCGCAGCCCCTCCGGATAGGCGTCGTTCGGGCCGAGCATGCCGCCCAGCGCGCCGAGGCCGAGGAAGGCGACGAGCCCGAGCGCGACGGCGGCGTTCGGCGACGGCGCGAGCGCGGCGACCAGCATCCCCACCGCGTACATCGCCACGACGCCGAGCGCCCCGACCCCGAGCGCCGCCCACGGTCGATCCGGCAGGCGCGCGCCGAACGCGACCACGGCGACGGCGAGCATGAGCCCGACGCCGAGCAGCAGCTGCGCCGCGCTCACGACGACCTGGGCGGCGAGCACCTGCACGGGCCGGATGGGCGTCGTCGCGAGCGTGCGGAGCACGCCGGTGCGCCGGTAGGTCGCGAGGAAGCTCGGCATGTTCACGATCGCGATCATCGCGGCGACCATCGCGATCGTCGACGGCACCGTGTACGCCTCGAGGATCGTGTACCCGGAGGCGCTCGCGACCTGCGACGTCGTCGGCTGCACCGCGCTGACCACGAGCAGCAGCATGGGGAGGGCGAGCGGCACGACGAGGCCGGAGACGTCGCGCATCGTCATGCGGGCCTCGGCGACCACGACGGCTCCCATCGCGCGGGCGCTCATGCCGCGTCCTCCGTCTCGACGTCGACGCCGGCGAGGTGCAGCATCGCGTCGCCGAGCGTCGCGATCGACGCATCCCGCTCGGCTGCGTGCGCGACGACCTCGTCGACGGCGCCCTCTGCCACGACGCGACCCTCGCGCAGCACCACGACGCGGTCGCACAGCCGCTCGACTTCGTCCATGGCGTGGCTGACGAGCAGGATGCTCGCGCCCTCGTCGCGCAGGCGCTCGACGAGCGCCCAGATGCTGCGGCGGGCCGCGGGATCGAGGCCGGTGCTCAGCTCGTCGAGCACGAGGATGCTCGGGCGTCCCACGAGCGCCATCGCGAGCGCGAGCCGCTGGTGCTCGCCGCCGGAGAGCGACTCGACCCGCGTGCCGGATCGTCGCTCGAGCCCGACGCTCGCGACGAGGTCGTCGACGCGCCAGGGATGCGAGTGGGCGGCCGCGACCATGCGCAGCACCTCGCGCACCGTGAGCGCGGGGTGCAGCACGGCGTCCTGCAGCTGCACCCCGAGGATGCGTCGCATGCGGGCGCCGTCGGCGCGCGGATCGAGGCCGTCGACGCGCACCGTGCCCGCCTGCGGGCGGTCGAGGCCGGCGATGGCGGCCACGAGCGTCGACTTGCCGGCGCCGTTGGCCCCGAGCAGGCCGACGATCTCGCCGTGGCGCACGACGAGGTCGACGCCGTCGAGGGCGAGGGTGGTGCCGCGTCTGCGCACGAGGTCGCGGACGTCGATGGCGGGATGCGTCCGGGGCGTGTCGTCCATGCGCTCGACGCTATGGATCGGGATGCGCGCCGCGCGCGTGCCGCCGGCCACGATCGCGATCCATGACGAACGGCACGGGCGGACCCCCAGGACGCGCGCCTAGCCTGGCGACATGGACGGGCGACGGGCGGCGCGGCTCGTCGACGCCGTGCCCGTCGCGGTCTCCGCGATCGTCGGCGGACTCGTCGTCGCGACCGCGCTCGGTGGCGCAGGCGGCCTTCTCGTGCCGCTCTCCGCATGGGCCGTGATCCTCGCGGCCTTCCTCGCCGCGCTCGCGAGCGTCTCGATCGCCGTCGAGCGCGTGCCCGAGGCGGCGGTGCATCCGCTGCTCGCCGTGGCGGTCGCGGGCGGCATCGCCCTCGTCGTGCTCGCGCCCGGCGCCTCGTGGATCATGATCGTGCTCGTCTTCACGGCGCTCGTCTCGGCGTACCTCGGCCCGCTGTGGTTGCCGGTCGTCGTCGTGCTGGCGAACTGCGGTGGCGTCGTCGCGGCGTCGCTCCTGCAGGGCGCGTCGCCCGCAGCGCTCGCGCTCACGACCGGCATCTACGTCGTGCTGCAGGCGATGGCCGTCGTCTTCGTGCGCATCTTCGTGCGCGAGACGGAGCTCCGGCAGGAGCTCGAGCTGACGACGGTGCGCCTGCGCGCGGCGCAGGCCATGCTGGCCGAGTCGTCGCGCGCCGACGAGCGCGTGCGCATCGCACGAGAGCTGCACGACGTGCTCGGCCACCAGCTCACGGTGCTCGCGCTCGACCTCGAGGCGGCGTCGCACCTGACGACGGGCGACGCGCGCGAGCAGGTCGTGCGCGCCCGCGACGTCGCGAAGGGGATGCTCGGCGAGGTGCGCGCGACCGTCTCCGCGCTGCGCGCGCCGCGCGGCGACCTCGCCGCGTCGCTGCGCGCGATCGCCGACGACGTCGCGAGCATCGACCTCGAGGTGCGCGTCGCCGACGACGTCGCCGCCGTCGCCCCCGCGCAGGCCGAGGCGATCCTGCGCGGCGCGCAGGAGCTCGTCACGAACGCGCTGCGGCACGCGCGGGCCACGCACCTGCTGCTCGAGGTGCGTCGCGAGGACGGGCTGCTCGTGCTCGACGCGCACGACGACGGCGTGGGCGCCGCCGTCGTGCGACCGGGCAACGGCCTCACGGGCGTGCGCGAGCGCGTCGAGGCGCTCGGCGGCACCCTGACGATCGATGGCGGGCGCGGGTTCCGCGTGACCGCGCGGGTGCCGGCGTGACGGCAGCGGCCGTGCGCGTCGTCGTCGTCGACGACCAGACCCTCGTGCGCCAGGGCATCCGCACGCTCCTCGCGCTCGTGCCGGGCGTCGAGGTCGTGGGCGAGGCCGCCGACGGCGCGGAGGGTGCGGCGCTCGTGGCCGAGGCGGCCCCCGACGTCGTGCTGCTGGACCTGCGGATGCCGCGCGTCGACGGGATCGGGATGCTCGAGGCCCTCCGCGCGGCGGGCGACGGCACCCCGTGCCTCGTGCTCACGACCTTCGACGACGACGACCTGCTGGTGCGCGCGCTCAGGGCCGGCGCGCGCGGCTACCTGCTGAAGGACGTGTCGCTCGAGACGCTCGAGGCGGCGATCCGCGCGCTCGCGGCAGGCGGCACGTACCTGCACCCCGCCGTGACGGAGACGCTGCTCCGTGCGACGGCGCCCGAGCAGGATGCGGCGCGCGTGCGCGCCGCGCAGCTCACGCCGCGCGAGCGAGAGGTGCTGCGCCTCATGGCCGCCGGGCTCACGAACCGCGAGATCGCCGCCTCCCTCGTGCTGGCCGAGGGCACCGTGAAGAACCACGTCTCGGCCGTGCTCGCGAAGCTCGGCACCGCCGACCGCACGAACGCGGTGCTGCGAGCGCTGCGCGAGCGGCTCATCGACGCGGGCTGACCGCTCCCGGTCAGCGCGCGCGAGCCACGCGGCCCTCGTCCCACACCGGCGCATCCGCCTCGACGACCTCGCCGTCCTCCTGGAACACGAGGAAGCGGTCGAAGGTGCGGGCGAACCATCGGTCGTGGGTCACCGCGAGCACCGTGCCCTCGAAGCTGCCGAGGGCCTCCTCGAGCGACTCCGCGGAGACGAGGTCGAGGTTGTCCGTCGGCTCGTCGAGCAGCAGGAGCGTCACGCCCGCGAGCTCGAGCAGCAGGATGCGGAAGCGCGCTCGCTGCCCGCCCGAGAGCTCGTCGTAGCGTCGCTCGGAGGCGTGGGCGAGGCCGTAGCGGTCGAGCGCGGCGCTCGCGGGCTCGCGCGGCATCCCCTGCCGTTCGTCGTCCCCGCGATGGAGGATCTCGAGCAGCGTGCGCCCCTCGAGCCCCGCCACGGCGTGGCTCTGCGCGAACCAGCCGGGCACGACGCGCGCACCGAGCACGGCGCGACCTCGGTGCTCGACGCGGGCGATCGTCGCGCCGACGCTCGTGACGTGGCCGAGCGACGGATCCGGGTCGGTGCCGCCGTGGGCGAGCAGGCGCAGGAAGTGGCTCTTCCCGGAGCCGTTGGCGCCGAGCACCGCGACGCGATCGCCGAACCAGACCTCGAGGTCGAACGGTCGCATGAGGCCCGTGAGCTCGAGGCCCGTGCACACGACGGCGCGCTTGCCGGTGCGCGCGCCGCGCAGCCGCATCGACAGCTCCTGCGACGGCGGCCGGGCCTCCGGCGGCCCTGCGGCCTCGAAGCGCTCCAGCCGCGTGACCGCCGCGCGGTAGCGCGAGGCCATGTCGTCGCTGCTGGCGGCCTGCGCCCGCAGCGTCGTGACGAGACGACGCAGCTGCGCGTGCTGCTCGTCCCAGCGGCGCCGCAGCTCGTCGAGCCGCTCGAAGCGCGCCTCGCGCGCCTCGTGGTACGTCGCGAACCCGCCGCCGTGCACCCACGCCGAGGAGCCGGCGGGGCTCGCCTCGAGCGTGACGACGCGGTCGGCCGCGTTCGCGAGCAGCTGGCGGTCGTGCGAGACGAGCAGCACGGTCTTCGGCGTCTGCCGCAGCCGCTCCTCGAGCCAGCGCTTGCCGGGTACGTCGAGCGCGTTGTCGGGCTCGTCGAGCAGCAGCACCTCCTCGGGCCCGCGCAGCAGCGCCTCGAGCGCGAGCCGCTTCTGCTCGCCGCCCGAGCAGGTGGCGAGCGTCCGCCAGCGGGCGCGCTCGAACGGCAGCCCGAGCGCCGCCATCGTGCAGCGGTCCCACACGACCTCGTGCTCGTACCCGCCCGCCTCCGCGTAGTCGGCGATCGCGATGGCGTACGCGAGCTGCGCCGCGGTGTCGTCGCGCTCGAGCATCGCGGCCTCGGCACGCTGCAGCGCGAGCGCGGCGGACCGGATGCGCTCGGGCGCGACGGCGATCAGCAGATCCTCCACCGTCGCGTCCTCGCGGTCGGCGACGCCGATCGTCTGATCCATGACCCCGAGGCCGCCCTGCACCTGCACGCTGCCCGCGTGCGGCGCGAGGGCGCCGCGCACGATGCGAAGCAGCGTCGACTTGCCTGCGCCGTTGGCGCCGACGAGGGCGGTCGTGCGGCCCTCGGGCACGCGGAATCCGACGTCCGTCAGCAGCGGTCGGCCGTCCGGCAGCGCGTACGAGACGCCGCCGACGTCGATGAAGCCCATGATGCGTCCTGGATCTGCGGGTCGGGCCGGGCCCGGCTGCTCGCGATGGGCAGCCGACCAGGCTACGGCATCGGCGACGCCGCGCGCACCGCAGGGGCCTCGCGCCGCGTCAGGAGCCGGCGCCGAGCGAGGCGCCGGGCACCGCGTCGTACGTGAGCCAGCGCGTCCGGGTCGCGACGCGGTCGTACAGCCGCTGCGCGACGACGTTGTCGTCGGCGGTGATCCAGCGCACGACCGAGGCGCCCTCGAGCGCGGCGACGCCGCCGAGATGGGCGATGAGCGCGCGCCCCACGCCCGCGCCGCGCACGGACGCGTCGGCGTAGAGGTCGTCGAGCCAGACGCCGGTCGTGCCGGTCGACGGGCGCGCGAACGCTCGATGGTGCGCGATGCCGACGACCGTGCCGTCGACCTCCGCGACGAGTCCGCGGACCTCGTGCGCCGCATCCATGAGCCACGACCAGACGCGCTCGACGACCGCGTCGTCCGGCTCGAGCCGGTAGAAGTCGCGGTACGCGCGGAAGAGCGTCGCCCACCGCTCCTGGTCGTCGACGCGCACAGGACGGACGGAGACGGCGGGTCGGGTCGCATCGGTCATGCCCCGATGGTGCCAGCACCCCGGACGAGGCCCGGCGTCCACCCCCTGTCGAGCGGTCCCGCGCCGTGCGACGCTGACCGCCCGTATCGTCAGGAGCAGCCCGTGTTCGCACTCGAGGAGCGCGTGGACGTCGCACGCGACCCGCACGACGTGTTCGCCTTCCTCACGAGCCCCGAGCATCGGCCCGAGTGGGATCGCTCCGTCGTGTCGGAGACCCTCGTCTCGCCCGCCCCCGTGAAGGTCGGCAGCACCGTGCGCACGCGGATGCGCGTCATGGGCAGGGACGTCGCGTTCGAGTGGCGCGTCACCGAGCTCGACCCGCCGCACGCCATGGGCGCGCGCAGCGTTTCCGGCACGATGCCCACGACCCTGCGCTTCGCGTTCGAGGCGACGGATGCGGGATGCCGCGTGATCGCACGCATCCATGCCGAGCCGGGCGGCATGCTGCGCATGGTCGAGCCCGTCGTCGCCGAGGCGGCGCCCTCGACCCTCGCCGCGGGCCTCGCGCGGGCGCGGATCCTGCTGGAGACCGGGCCCTGAGCGCACAGGCGACGCCGGAGACCCTTCGCTAGCATCCCCACGACGGAAGGCGATGCCATGACCGATCCCGAGATCCCGGCGGAGATGCCGCCCGTGACGCCCGAGTTCCAAGCCGACCTCGACATGTACACGAAGGGGCAGCTCGACGAGGAGCAGCTCGTCGAGCGCTACATGGAGCGCCTCGGCTACGGCGACCTGTGGCGCCAGCAGCAACGCCTCGCGCCGGGCGAGCTGCCCGAGTAGCGCCGCTCAGCGCACCTCGGTCGCCGGGATGCCACGACGCCTCGCGGCGTCGAGCAGCGCGGCGCTCGCCTGCGCGTGCTCGTCGGGCGAGACGCCCGGCACGTGCACGGCCGTGAATCCGCGGCCGTGCAGGATGCCCTGCGGGGCGCGCAGCTCCTTCGCGCTCGGCCTGCGCGCGAGGACTGCCTTCGCATCGCGCACGCCGACGACGACGACGCAGCGTCCGTCGCCGGCGCCGAGGATTCGATCGAACGTCGACACCGTGCGGATGCGCATCGTGACGAATCGCGCCGCGACGGCCGCGATCTCCTCCCACGGGATGCGCCCGACGCCGCCGAGCAGCACGCCGCCGTCCTCGATCGCGAGCGCGATGCCGTCGTCGGCCGCCGCCCAGCGACGTCGCGCCGTCACGCCGGCGATCGCGCAGAGCGCGGCGAGCCCGCCGACCAGGATGCACCCCACCACGCCGAGCAGCACGTTCCCGTCGGTCACGGCGAGCCACAGCACGAGGCCGAGGCCGGCGAGCGACAGCACCGTCAGCACGACCGAGCCGACGATGGAGCGGACGATCTGGATCCGCCGATGGCGCACGATCATCCCGGCACCCTATGGACGCGTGCTCGACGCGGCCTGGGCGCGAGAGGATGGAGGCGATGCACATCGCCTATCCGGACGACCTGCCGGTCTCCGCGCGCCGCGACGAGATCGCGGCCGCCATCCAGGAGCACCAGGTCGTCATCGTCGCCGGCGAGACCGGCTCGGGCAAGTCGACGCAGCTGCCGAAGATCTGCCTCGAGCTCGGCCGCACGGCGATCGCGCACACGCAGCCGCGGCGCATCGCCGCGCGCACGATCGCCGAGCGCGTCGCCGAGGAGCTGCAGGTCGAGCTCGGCGCCGAGGTCGGCTACCAGGTGCGGTTCAGCGACAAGGCGTCGGCCGCGACGATGCTCACCGTCATGACGGACGGCGTGCTGCTGAACCGCATCCATCGCGATCCGGACCTCGCGCAGTACGACACGATCGTCATCGACGAGGCGCACGAGCGCTCGCTCACGATCGACTTCCTCATCGGCTACCTGCAGCGCCTCCTCCCCCGCCGCCCCGACCTGCGCGTCATCGTCACGTCGGCGACCATCGACCCCGAGTCGTTCTCGCGGCACTTCGGCGGCGCGCCGATCATCGAGGTCTCCGGGCGCACGTACGGCGTCGACGTGCGCTACCGGCCGCTGACGCGCGAGGCGATGACGGACGACGACGGCGACGACGACGCGCACGACGACGTCGACCCGATCGACGGCATCCACGACGCCATCCAGGAGATCTGGCGCGACGACGCCGGCGACGTGCTCGTCTTCCTCTCCGGCGAGGCGGAGATCCGGGATGCGCAGGACGCCCTCGCAGGCAGGCTCGGCGCGGGCGTGGAGCTGCTCCCCCTCTACGGGCGGCTGTCGGCCGCCGAGCAGCACCGCGTCTTCGAGCGCCGCCCGGCGGGCGTGCAGCGGCGCGTCGTGCTCGCGACGAACGTCGCCGAGACGAGCCTCACGGTGCCCGGCATCCGCCACGTCGTCGACACCGGCACCGCGCGCATCTCGCGCTACTCCACGCGCGCGAAGGTGCAGCGGCTGCCGATCGAGGCGATCAGCCAGGCGTCGGCGAACCAGCGATCCGGCCGCGCGGGCCGCGTCGCGCCCGGCATCGCCATCCGGCTCTACGCCGAGGAGGACTTCGCGAGACGGCCGGCGTTCACGGATCCGGAGATCCTGCGCACGAACCTCGCCTCCGTCATCCTGCAGGCGGCGACGCTCGGCCTCGGCCCCCTCGAGGACTTCCCCTTCTTGCAGCCGCCCGAGCGGCGTGCGATCGCCGACGGCACCGACCTGCTGCGCGAGCTGCGGGCCATCGAGCGCTCCGGCGCCGTCACGCGCGTCGGGCGCGGCATCGCCAGGCTCCCCGTCGACCCGCGCTTCGCGCGCATGGTGCTCGCGGGCGTCGATGCCGGGGTCGCCGACGCCGTCATCCCCATCGTCGCCGCCCTGTCGATCCAGGATCCGCGCGAGCGGCCGCTCGAGCATCGTGCGCGCGCCGACCAGCTGCACGCGCGCTTCGCCGATCCCACGAGCGACTTCGTCTCGCTGCTGAACCTGTGGCGCTACCTGCGCGAGCAGCAGCGCCAGCGGTCGGGCAACCAGTTCCGGCGCATGTGCCGCGACGAGCACCTGAACTTCCTGCGGGTACGCGAGTGGCAGGACGTCGTCCGCCAGCTCGAGCGCTCGCTGCCGAAGGATGCGCAGCCGCCGCGCGGTCGTGGGCGGGAGACGAGCGCCGAGCCGTTCTCGACGAGCGCGAGCGAGATCCACAAGGCGCTGCTCGCCGGCCTGCTCAGCCAGATCGGTGTGCGGGACGCCGAGCGGCGCGACTTCCTCGGCGGTCGCGGCGTGCGCTTCCACATCCACCCCTCGTCGACGCTCGGGCGGAAGCAGCCGCAGGCGGTGATGGCCGCGGAGCTCGTGGAGACCTCGCGGCTGTTCGCGCGCGTCGTCGCGGGCATCGACCCCGCGTGGGCCGAGCCGCTCGCGGGCGACCTCGCGAAGCGGCAATGGTTCGAGCCGCGCTGGTCGAAGCGCGCCGGCGCCGCGATCGCCACCGAGCGCGTCACGCTCTACGGCGTGCCGATCGTGCCGCAGCGACGCATCCAGCTCTCGCGCGTCGACCCCGTGCTCGCGCGCGACCTGCTCATCCGCCACGGGCTCGTGGCCGGCGAGTGGCAGGTGCGCGAGCGCTTCCTCGACGCCAACCGCGCGCTCATCGCCGAGATCGAGCGGCTCGAGGAGCGCCAGCGGCGCCGCGACCTCCTGCTCGACGACGAGCGCATCGTCGAGCTGTACGACGCCCGCATCCCCATGCACGTCACCGACGCGCGCGGCTTCCAGCGCTGGTGGCGGGATGCGAAGGCCGAGACGCCGGATCTGCTCACGTTCACGCGCGACGACCTCCTGGGCCGCGAGGACGGCCCCGACGAGGACGCCTACCCGACGACGTGGCGGCAGGGCGACCAGACGCTCCGTCTGACGTACCGGTTCGAGCCCGGTGCCGACGACGACGGGCTCACGGTGCACGTGCCGATCGCGCTGCTGCCGAGGCTGAGCCCTGCGGGCTTCGACTGGCTCGTGCCCGGGATGCGCGAGGAGCTGCTCACGGCGATGATCAAGGCGCTGCCGAAGCACGTGCGGCGGCACGTCGTGCCCGCTGCCGACTGGGCGCGGTCGATGCTCGCCGACCTGCCCGCCGAGCCGACGGACGCGCCGCTCGCGCAGGTGCTCGCCGACCGCATCCGCAGCGTCGCCCACACGCCGGCCGACGCGTCCGACGTCGACTGGAGCCGCGTGCCCGGCCACCTGCTGCCGCGGTTCGTCGTCGAGGGCGCGAAGGGCGCGGTCGTCGGCGCCGGCCGCGACCTGGCCGCGCTGCAGGCGCGCCTCGCCCAGCGCGCGACGGTCGAGGTCGCCGCTGCCGTGTCCCACGACCTCGAGCGGCAGGGCGTCGACGGCTTCCAGGCGGACCTGCCCCGCTTCGTCGACGTGCGGCAGGGGCAGGGCACCGTGCGCGCCTACCCCGGGCACCGGCTCGCGAAGGGCGGCCGCGTCGACGTCGCGCTCTTCTCGACCGAGGCCGAGCGCGACGCGGCCGAGCACGCGGCGGTGCGCCGGATGCTCGCCGACGCGGTGCAGTCGCCGCAGTCGTACGTGCAGGCGAACCTCTCGAATGCGGAGCGGCTCGCGCTCGGCGCCTCTCCCTACCCGTCGACCGCGCGACTGTTCGACGACGTGCTGCTCGCGATCGTCGACGAGGAGCTCGGGCTCGGCGGGCCGGTGCGCTCGGCGCAGGACTTCGCGCGCATCCGCACCGCCGTCTCGCTCGGCCTCGTGGAGCGCATGTTCGACGTCACCGCGCGCGTCGCCGCCGTGCTCACGGCGGCACGGGCCGCGGACGCGGCGATCCGCGAGACGTCGTCGATGGCGTACATGGCGCAGCTCGCCGACGCACGTGCGACGCTGGACGGGCTCGCGCACGACGGCTTCGTCGTGGCCGCGGGCGTCGCGCGCCTCGCGCGCCTGCCCGTGTACGTGAAGGCGGTCGAGCACCGCGTGCGGCGGCTGCCCGAGGCGGCGCACCGCGACGTGCAGTGGATGGCGGAGGTGTCGGAGGCCGTGGCCGCGCTGCGCGCCGCGGGCGGGTCGATCCCGCTGCCCTCGACCGCCGCGCCGCACCTCGTCGAGGCGCGGTGGATGATCGAGGAGCTGCGCGTGAGCCTCTTCGCGCAGACCCTCGGCGCGCGCGGCCCCATCTCGGTGCAGCGCATCCGGCGCGTGCTGCAGGGCTGAGCGCGTCGCGACGTCGAGATCCTCGGCTCGGTGCGAGGCCGCATCCGGCCGGCGGCCCGCCCTCAGTGCGCGCGAGGACGGCGCGGGGCGATGCCCGACGCGATGAGCGGGGCGACGCGCGACCAGCCGGCCGCATCGACGATCGGTGCGCGGGCGCCGGGCGCGAGAGCGTCGGACGCGCCGAGGATGCGCGTCGCGCCGGGCGCCTCGGACCACGGCTGCCAGCCCGGATCGCCGTGCTCGGCGAACCGTGCCATCGCACCGTGGACGACGTCGGCAAGGGCCTGCGGTGCGTCGGCGCCCACGAGCCGATCGGCGTGGTCGTCGCCGAGCGCGTCGAACGCGAAGGGCACGTCGACGCAGTGCACGGCGCCGCCGCGCGTCGGTGACGCCCAGTCGAAGCGGTACGTCCACGTCGCCGCGGTCGGCCCCGCCGGCGGCGGCTCCGCGACGCCGGCGCGCACGGCCGCGTCGGGATGCTCGAGGCGCCGCCGCTCCTGCGCGTGCGGATGCGCGGCGCGCTCGCGCGCGGATGCCGCCCCCACGATCGTGCCGCCGAAGACGAGATCCGACAGGTAGCGGGCGGCGAGCCCGCCCGCGCCCTCGTCGGCCGCATCGCTATTCGCGGCGACGTACGCGCGCCGCGTGGCGCGGTCGACGTGCGCGGCACCGAGCGTCACGGCGGGCGGGATCGCGCGCAGCGCGACGCGCAGCCACCGCGGCGCGAGCGCGTCGGTGAGCAGCAGCTCGTCGTGCATGCCGCCGACGACGAGCGGCACCGTGCGGCCCGCTCCTGCCGCGAGCGCATCCAGCGTCGGCTGCTCGAGGAGGTCGCCGTCGACGACGGGGCCGAGTGCGAGCAGCTCGTCGGCGAGCCGGTAGAGGCCGCGGCCCGCGCCGCGTCGCGCGCCCGGCTGCGCTCGCAGCACGTCGCGCTCGCCGGCTCGACGCAGCACCTCGAGCGTCGGCACGCCGCCGTGCGCGCCGATGCCGAGCCGATCGCCCAGCCGCGCCGCGAGGGCGCGCGCCGTCTGCTCGGGCACGTCGGCGAGCGCCGGGGACGCCGCCCACGCCCGCGCGAGCAGCCCGGCGGCGGCGCGCATCCCGAGCAGCGTCAGCACGGCACCGCCGCCGGCCGACTGCCCGGCCACCGTCACGTGATCGGGATCGCCGCCGAACGCCGCGACGTGCCGCTGCACCCACTCGAGCGCGCATAGCCAGTCGCGCACGCCGCGGTTCTGCGGCGCGCCCTCGATCCACCCGAAGCCGTCGAAGCCGAGCCGGTACGAGACGAGCACCGTGACGACGCCGTCGCGCGCGAAGGCGCCGTTGCCGTACCAGGGGCTCGCGGGCGAGCCGGTCGTGTAGCCGCCGCCGTGGATCCACACGAGCACCGGCAGGCGGGCGGCAGGGCTCGGGTCGGGCGTCAGCACCGTGACGTTCAGGATCTCGTCGCCGGGCACGCTCGGCTCGGGGATGAGCGCCCGCGGATCGCCGACGCGCTGCGGCGTCGGGCCGGGTTCGCGGACGTCGCGGACGCCGTCCCACGGGGCGATCGGCACCGGCGCCGCGAAGCGCAGGTCGCCGACGGGCGCCTCGGCGTACGGGATGCCGCGGAAGGCGGCGACGGTGGCGCGCGGGCGGCCGAGCGCCAGGCTCGTCGGCGAGCCGACCGGCTCCCACCGGCCGCGGACCCGCCCGGAGGGCGTGGGGACGACGACGTCGACGCCTTCGTCGGCGCCGGCTCGCTCGGCTACGCCCCGGTCGTGAGCGCCGCGGCCCTCTTCGTCGGTACCGCGAGCGCTGCCCGCATCCGCACCCATCCGCTCCCCGCTCACTCGCTCGACGCTACGCATCCCTCCTCTGTCGGGCCTGTGGTGGCGGTGATTGGGCAGTAGTGGTTCGTCACGCGGCGTGTCGCGAGCTACTACTGCCCAATCGAGCGGCACAAGTGGCCAATCATCGAGCGAGCGCCGCGGGTAGGTTGGGACGCGTGAGCGCCGTCATCGTCGACGTCCTGCGCACCGCATCGGGCAGAGGCAAGCCCGGCGGTGCGCTGT
The DNA here is from genome assembly GCF_005484985.1 of Agrococcus sp. SGAir0287. NCBI lineage: Bacteria > Bacillati > Actinomycetota > Actinomycetes > Micrococcales > Microbacteriaceae > Agrococcus > Agrococcus sp. SGAir0287. The sequence goes on from NZ_CP027942.1 coordinate 2,261,965, forward strand.
CCGCCTGGCATCCCGCCGCGCTGCTCGGCACCGTGATCGCCGAGCTCGTCGACCGGGCGGGCATCGACCCCGCGCTCGTCGACGACGTCGTCGCCGGCTGCGTGAGCCAGGTCGGCCAGCAGACGCAGAACGTCGCCCGCACAGCCGCGCTCGCCGCCGGCCTGCCGGTGACGGTGCCGGGCACGACGGTCGATCGCCAGTGCGGCTCGAGCCAGCAGGCCATCCACTTCGCCCACGCCGCCGTCGCCGCGGGCCTCGCCGAGTGCGTCGTCGCCTGCGGCGTCGAGCTCATGTCGACGCATCCCATCGGGTCGGCCGCGCTGGATCGCGACCCCATCCCCGCGCAGGTGCACGGCCGCTTCCCCGCGCTCACCCACCAGGGCGTCGCCGCCGAGCTCGTCGCGACGCGGTTCGGCATCGGCCGCGAGGCGCAGGATGCGTACGCCGCGCGCAGCCATGCGCGCGCCGCCGCGGTGACGTGGGGCGACGAGATCCTGCCCGTCGCCGGCATCGCAGGCACGCACGCGACCGACGAGACCATCCGCCCGGCGACGACCGTCGACGGCCTCGCGGGGCTGCAGCCCGCCTTCCGCACCGACGCGCTCGCCGCCCGGCACCCTGGCATGGCCTGGACGGTGACGGCGGGCAACGCCTCGCCCCTCACCGACGGCGCCTCCGCGGTGCTCGTGACGAGCGAGGCGTTCGCCGAGCGCCACGGGCTGCGGCCGCGCGTGCGCATCGTCGACTCCGTCGTCGTCGGCTCCGACCCGGTCGAGATGCTCTCGGGCGTCATCCCGGCGACCCAGCGCATCCTCGAGCGCAACCGGATGCGCATCGACGACGTCGACCTCGTCGAGGTCAACGAGGCGTTCGCCTCGATCCCGCTCGCGTGGCTCGCCGCCATCGGCGGCGACGGCGACCGCCTCAACGCCCGCGGCGGCGCCATCGCCCTCGGCCACGCGCTGGGCTCGAGCGGCACGCGCATCATGACGACGCTCGTGCACGGGCTCGAGCGCTCGCGCGGCCGCCTGGGCCTGCAGACGATGTGCGAGGGCGGCGGCATGGCCAACGCGACCCTCGTCGAGCGGCTCTGACCCCGACCAGGCACCACCCACCGCCCACGAGGAGGACCCATGGACATCGCAGGCACCAGCGCGCTCGTCACCGGCGGCGCGAGCGGACTCGGCGCCGCGACCGCCGCGATGCTGCGGGATGCGGGCGCGGCCGTCGTCGTCGCGGACATGCGCGCGGGCGACGACGAGCGCATCCACTACGTCGAGGCCGACGTCACCGACGAGCAGCAGGTGCAGTCCGCGATCGACGCCGCGAGCGAGGCGGGTCCGCTGCGCATCGTCGTGCAGTGCGCGGGCATCGCGACCGCCGAGCGCGCCGTCGGCAAGGAGGGGCCGCTGCCGCTCGAGCGCTTCAGCCGCGTCGTCGCCGTGAACCTCGTCGGCACCTTCAACGTCGCGCGGCTCGCCGCGTCGCGCATGCAGGAGCTCGAGCCGGTCGGCGAGGAGCGCGGCGTGCTCGTGCACACCGCATCCGTCGCGGCGTTCGACGGGCAGATCGGACAGGCGGCGTACTCGGCGTCGAAGGGCGGCGTCGCCGCCATGACGCTGCCGCTCGCGCGCGAGCTCGCCCGCACGCGCATCCGCGTCATGACGATCGCGCCCGGCATCTTCCGCACGCCGATGATGGCGGGGCTGCCGGAGGCTGCGCAGGCCTCCCTCGCGGAGCAGGTGCCGCATCCCTCGCGACTCGGCGACCCCGCCGAGTACGCGGCGCTCGTGCGCCACGTCGTCGAGAACCCGATGCTCAACGGCGAGACGATCCGCCTCGACGGGGCGATCCGCATGGCGCCGCGCTGACCCTCACCCGACTGGCCACGAAGGGCGACCATCGGCCACGAAGGGTCGCCCTTCGTGGCCACCGATTGACCGTCGGTGGCCAGTCCCGGATGCTGGCCGCCTGCGACGACCACTGCACCCAGCGGACGGACAGCCGCGAGATAGGATCGCGGGCATGCGCGCGTACGGGGAGGTCCTGCAGGCTCCCGGCGTCGCACGCATCATGGCCGCGCAGCTCGTCGCCCGCTTCCCGCAAGGCATGTACTCGCTCGGCCTGCTGCTGCACGTCGAGCGCACCTTCGACTCCTACGCCGCAGCGGGCCTCGTGCTCGCCGCGCTCTCGATCGGCCAGGGCGTCGCCGGTCCGCTCACGACACGATGGATGAGCCGGTTCGGCACGCGCCCCGTGCTGCTCGTGACGCTCACCGTCGCCGCCGCGAGCATCCTCGCCATCGCGCTGCTGCCGCTCGGGCTGCTGGCGATGACGGCGGTCGGCGCGGTCGCGGGCCTCGCGATGCCGCCCATCACCCCCGCGGTGCGGACGCTGTACCCGACGATGGTGACGCAGCGGCTCCTCACGCGGCTCTTCTCCCTCGACGCGACGCTGCAGGAGATCATCTGGGTCGTCGGCCCCGTCGCGATCACGTTCGTCTCGACGCAGATCGGCACGGTCGAGGGCCTGCTCGTCGCCGCCGCCGTGCAGCTGCTCGGCGGCCTCTGGTTCGTGCTCTCCCCCGAGGTCGGCCGCATGCGCATCCCGCCGTCGGCGAAGCGCATCGGCGGCGTGCTGCGGAAGGTGCCCGTCGTCCTCGTCGTCGTCACGGGCATGCTGCTCATCGGCGGGTTCGCGGCGTCGGAGGCGGCCGTCGTGTCCGTCTTCGGCCACGACGGCTTCGAGGCGGGCATGGTCATCGCCGCCAACGCCTTCGGCTCGCTCGTCGGCGGGCTCGCGCTCGGCGGGCTCACGATCCACCGCCGCTCGCTCGCGCTGCGCATCGCCGCATCCGCCGCGGGGTTCGGCCTGGCGTGCATCCTGCTCGACTTCTGGTGGCTCGCGCTCATGTTCTTCGTCGCGGGCATCGGCATCGCGCCGGCGCTGTCGGCGATGTCGTCGATCGTGGCCGCGACCGTGCGGTTCTCGGACACCCCTGAGGCGTACGGATGGATCGGGTCCGGTCAGCTCATCGGCGCGGCGGTGGGCTCGGCGGCCGCGGGCATCCTCATCGACTGGCAGGGCCCCATCGGCGGCTTCGCCGTCGCGTTCGTGCTCGCCGCGGCCGCTGCCCTCGTCGCATGGGTGCTGCGACATCGGCAGCCCGACCTCACGCAGGGCATCGGCGAGCCGCCCGAGACCGCGCCGGTGGAGCTGCCGCGCTGACCGCTCGGAGCCCGCGGACATCCGGCGCACGCGGCGGCGGGCGCTGCCAGGATGGGTGCATGGTCCCCCGCATCCCCCTGCTCGACGGGTCGAGCATCCCGGCGATCGGCCTGGGGCTCTACAAGGTGCCACCCGAGGAGGCCGCGCGCGTCGTCGCCGACGGGATCGCGGCGGGGTACCGGCTCGTCGACGGCGCAGCGCTCTACGGCAACGAGGCCGAGATGGGCGCCGCCGTGCGCGCGAGCGGACTGCGCGACGAGCTGCAGGTCGTCACGAAGTTCTGGGGCGACCCCGTGCAGTCGTTCGACGCCGCGCTCGCCGACTTCGCGGCCTCCGAGGCGCGCATCGGGCTCGACGTGATCGACGGCTACATGATCCACTGGCCCCGCGCGCCGCGCGGCACGTACGTCGAGACGTGGCGCGCGCTGCAGACGCTGCGCGACGAGGGCCGCGTGCGCTGGATCGGCGTGGCCAACTTCGGCATCGACGAGCTGCAGCGCCTCGCCGACGAGACCGGCGAGTGGCCGGCCGTCAACCAGGTCGAGTCGCATCCGTGGCTGCCGCAGCGTGCGCTGCGGGCGTTCCACGCCGAGCACGGCATCGTCACGCAGGCCTGGAGCCCGCTGGGTCGCGGACGCCTGCTCGCCGACCCGACGATCGTCGCGATCGCCGAGGAGATGGATGCGACGCCCGCGCAGGTCGTGCTGCGCTGGCACCTGCAGCTCGGCGGCGCAGCCGTGCCGAAGTCGCTGCGCGCGGCCCGGCTCGCCGAGAACCTCGCCGAGATCGCGCCCCTCGACGACGCCGCGATGGCCCGCATCGCCTCGCTCGAGTCCGGCGAGCGCACCGGCACCGCGCCCGAGGATCGCCCATGAGCCAGCCCGCCTCCGTCCCGACGCCCGGCGCCCCCGTGCTGCCGCACGCCGTCGCGATCGCATGGGGCGTCGCCGAGCTGCCGCAGCGCGGCCCGAAGCGCGAGCTGTCGACCGAGCGCATCGTCGAGGCCGCCATCCGCATCGCCGACGCCGACGGCCTCGAGGCCGTGAGCATGGGCAAGGTCGCGACGGCGCTCGGCTTCACGCCCATGTCGCTCTACCGCTACGTGACGGGCAAGGACGACCTGCTGCTGCTCATGGCCGACACGGCCTCCGCCATCCCGACGACGTCGACCGAGGGCGACTGGCGCACACGGCTGCGCACGTGGGCGACCGCGGTGCGCGCCGGCTATCAGCGGCATCCGTGGCTCGCGAGCATGCCGCCGTCGGCGACGCCCACGACGCCGAACCGCCTCGCGATCCTCGACGGCGCGCTCGGCGCGATGCGCGAGCTGCACCTGCCGGACGAGTCGAAGGTCTCGATCGCGCTGCTGCTCATGGGCTACATCGGCCTCTTCGGCGAGGCCGGCCACGAGACGCGGATCGACGACGGCATGCGCACGGCGCTGCGCGAGCTCGTCACCGACGAGCGCTTCCCGCACCTCGCGGGCGCCGTTCGCGACGGCATCCTCGACGAGCCCCTCGCGAGCACCGACCGCGCCTTCTTCTTCGGCCTCAACCGGCTGCTCGACGGCCTGCAGGCGTGGATCGACCGCGGCGGGCACGACGACGCGGCCATCGATCGCATCCCCGCAGCCGCCACCTCGGATCGCAAGGTCAAGGAGGCGATGCAGGACGTGGCGCGAGCGGAGGCGCGGCTCGCCGAGGCTCGACGCGAGGCGCAGAAGGTGGCCGAGCGGGCGATCGAGCGCGAGGCCGCTGCCGAGGAGAAGGCGCGCGAACGCGAGGCCAGGGCGCAGGAGAAGGCCGAGGCGAAGGCGCGCAAGCGCTCCTGACGCACCGCTCGGACGTGCGAGAGGCGGCTGCGGTTGGGCTGCGCACGCCCACTGCATCGCCCTACCGTGCGAGGATGCGCCTCCTCGCTCCCCTCGCCGCCGTCGCGGCGCTCCTCCTGGCCGGCTGCGCGGCTCCGCTCGGCGGCGCGAGCGCCGAGTCGGCGCCGCAGCCCGCGCCCGCCCAGCCCGCTCCCGACGTCGCGGGCGGCGACGGCCAGGGCGCGTCGCAGCCCTCGGCCGCGCACGCCGACGAGGCCGTGATCGTCACCGGCTGGGTCCAGCTCGTCGCCGAGGCGCCCGCCGAGGCCGCGGATGCCGCGGCCGCGCTCGCCGAGGACGCGGGCGGGTCCGTCTCGTCCCGGTCCGAGTCGGCGGGCTCCGGCGACGTGCCCGAGCGAGCGGAGCTCACGCTGCGCGTGCCCGCCGACGCCGTCGACGCGCTGCTCGACGACCTGCGCGACGTCGGCGACGTGCGCGACGTCGACGTCACGAGCGTCGACGTGAGCCAGGAGGTCCTCGACCTCGACGTGCGGGTCGCGTCGGCGCGCGCCTCGGTCGATCGGCTGACGGCGCTGCTCGCGACCGCCGCCGACACCGCGACGCTGCTCGAGATCGAGGGACAGCTCACGACGCGCACGAGCGAGCTCGAGTCGCTCCTCGCGCAGCAGTCGGCGCTCGCCGACCAGGTGGCGCTGTCGACGATCACCGTCTCGATCGCATCCGTCGCGGTCGCGCCCGAGGAGCCGCCCGCCACGTTCGTCGACGGCCTCCTCACCGGTTGGTCGGCGCTCGCCGCCACCGCCTCCGGTGCCGCCGTCGTCGCAGGCGCCGCGCTGCCGTGGATCGTCGCCCTCGCCATCCCCGTCGCCGTCGTCGTGCTCGTCGTGCGTGCACGGCGCCGCACGTCGGCGCCGTCCCCCAGCGCGCCTCCGCCCGGGGACGACGCGGCGCGCCTAGCATGACGGCGTGCGGCGTGCGACCAGGTGGATGACGCTCGCGACGGCTGCGCTCGTCGCAGCCCTCGTCGTGCCCGCGACCGCGACGCCCGCGCCGGCCGCGCCGCCCGTCGCGACGGCCGACGTCGAGGCGACGCAGCGCCTGCAGCTCGAGGTGCTCGACGAGATCGCGCGCTGGGATGCGCTCCAGCCCGTCTCGGCGCTCGGCTCGACCGCCATCGTGCCGGAGACCGGCGAGGTCACGGTGGGCTGGGTCGGCGACGTGCCCGCCGAGGTGCGCGACCTCGCGGCGGCTCCCGGCGTCGCCGTGGCGTTCGTCGCCGAGGAGCGCAGCGCGCAGGAGCTCGCGTCGGGCCTCCTCGACGCAGCGGCATCGCTGCCGAACGATGCGCCCGTGACGTTCGAGGTCGACGGCGAGGAGGTCACGGTCGCCGTCCCGACGCCGGAGGCCGCCGCCGCCGCCGGCGTGGAGGCGCTGCCGCTCGACGCCGCGGGCGTCGCCGCGATCGAGGACGCCGTCGCTCAGGCGACGGGCGGCGCGTCCGTGGAGGTCGAGGCGGTCGACGAGGTGCCCGACACGACCGCGCGACGCGGCGACGTGCAGGACCTGCTGGGCGGCTCGACGTATGCGACGCGCCTGCCCTCCGGCGCCAACCAGTGGTGCACGAGCGGCTTCCAGGCCGTCTCCGGGCACTTCCAGCACTTCGTCACCGCGGCGCACTGCAGCAACTGGGCCGACGGCCTCGCCGCGCTCGCGTCGGGCGGCCAGACGCTCGGCGTCACCACGGGGGCGAGCACGCTCGTGCGCGGCGCCGACTCCTACGACCTCCAGCTCGTGCGGCTCGGCCTCGACGTGCGCAACCGTCCCGACATCTACACGAGCGACTCCACCTCGCTGCGGGTGAGCGGCTGGCTGCGGTCGCTGCCCGCCGGCACCTACCTGTGCAAGTCGGGCACGACCTCCGGCAACGTCTGCAACCTGCAGGTCACGGGCCCCGGCGTCGCCTGCTACGGCCTCGCCGGCGGTGGAGCGCAGTGCGTCGACATCGTGCGCGTCACGTCCACGAGCGGCACGGCCTTCTGCCTGGGCGACTCCGGCGGCCCCGTCTACACGTGGGGCGACGGCGGCACGGTGCTCGCCGCCGGCGTCGTGAGCGGCGTGCGCCTCGCCGCAGCGGGCGACCGGTGCTCGACCCTCGGGTACCTCGCACCCATCGCCGACCTCATGCGCGTGCTGCCCGGGGTGCAGCTGCGGGCCGTGACGGTCTGACGCGCCGCGCGCATCCCCTTGCCGCACCGCGTGCGGCTCGCAAGGGTGGAGACATGCCTCTCGACCCGGATGCCGTGCTCGCCGCGATCGCCGACTGGGCGCCCGGACGCCGGTGGTATCCCCTCAAGGGCTCGGATGCCGCGCTGACGCTCGAGGCGCTGCTGCCCGTCGAGGACGAGGTCGCGATCGTGCTCGTGCGCGCCGGCGACGCGACGCTGCAGGTGCCCGTCGCGCTGCGGGACGAGCCGGGCGACGCCCCGATCGGGGTCGTCGACGGGCGCTGGCTCGTGGACGCGACGCACGACGCGGCGGCGCTGCAGGCGATGCTGCGCCCGTCGGACGCCCTCGCCGTCGACGGCCGGGTGCCGCCCGTCGACGCCGTGCGCGTCATCACGTCCGAGCAGTCGAACACCTCGGTGATCGGCACGGCCGAGCCGCCGTGGATCGCGAAGGTCTTCCGCGTCGTCGACGACGGCGAGCACCCCGACGTCGCGGTCACGGGAGCCCTCACGCGCGCGGGCTGCGACCGCGTGCCCGCGCTGCTCGCCGCGTCGCGCGCCACGTGGAGCGCAGGCGGCGTCACCCGCTCCGCCGGCCTCGCCGCGGTGTCCGAGTTCGTCGCGGGCGCCGACGACGCGTGGACCCTCGTGCGCGACGATGCCGTGCGCGCGCTGCGCGGCGAGGCGCGCGACGACCTCGCGATCGAGGACCTCGGCCGCGCGGTCGCGCAGGTCCACGTCGCGCTCGCGGAGACGCTCGGCGCGCGCGGCGCGGACCAGGCGGCGTCGGATGCGTTCGTCGAGACGCTGCGGTCCCGCGTGCGGTGGGCGCGAGAGCAGTCGCGCGGCGCCCTCGCGCACCTCGACGACGCCATCGACGCGCACGTCGGCACGTTCGACGCGCTGCGCGTCGGCCTCGTGCAGCGCATCCACGGCGACCTGCACCTCGGGCAGGTGCTGCGCCAGCACGGACGCGGCTACCTGCTGCTCGACTTCGAGGGCGAGCCGCTGCGACCGCTCGCCGAGCGTCTGCTGCCCGAGCCGACCGAGCGGGACGTCGCCGGGATGCTCCGCTCCTTCGACTACGCGGCGGGAGCGGCCGCGATCGAGGTCGGCGTCGACGTCGCGAGCGCCGCGGCATGGACGGCGAGCACGGAGGCCGCGTTCCTCGCCGGCTACCGCACGGTGCGCGGCGAGGGCGACCCCGCGCTCATCCGCGCGCTCCTCGTCGACAAGGCGCTCTACGAGGTCGTCTACGAGGTGCGCAGCCGACCCGACTGGGTGCCGATCCCACGCTCGGCGCTCGAGCGGCTGCTCGCGTGATCGCGAGCGACGCGCAGCGTCAGCGAGCCTCGTAGGCCTCGACGACGTTCGCGGGGATGCGTCCGCGAGTGGCGACCTGGTAGCCGTTCGCGGCCGCCCACTCGCGGATCGCCTGGACGTCCTTCGACGCGCGGGACGAGCCGGAGCGTCGCGACGACGAGCGCGTGCTCGAGGAGCTCGAGACGCGACGCGACGCCGCGATCCACGGCTCGAGCGCAGCGCGCAGCTCGTCGGCGTGCTCGTGCGTGAGGTCGATCTCGTACTGGGCACCGTCGAGCGAGAAGGCGACCGTGCGCCCCGCGCCGTCCGCCAGCCGCTCCCCGGAGATGTCGTCGACGATCTCGACGATGGTCTGCTTCGCCATGCTGGGAATGGTAATGCATTCGACACGGAATGCGAATTCCATTCGCAATTGCGCGCGCATTCCGACATTCTCGAATGCAGGACGCGGCCACGATGCGCACGCGCTGAGGGGGTGCCCGCCGGTCGCATCGGGCACCCGGGATCGCAGCGGCTGTCGGAGCGTTCGATGAGCACGGCTCGAACGCTCGGAAGGGCGCGCGGGGTACGGCGTCCCCTTTCCATCCCATCGTTCTGAGACGCGCACACCGACGGAATCGACAGGTTCGTACCCTCCCGCCGTCGTCGGCCCGCCCGGCTGCGATGGTTGCCGCGTTCGCTGCGGACTGAGCAAGGCTCACGGAGCCCCTCAGTCCGCATTACCGGATGCGAAGGGGGCTTCGCCGTGCAGGACGTGACGGATGCGCGGGCTCGGGTGCGACTCGAGCCGGGCGCCGAGGTGCGCATCGCGAGCGATCGACTGCCGTGGCGCTCGCCCATCGCGACGACGACCGGGCTGCGGAGCCTCGACGCCGCGCACGCCTCGGATCGCGCGGTCTGGCTCCGCCGATGGCGCGCCGCGGGGCGCGAGCCGTTCGCGCACCCGGCGTTCGGCGAGCTGTTCGCCGAGCCCGGCGACCACGTCGTCGCCCTCACGACCGACGCGGGCGTGCTCATGCCGCTCCGCCTCCGCGCCATCCCCGGCGCGATGGGGATGCTCGACGCGACGGGTCCGTACGGCTACGGCGGTGCGTACCGGCCGGCGCACGCCGCGGGACGCCAGCCCGAGCTGTGGTCGGCGGTCGCGAGCTGGGCGCGCAGGCACCAGGTCGTGACCGCCTTCTCGCGCATGCACCCGTTCGACGACGAGGTCGTGCAGCCGCCGTCGTCGTGCCTCGTCGACCGCAGCGTCACGGTCGTGCGCACGGTGCTCGCCGACGACGAGGCCGTGCTCGCCGACGCGGACCGCAAGGTCCGCAAGAACGTGCGCCGCGCGATCGACGACGGCATCGAGGTGCGGGTCACGTCGTCGCTCGACGACGCCGACGCGTTCGCGCGCATCTACGCCGCGACGATGGAGCGCCGCGGCGCCGACGCCCGCTACCGCTTCGAGTCCGCGTTCTTCGACCGGCTGCATCGCGAGCTGGCCGGCAGCTTCGTGTACGCGACGGCGACGCAAGGGGGCCGCGTCGTCTCGAGCGAGCTCGTGCTGCACTCCGAGCGCCACGCGTACTCGTTCCTCGGCGGCACCGACGAGCGCGCCTTCGCGAGCCGGCCGAACGAGCTGCTGAAGCTCGCCGTCGTGCGCTGGTGCCGCGAGCAGGGCATCGCCGACTACGTGCTCGGCGGCGGCGCGACGCCGGGCGACGGGATCGAGCGCTACAAGCGCGCCTTCGCGCCGACGGGGGCGCGCCCCTTCCGCACCCTCGAGCTCGTGCTCGACCCCGAGGAGGAGTCGCGGCTGTCGCAGGGCTGCGCGACGGCGTCGTTCCCCGCCTATCGCGGCGAGACGGGCGCGGGCGTCGTGACGACGGGGCGCCGAGCATGACGCGCGCGACGCGCGTGCGCCGCATCGTCGCGCTCGCAGCGGCGGGCGTGGTCATCGCGGTCGTCGCGACGCTCGGCACCGTCGCCGCGCGCATCGACGCGGCGGTCGACGGCGTCGAGCGGGTGCCCGACGCGTTCCCCGCCGAGGCCGATCGCCCGGCGCCGCATCCGACGGGCGCCCCCGCACCCCGGAACTACCTGCTGCTGGGCAGCGACGCTCGCGGCGAGGGCGGCTCGCTGCTGACGAGCCTCGGCGATCGCGCCGACGCGATCCTGCTCGTCCACGTGCCTGCGGATCGTCGCTCGGTGCAGGTCATCTCCATCATGCGCGACCTGTGGGTCACGATCCCCGGGCACGGCGAGGCGAAGATCAACGCCGCGCTCGCGTACGGCGGGGTGCCGCTCATGGTGCAGGTCGTCGAGTCGCTCGTCGGGCAGCGGATCGACGACGTCGCGATCGTCGACTTCGCCGGGTTCGGCGCGATCACCGACGCCGTCGGCGGCGTCACGGTGCAGAACGAGGTCGCGTTCTCGGTCGACGACATGCAGTTCGCGCAGGGAGCCATCCGCCTCACGGGCGCGGACGCGCTCGCCTACGTGCGCGATCGGTACTCGTTCCCCGACGGCGACTACCAGCGCGTGCGCAACCAGCAGGCGTACCTCCGCGGCCTCCTCGACGCCGTGCTGCAGCCATCGGTGCTCGCGAATCCCTTCGCGATCGCGGACCTCGCGGATGCGGTCGCCGGCCACGTCGCCGCGACCGACGGCCTCACGACCGACGCGCTCGTCGGGCTCGCCGGCGAGCTCGCGGCGCAGGGCACGCCCGAGGTCGGCACCTTCACGCTGCCGACCGACGGCACGGCCATGATCGGCGACCAGTCGGTCGTGCTGCTCGACGCGGCCGGGCTCGCGGTCGTGCAGGCAGCGCTCCAGCAGCCGTCCATGACGGGCTTCGCGCCTCCGGCGGAGCGGTGAGGGAGGGCGGGATGGCTGCGATGCGATGGACCGCGACGATGGACGCTCCTGCGCGCCACGACCTCTCGGGCGCCGCCGCCCGGCTGCGGTCGCTCGCCGAGCGGATGCTCCTGCGCGACGGCGTCGCGCGTCCCGCGCCCGCGATGGCGGGCGACGGCCTCGCCTGGGCCATCGCCGTGCCCCTCGCGATCTGGCTCCGGGAGGATCTCGCGGTCGGCGCCGTGCGACCGCTCGGCGTCCTCGGCGTCGTGGCGCTGCTCGTGCTGGCGCAGCTGCTGCTCGGCCACGCGCTCGGCCTCTACCGCGGGCGGCACGGATACGGCAGCCTCGAGGAGCTGACGACGCTCGTCGGCGTCGTCGCCGTCGCCCTCGTCGCGATCGGGCTGCCGACCATCGCGTTCGCCGCCGAGCTGCACCTGCCGCGCACCGCGGTCGTCATCGCAGGCCCCATCGCGCTGCTCGCGATGGGCAGCATGCGCTACGGCGTGCGGATCCTGCTCGAGAGCGGCCACCGACCCGCCCCCGCGGCCGAGCCGGCGCTCGTGCTCGGAGCGGGCTACGCGGGGACCCACCTCGTGCGTCGCATGCGCACCGACGAGCACTCGCCGCTGCGCGCCGTCGGCCTCGTCGACGACGACCCGCGGCTGCGCGGCGCCGTGCGCTGCGGCGTGCGCGTGCTCGGCACGCGCGCCGAGCTGGCTCGGATCGTGGCCGAGACGGGCGCCACGCGGCTCGTCGTCGCCATCGCGCGCGCCGACGCCGAGCTGCTCGGCGCCATCGAGGCGCAGACGAGCGCCCTCGGCCTCGAGGTGCTCGTCATGCCGCCCTTCGCGGACATGATGCGCGGCACGGCGCAGGTGACGGATCTGCGTCGGCTCAGCATCGAGGACATCGTCGGCCGACGCCCCATCGACACCGACGTCGAGCGCGTCGCGGGATGCGTCACCGGGCGTCGTGTGCTCGTGACGGGCGCGGGCGGATCGATCGGAGCCGAGCTGTGCAGGCAGCTCGCCCGCTGGGCGCCCGCGGAGCTCATCATGCTCGACCGCGACGAGTCGGCGCTGCAGGCCGTGCAGCTCGACGTGCACGGCAACGGCCTGCTCTCCACGCGCGACGTCGTGCTCGCCGACGTGCGCGACGCGGAGGCGATCGCCGACATCTTCGCCGACCGGCGCCCCGAGGTCGTGTTCCACGCCGCGGCGCTCAAGCACCTGCCGATGCTCGAGCAGTACCCCGACGAGGGGTGGAAGACGAACGTGCTCGGCACGCGCGCCGTGCTCGCCGCCGCGGAGGCCGTCGGCGTCGAGACGTTCGTGAACATCTCGACCGACAAGGCCGCGAACCCCACGAGCGTGCTCGGCCACTCGAAGCGGCTCGCCGAGCGACTCACGGCGGCGAGCGCCGCACGCGCCAGCGGGCGATTCCTGTCGGTGCGCTTCGGCAACGTGCTCGGCAGCCGCGGCTCGATGGTGCCCGTCTTCGCCGCGCTCATCGAGGCGGGCGGCCCCGTGACGGTGACGCATCCCGACGTCACGCGGTACTTCATGTCGATCCCGGAGGCGTGCCAGCTCGTCGTGCAAGCCGCGGCGATCGGCAGCCCCGGCGAGGTGCTCATCCTCGACATGGGCGAGCCCGTGCGCATCCTCGACGTCGCGCGCCGCATGATCGCCATGTCCGGCAAGGACGTCGACATCGTCTTCACGGGCCTGCGACCCCACGAGAAGCTGCACGAGGAGCTCGTCGGCCCCGACGAGCAGGGCGCGCGGCCGCTGCACCCCCTCATCACGCAGGCGCCCGTGCCGCCCCTCGAGCACACGGCGCTCGACAAGGAGGCGTGGGACGCGCGCTGGCGCCGGGCTGCCGCGAGCCCACGGGCGACGCAGTCGTCCGAGGCTCCGAGCATCGCGCCCATCACCGCCGACTGCCCGCCCATCCCCGCGCTCGCACCGTCCCGGCGCGACGCCCTCGACCGAACGGAGCGCGTGCGATGACCCGCGTCCTGCTGTCCGCCCCCGACGTCGGCATGCTCGAGGAGCGCGCGGTCGTCGCGGCCCTGCGCTCGGGATGGGTCGCACCGCTCGGCCCCGAGGTCGACGCGTTCGAGCGCGGGGTCGCGGCCCGCGTCGGGGTGGCGCACGGCGTCGCGCTCTCGTCGGGCACGGCGGCGCTGCACCTCGGGCTCCTCGCGCTCGGCGTCCGGCCTGGGGACCGCGTCGTGACGTCGTCGATGACGTTCGCCGCCACGGTCAACGCCATCGCCTACGTCGGCGCGCACCCGGTGCTCGTCGACGCCGACCCGTCGAGCGGCAACGTCGACGTCGGCCTCGTCGCCGAGGCGATGGCGACGCTCGAGCGCGAGGGCACGCCCGCCTCCGCGATCGTGCCGGTCGACCTCCTCGGCCGCGTCGCCGACCACGACGCGATCCGGACCATCGCCGAGCGCCACGGCGCCCGCATGCTCGTCGACGCGGCCGAGTCGCTCGGCTCGACGCGCGCCGGTCGCCCCGCCGGCTCCTTCGGCGACGCGTCCATCGTCTCGTTCAACGGCAACAAGGTCATGACGACGTCGGGTGGAGGCATGCTGCTCACCGACGACCGCGCGATCGCCGACCGCGTGCGCCACCTGTCGACGCAGGCGAGGATGCCCGTCGAGCACTACGAGCACGAGGAGGTCGGCTACAACTACCGGCTGTCGAACGTGCTGGCCGCGCTCGGCCGGGCGCAGCTGGCTCGGCTCGACGCGATGATCGCGCGCCGACGCGCGATCCGCGAGCGCTATCGCGCGCTCGTCGCCGGGCTGGACGGCGTCGAGCTGCTCGGCGACGCCATGGGCGACAACGCATGGCTGACCGCGATCGTCGTCGACGCGAGCCTCGCCCGCGTCGACGCCGCCGCCGTGCGACGCGTGCTCGACGAGCGCGGCATCGACACGAGGCCGCTGTGGAAGCCGATGCACCTGCAGCCGGCGTTCGCGCACGAGCGGGCGTTCGTCTCCGGCGCGAGCGAGCGGCTGTTCCGCACGGGCGTCGTGCTGCCGAGCGGCTCGTCGCTCGACGACGCGAGCGTCGACCGCGTGCTCGAGGCGCTGCGCGCCGCCATCGCTCCGCGCTCGTGCCGCAGGCCCATCGGCTCCGACTTCCCCATCGACGTCGGCGTCACGACCCGCACGCCGTCGCGGCGGCCGTGGACTCCCGCCACGCTCATGCTCGAGACGGGCAGGCAGGCGATCGCCGCGACGGCCATGGTGCTCGAGCGCTCGGGCGCGAGCCGCGTCGCGGTGCCCGCCTTCCTGTGCGAGAGCATCCTCGCGCCGTTCCGCGACCGCGGCTGGGAGATCCGCGACTACCCGGTGCACCACGACCTCTCCCCCGATCTCGCGGCCGCGCTGCGGATGGCGCAGGCGCGAGAGGTGGATGCGGTGCTCGTCATGCGCTACTTCGGTGCCGCGCCGACGTTCGCGGACCTCGGCGACGTCGCGGCGATGCGGGCGGAGGGCGTCGCGGTCATCGCCGACGAGACGCACCTGCCCTTCACGATGAACCAGTGGGGCGCGGACTTCGCGTACGCGAGCCTGCGCAAGGTGCTGCCGACGACCGACGGCGCCTACCTGCACATGCCCGACGACGTCGAGCCGCCCGTGCTGCGACGCGCGCGGGAGACGGGCAGGTACGCCGCCATGGCGTCCTTCGACGTGGAGCGCGGCGTCACCCCGCACTCGCGCATCATGCTCGACGCCTCCAAGGCCCTCCTCGAGCGCGACTGGGCGCCCCGACGCATGAGCAGGCGGGGGCACGCCGTGCTCGACGCGCTCGACCTCGGCGCGCTCGCGCAGCGGCGGATCGCGAACGCGCACGTGCTCGCTGCGGCGCTCGACGACGTCGGCATCGCGACGGCCGTGCCCGTCGGCTCCCTCGAGGTGCCCTCGCACCTGCCGGTGCGCGTCGCAGACCCCCTCGCGACGCAGTCGGCGCTCGCCCGCGCGGAGGTCTACTGCCCCATCCACTGGCCGCGACCGGCCGGGTTCGCGACCCAGGAGGCATGGCCGGACGACCTGCTGTCGCTGCCGGTCGACCATCGCTACGACGCGCAGGACATGCGGCGCATCGCACGCGAGCTCGCGCGGGTGCTGCGATGAGCGCCGCGCGCTACCTCGCGGCGCGGGGCGTGGCCGACCGCATCGTCGCCGGCGTCGGCCTCGTCGTCGCCTCCCCGGTCATGCTCGCCATCGCCCTCGCGATCCTCGCCTCGATGGGCAGGCCCGTGCTGTTCCGCCAGGAGCGCGTGGGGCTGCACGGGCGACGCTTCGCGATCGTGAAGTTCCGCACGCTCGTGCGCGACGCCGAGCGGCTCGGCGACGGCTACGTGCTGCCCGGCATGGACCTCGTGCCCCCGCTCGGTCGCGTGCTGCGCGCCTCGAGCCTCGACGAGCTGCCGCAGCTGTGGAACATCCTGCGCGGCGAGATGGCCTTCGTCGGGCCGCGCCCCACCGTCCCCGACCAGTACGAGCGCTATACGGCGCGCCAGCGCGGCCGCGTCTCGGTGCCGCAGGGCATCACCGGGCTCGCGCAGCTGCGCTACCGCGATGCCGCGCCGTGGTCGGTGCGCATCGAGTCGGACCTCGAGTACGTCGCCACGCTGAGCCTCGCGACGGACCTGCGGCTCCTCGCCGCGACCGCGGGCGCGGTGCTGCGTCGCGACGGGATCGTGCAGCACCAGACGCCCGAGGACATCGACGACCTCGGCGACGGCACCAGCGGCGCATCGCGCGGCGCGACGACCGAGGAGACGAGCCGATGACCGCCACCGCATCCGTCGCAGGCGCGGCGCGCCGGCTCCGCGTGCTCGTCGTGAGCCAGTACTACTGGCCGGAGCCCGCCTCCATCCCCACGCTGCTCGCCGAGGAGCTGCAGCGACGCGGCCACGAGGTGCGCGTGCTGACGACGTTCCCGAACTACCCCACGGGGCGGCTCCCCGAGGGTCAGCGGCAGCGGGCGCACGTCGTCGAGACGGTGCGGGGCGTGCGCGTGCATCGCGTGCCGATGCTGCTCGACCGCTCGGAGCGCACCCTGCGGCGCGCGGCGAGCTACGCGAGCTTCGCGCTCTCGAGCGCGCTGCGCGGCAGGCTCGGCATGTCCGCGGACGTCGTCTACGTCTACGCGACGCAGATGACGCCCGCGCTCGGCCCCGCGCTGTGGCGGCGACGCGGCGGACCGCCGTTCGTGCTGCACGTGCAGGACCTCTGGCCGGACTCGATCGTCGGCGCCTCGTTCGTCGGATCCGGGGCGGGGCACCTCATCGCGGGCGCGCTCGAGCCGCTGCTGCGCCGCGCGTACGCCCAGGCGTCCGCGACGATCGGCATCTCGCGGCCGATGGCGGCCACGCTCGTCGAGCGCGGCGCACCGCGCTCGCGCGTGCACGCCGTGTCGAACTGGGCGGAGGAGCGTCGGTCGCCCGCGCTCGAACGCCCCGCGCGCCGCGGCCGACGCTCGACGTCGTTCCTCTACGCGGGGAACCTCGGCGACGCGCAGCGACTCGACGAGGTGCTGCGCGCCGCGGCGATGGTCGACGGCGATCCGCGCTTCTCGCTCGACGTGTACGGCACCGGCACGGCGGAGGATCGGCTGCGAGCGCTCGCGACGCTGCTCGGCCTTCGCTCCGTGCGATTCCACGGACGCGTCGGAACCGATCGCATGGCCGAGATCTACCGCGACCACGACTTCCAGGTCGTGTCGCTCGCCGAGACCCCGGCGTTGCGCACGACCGTGCCGTCGAAGCTGCCCACGAGCCTCCTGCACGGCGTTCCGGTCGTCGCAGCCGTGCGGGGCGCGGCTGCGGACATCGTCGCGGAGCACGGCGCCGGCGTCGTCGCGCCCACCGTCGACGCGGAGGGCATCGCCGCCGCGTTCCGCGTCGCCATGGACCTCGGCGACGACGAGCGCGCGGCGATGTCGAGGCGCGCGCGGTCCGCGTACGAGCGCTCGATGTCGCTCGCCGCGGGCGTCGACGCCATCGAGGCGATCCTCCACGACGTCGTGCGCGAGGACGTCGGCAGACCTGGCGCGATGCACCGTCGCGCATCCCACCCATCCGGCATCGGCGGTCGCGGCAGCGGCCGCCCGGCACCACGAGAGCAGGCGAGGCAGCGATGACGACAGGACTCGAGGACGCGACGGTCCTCATCACGGGAGGCACGGGATCGTTCGGCAGGACGGTCGCGGCGAGGCTCCTGCGCGACGGCGTCGGCCAGGTGCGCATCCTCAGCCGCGACGAGGCCAAGCAGGACGACATGCGCCACGCCATGCACGACCCGCGGCTGCGCTTCTACATCGGCGACGTCCGCGACGAGGGCAGCGTCGCGAGGGCGATGACCGGCGTCGACCACGTCTTCCACGCCGCGGCGCTCAAGCAGGTGCCCTCGTGCGAGTTCTTCCCCATGGAGGCGGTGCGCACGAACGTGCAGGGCAGCGAGAACGTCGTGCGGTGCGCCGACCGCGCCGGCGTGCGCTCGGCGGTGTTCCTCAGCACCGACAAGGCCGTCTACCCCGTGAACGCCATGGGCATGAGCAAGGCGCTCATGGAGAAGGTGGCCCGCTCGCACGGCCTCAACAACCCCACGACCACGACCACGATGGCGTGCGTGCGCTACGGCAACGTCATGTGCTCGCGCGGCAGCGTCATCCCGCTGTTCCTGTCGCAGATGCGCGCCCGCAAGCCCATCACGATCACGAACCCGCACATGACGCGGTTCATGATGTCGCTCGCCGACTCGGTCGACCTCGTGGAGTTCGCATTCCACCACGCGCGGCAGGGGGACCTGTTCATCCGCAAGGCGCAGGCGTGCACGATCCAGGACCTCGCGACGGCGATGCTGCGGCTGTTCCGCTCCGACTCGCAGATCGAGATCATCGGCACGCGCCACGCGGAGAAGGTGTCCGAGGCGCTCGCGAGCCGCGAGGAGCTGTCGAAGGCGATCGACATGGGCGACTACTTCCGCATCCCGCTCGACTCCCGCGGGCTCGACTACGAGCTCTACGTCCACGAGGGCGACGCGAGGCAGGCCGAGTTCCTCGACTACGACTCGCACACGGTGCCGCGCATGACCGTGTCCGAGGTCGAGGAGCTGCTGCTCACGCTGCCCGAGATCCGCGCCGAGCTCGCGCAGGCGGGCCTCGCGCGCACGCACGCGTGATGCGCGTCGCCGTCACGGGCGCCGGCGGCTTCCTCGGCCTCCACGTGCGCGCCGCCCTCCGCGAGGCGGGCGCGACCGCGATGCCCGTCTCGCTGGGCGATCGGCTCGACGAGGCTGCCGCCGTCGCCGCCGTCGACGGCGCGGATGCCGTGCTGCACCTCGCGGGCGTGCATCGTGCGCCCGACGAGGAGGTGCACGAGGGCAACGCGCTGCTCGCCGACCAGCTGCGCGACGTGCTGCTGGCCGTGCGCACCCCGCCCGCCACCATCGGCTACGCCAGCACGACCCAGGTCGGCAACGGCACGGCGTACGGCGAGGCGAAGGAGCGCGCCGGCGACGTGCTGCGCGAGGCGGCGACGTCGATCGGCGCGCGCTTCGTCGAGCACCGGCTGCCCAACCTCTTCGGCGAGCACGGCCGGCCCTTCGCGAACTCGGTCACGGCGACGTTCTGCCACCTGCTCGCGACCGGCGGGCGACCCGAGGTGCACGAGGATCGCACGCTCGAGCTCCTGCACGCGCAGGACGCGGCGGACCTGCTGCTCGGGGACGACGCGGCCCGCGAGCGCGCGCACCGCGAGAGCGTCGCCGGGCTGCTCGCCCGGCTCGAGCGCATCGCGAGCGCCTACGACGCCGGCGACGTGCCCGACATCGGCGAGCGGCTCGACCGCGACCTGTTCAACACCTACCGCTCCCACCTCGTGACGCGGCGACCGGCGATCCCGCTCACGAGCCGCACCGACGCGCGCGGCACGTTCGTCGAGCTCGTGCGCGCTCGCGGCGGCAGCGGTCAGGCGTCGTCGTCGACGACCGCGCCCGGCGTGACGCGCGGCGACCACTTCCATCGCCGCAAGTTCGAGCGCTTCGCGGTCGTCTCCGGTCGCGCCGTCATCCGGCTGCGCCGCATCCTCACGACCGACGTCGTCGAGATCCCCGTCGACGGCGACGCGCCCGTCGCCGTCGACATGCCGACGCTCTGGAGCCACAGCATCGAGAACGTCGGCGACGTGCCGCTGCACACGTCGTTCTGGACCGACGACCTCTTCGATCCGACGCGTCCCGACACGATCGCCGAGCCGGTGCTGGCATGAGCGCGCGCCTGAAGGTCATGACGGTCGTGGGCACGAGGCCCGAGATCATCCGCCTCGCCGCGACGATGCGGCTGCTCGACCGGCTCGTCGACCACGTCGTGGTGCACACGGGCCAGAACTACGACTACGAGCTCAACGAGCTGCTCTTCGAGGACCTCGAGCTGCGTCGGCCCGACCGCTTCCTCGCAGCCGACACGTCGTCGCTCGGCGCCGCGCTCGGCACGATCCTCGCCCGCGTCGAGACGGCGATCGCCGAGGAGCGGCCGGATGCGATGCTCGTGCTCGGCGACACGAACAGCTGCATCGCCGCGGTCATGGGCAGGCGGATGCGCGTGCCGGTCTTCCACATGGAGGCGGGCAATCGAGCGTTCGACGAGAACGTGCCCGAGGAGACGAATCGCCGGCTCGTCGACCACGTCGCCGACTACAACCTCGCCTACACGGAGCACGCGCGGCGCAACCTCCTCGCCGAGGGGCTGCATCCCTCCCGCGTCGTCGTCACCGGCTCGCCGATGCGCGAGGTGCTCGCGCAGAGCCGCGAGCGCATCGAGGCGAGCGACGTGCTCGAGCGGCAGGGGCTCGCGAGGCACGGCTACCTGCTGGTGAGCCTGCACCGCGAGGAGACCGTCGACGATCCGGTGCGGCTCGAGCGCGCGCTGCGGGCGCTCGACGCGCTCGGCGCCGAGCACGATGCGCCCGTGCTCGTGTCGACGCATCCGCGCACGCGCAGGCGCCTCGCCGAGCAGGCGCCCGAGCTGCTGCGACGGCTCACGCTGCACGCGCCCTTCGGCTTCCACGACTACGTCGCGCTGCAGCGCTCGGCCCTCGTCGTGCTGTCGGACAGCGGCACGATCGCGGAGGAGTCGAGCATCCTCGGCTTCCCCGCCGTGACGCTGCGCGACGCGATCGAGCGGCCGGAGGCGCTCGACGTCGGCGCGATCGTGACGAGCGGCGTCGATCCCGAGGGCGTCGTCGAGGCGGTGCGCGCGACGCTCGCGCTGCACGCGGCGATGGGCCCGCCGACCGCGCCGGTCGACTACGCACCCGACGACGTCTCGCGGCGCGTCGCCTCGTTCATCCTCTCCAGCACGCGATCCCACCGGGAGCGCGCCGGGCTGCGGCGGTGAGCGCGACGCGGATCCGGGCGCGCGCCCCCGCGGCGCGCGCCATCGGCACGACGCTCGTCGATCAGGCCGCCTCGAGCGGCGCGAACCTGCTCGTCGTCGTCGCGATCGCGGGGCGGCTCTCGCCCGAGGCGTTCGGCGGCTTCGCGATCGCGTTCGCGGGGCTCGTGCTCGTGCTCGCGTGCTGCCGTGCCTGGCTGGGGCTGCCGCTCGCGCTGTCGCGAGGGGCGGATGCGCACGAGCGCCGGCGACTGCTCGGCGGCGCGTGCCTCCTCGTCGCGGCGGCGTCGCCGCTCGTCGTGCTCGGGATCGGCGTCGTGCTGCCCGCGGTGCTGGCTGCGACCGGCCAGGCCGCGTCGCGGACGACCTTCGTCGTCGTCGGCGTCGCGGCGGTGCTCGCCTGCGTGCAGGACCTCACGCGCTACGCCGCCGTCGCAGCCGACCGGCCCGCCCGTGCGCTCGCATCCGACCTCGTCTGGCTCGTCGGCGTCGCCGCCCTGCTCGTGGCACCCGCATCGCTCGCGGAGTGGAGCGCGCTCGTGTGGTGGGCGGGCATCGTCGCGGCGAGCGCGGCGACCGGCCTCGCGCTGACGCGCCCCGTCGCGTCTCTGCGCCATGCGCGGAGGCTCGTCGTGCGCGGCGGCGGCGCTCGCGGCGGCTCCACGGTCGTCGCGCTCGTCGCCTCGGGCACCGCCCTCGCCCTGTCGACGCTCGTCGCGGCGGGCTTCGGCGCCGCCGCGAGCGGCGCGTTGCTCGGCGCCGGCTCGCTGCTCGGCCCCGTCAACCTGCTGCTGGCGCTCCTCGACCTCGCGGTGCTCGGTCGCCTCGTGGCGCTGCCGCCGCCGCGTCGCGCGCGGCTGCTCGCGGTGGTCCTCGCATCGCTCCTCGTCGTGCAGGCGGCGTGGACGGCGCTGCTGCTCGCGCTGCCGGAGGCGCTCGGCGAGGCCCTGCTGGGCTCCACCTGGCACGGCGCCCACGCGATCCTCGCCCTCGTGAGCGCGGAGTACGCCCTCGCCGCTGCCGTCTCCGTCGTCACGCTCGAGCTCAAGGTGCGCGACGTCGGCGGCGCGATGGTCGCTGCGCGCCTCGCCGCGTGCGTCGTCGTGCTCGGCAGCACCGCCGCGCTCGCGCTCGTCGCCGCGCCATTCGTCCTCGTGCCGCTCGCGATGCTCGGCGGCACCCTCGCAGCGCTCGCGATCGTCGTCGGCGCGGCATGGCGCAGCCCGGCGCCCGTCGATCGGCCGGCGGCGCCGTGAGCGCGGCGACGCGCGTGCGGCTGCGGGTGCTCGTGAGCGCCCCGCTCTTCCCACCCGCCTTCCGGGGCGGCGGCCCCATCCGCACGCTCGCCGCGCTCGTGGACACCGCGCCCGACGACGTCCAGGTGGCCGTGGTGTGCGGCGATCGCGACCTCGGCGGCGACGAGCGGCTGCCCGTGCCGCGCCGCGCCTGGCTGCCGCAGGGCCGCGCACGCATCCACTACGTCGATCGCCGCCGCCCGGACGCCGTGCTGCGTGCGCTCGCGAGCGCGCCGCCGCCCGACCTCGTCTACGTCAACGGCCTGTTCGATCCGGTCTTCTCGATCCTCGTGCGCGGCTGGGCGCGGGCGCGGCGGCTGCCCGTGCTGCTCGCGCCGCGCGGCGAGCTCGCGCCCGCCGCGCTCGCGCTGCGCGCCGGCAGGAAGCGCGCGTTCCTCCGCCTCGCCGCCGCGGCCCGCCTCGACGAGGGCGTCGTGTGGCACGCCTCGACCGAGCGCGAGGCGCGCGACGTGCGCGCCGTGATGGGCGACGAGGCGACCGTCGTCGTCCGCGAGGACGACCACGCGCTGCCGCAGCGCGCGATGCGCTCGCACGCCGACGACGGCCCGCTGCGGCTCGCGTTCGTGAGCAGGCTCGTGCCCAACAAGGGCCTCGGGGTGCTGCTCGCGGCGCTCGCGCGGGTCGACGAGCCCTGGACCCTCGACGTGCACGGCATCGCCGAGGATGCCGAGCACGCCGCGCGCTGCCGCGCCCTCGCCGCGGCGCCCCCGCTGGCCGGTCGCGTGCGGATGCATGGCGCGCTCGAGCCGCACGCGGTGCGCGACGCCTTCGCCGGCCACGACCTCTTCGCCTTCCCGACGGCCTTCGAGAACTTCGGCCACGTGATCGCGGAGGCGCTGTCGGTGGGATGCCCCGTGCTCGCCGCCGACACGACCCCGTGGACCTCGCGACTCGCGGCGGGCGCGGGGGACGTCGTGGGCGGGCTCGATCCCGACGCGTGGGCCGAGCGCATCGCGGCGTGGGCTCGGCTGGGCGCCGCGGAGCGCACCCGGAGGCGCGCGCTCGCCGCCGACGCCTTCGACGCGTGGCGCGACGAGGCGGCACCGCACGTGCTCGCGATCCTGCGCGACCGGCTCGCGCGCGGCTGACGACGCCTCAGCGTCCGGTGCCGCCCGCGCGCTCCCGCTTCGAGCGTCGCGGCCGCGGCGTGCGCGGCGCCCGCGGTGCCGTCGCCTCCGCGTCGGGGGCGTTCGCCCGCTCGGCGGCGTCGCCACCGGGATCGCCGTCGGCGTCGCCGTCGAGCCGTGCCTGCAGCGCGCCGGCATCGTCGTCGCCCTGCTCCTGACGCCGCGCGGCGCGCGCCGCGCGAGCGTCCCGCGTCGCGGCGACGTGCATCGCGGCGTGCTCGTCGTCGAGCGGAGCGCCCGGGCCGTAGCCGTAGCCGTACGCGTAGGCATGCCCGTCGGTCGTCGGCAGCCGCGTCAGCAGCACGCCGGCGACGCGGACGTCGACCGTGCCGAGGCGTGCGAGGGCCCCGTCGAGCTGGCCGCGCGTCGTCGACCCCGCGGCGACGACGACGATCGCGCCCGACGTGCGCGTCGCGAGCACCGCGGCGTCCGTCACGGGCAGCAGCGGCGGCGCGTCGACGAGGATCCAGTCGTACTCGCCCTCGAGCCTGCGCAGCAACGACTCCATGGCGCGGGAGCCCAGCAGCTCGCTGGGATTGGGGGGCACGCGGCCGGCGGGCAGCACGAAGAGCCCCGTGCCGCCCCAGTCCTGCACGGCGTCGTCGACCTCCGCGTCCCCGATGAGCACCGTCGTGAGGCCGACGCGGCCCTCGATGCCCAGCACGTCCGCGACGCGCGGCTTGCGCAGGTCGGCGTCGACGAGCAGCACGGTCTGGCCCGACTGCGCGAGGGCGATCGCGAGGTTCGCCGTCGCGGTCGTCTTCCCCTCCCCCGCGACGGACGACGTCACGACGAAGGTGCGCTGGCCGCCCTCGACCTCGACGAACAGCAGGTTCGTGCGCAGCGATCGGTACGCCTCGGCGCGGAAGTCGTGCGGGGCGTCGTGCACGACGAGCGGACGATCGGCAGCGCGCGCGTCGTACGCGATGGTGCCGATCACGGGGTGATGGGTCGCGAGCTCGACGTCGTGCGGCGAGCGGATGCGCGTGTCGAGCACGTCGCGCAGCACCGCGACGGCCGTCGCGAGCGCGAGCGCGAGCAGGCCGCCGAGCACGAGGTTCAGCACCCACCTCGGGCTGCTCGCCGACTCCGGGGGACGCGCCTCCTCGACGGTCGTGAGACGCACGGGGCTCGCCTGCGTCGAGGTGCCCTCGACGTCGGCGACGACGCCTGCGAGGCTCGTCGCCGTCGCGTTCGCGATCGCGGCCGCGCGATCCGGGTCATCGTCGGTCGCGACGATCTGGATGATCGTGGTGTCCGGGATGGGCGCCGCCGAGATGCGCCTGGCGAGCTCGCGGGCATCCACGTCGAGCCCGAGCTCGCCGATCACCCCGTCGAGCACGCGCTCGCTGCTCGCGAGCTCGGCGTAGGTCAGCACGCGCGAGAGCGTGTAGGCGTTGCTCTGCGCGAGGTCGCTGCTCGTCTCTCCCGTCTGGGTCGAGACGAAGACCTGCGTCGCCGACTCGTACGACGGCGCCTGCAGCGCCGACACGCCGGCAGCGCCCCCCACGCCGACGACGCCTGCGGCGACGATGGGGATCCATCGTCGACGCAGGATCCTCACGAGATCCGTCAGCTCCATGCGCATCCCCCTTGGTCGAGCCGCACGCGCGGCGTCCGTCGTACGCGGCTCATGGCGCCGCCGACTCCTGCGCGGACGGCGTGGACGCCCCGAGCGCGAGCAGTCGCTCGGCGATGCGATCGCTGGCGGACGCCACGAGGTCGGCGACCCCGCGGTGCACCTCCGCCGAACCTCGGTACGGGTCGGGCAGGTCGATCGCGAGGCCGCGCGCCGCGGGCCCCCGCGCACGCGCCGCCGCGCGCACCACCTGCGTCAGCCTGTCCCGCGCGACCGGCGGCGCAGGGGTCGCGACGTCGCCCGCGTCGAGCTGCGCGAGCGTCGCGTCGAGCTCGAGCAGCGTGAAGGTGCGCGACGCGGCGGCGGGCGCGAGCTCGGCGACCACCGCGCGCTGCCGCCGCGTCGCGACGATCACGAGATCGCTCGTCATCACCTCGTCCAGCCTCAGCGCACGCGCGGCATGCCCGGCGACGTCGACGCCGAGACGCCCAGCCTCCCGAGCGACCGCGGGGTCGACCGGCTCGCCCTCGCGCGGCTGCAGCCCGGCGCTCGCGACGGCGATCGCGTCCGTGCCCTGGGCGAGCCGCGCGCGGAGCACCGCGGCCGCGAGCGGCGATCGGCACACGTTGCCCGTGCACACGACGAGGATGCGGAACGGCCCTTCGTCACGTGCGTCCCGCGGGCTGCTGGGCAGCGGCATGCGCCGATGGTAGGCGTGCGCGTCGCAGCACGTCCCCCTCGAGATGAGGGCTCCTCAGCCCCTGGGGGACGCGTCGGGACTACGGGCGATCGTCGAGCGTCGCCACGAACGCACGCAGCCAGGCGCGGAACTCGGCACCGAGGTCCTCGCGCTCGCTCGCGAGCGTCACGGTCGCCTCGAGCAGACCCTGCCGGTCGCCCGTGTCGAAGCGTCGACCGCGGAAGACGACGCCGAGCAGCCCGTGCGCCTCGTCGGCGGCGGCCACGCGGAGCGCGTCCGTGAGCTGGATCTCGCCGCCGACGCCCGGCTGCGTGTCCTCGAGCACGTCGAAGATCTCCGGACGCAGCACGTACCGGCCGATGACGGCGAGGTTCGACGGTGCGGTGCCGGGCGCCGGCTTCTCGACGAGGCCGCGCACGCGCACGACGTCCTCCGCATCCGTCGCCTCGACCGTCGCGACGCCGTAGCGATGCGCCTGGTCCGGCTCGACCTCCATGAGTGCGACGACGCTCATGCCGTGGATGGCGTGCACCTCGAGCATGCGCTGCAGCAGCGGCGTCGCGGCGTCGATGATGTCGTCGCCGAGCAGCACGGCGAACGACTGCCCGCCGACGTGCGAGCGCGCGCGCAGCACCGCGTGGCCGAGGCCGAGCGGATCGCCCTGGCGCACGTAGTGCATCTGGGCGAGGCCCGTCGACTGCCGCACCTCCGCGAGCCGGTCGACGTCGCCCTTGGCGATGAGCGTCGCCTCGAGCTCGGTGGCGCGGTCGAAGTGGTTCTCGAGCGCGTTCTTGTTGCGTCCGGTGACCATGAGCACGTCGTGCAGCCCGGCCTCGACCGCCTCCGTCACGACGTACTGGATCGCCGGCCGGTCGACGACCGGCAGCATCTCCTTCGGCAGGGCCTTCGTCGCCGGCAGGAACCTGGTGCCGAGGCCGGCTGCAGGGAGGACGGCCTTGGTCACGCGGTGCATGGCCGCATCGTATCCACCCGGCATGACGCGCCCGTGCCGCATCGCCACCGGGGCGGCACGACGAAGGCCCCCGCATCGCGGAGGCCTTCGGATGGTGGACCCGGGGGGAATCGAACCCCCGACCTTCTCATTGCGAACGAGACGCGCTACCAACTGCGCCACGGGCCCGGACCATGGACGAGCATAGCCCCAGATGCGGGCGACGACGAAATCGCCCGCGGGTCGTCAGCCGACGCGGCGTCGGAACGCGGCGGCGACGTCGAAGCCGGCCTCGTCGTCGTCGACGCGCCCCATGGCGGCGAAGCGCGACGGCGGCGCGGGGACGGGCACGTGCGCCGGCTCGGCGGCCGCGGCGGCGAGGCGCTCGGGCTCGGCCGTCGTCGACGCGGCGACGACGCTCCCAGTGCGCTCCTCGACCTCGACCTCGCCGGTGACGAGCTGCTCGAACGACGCGCCGATCGGGGTGATCGTCGCGCCCTCGCCCTCCGCGACGATCCGCCTGGCATGGTCGCGCAGCACGTCGATCGGCGCACGGCCGGGGCGCTGCGCCGGCACGGGCACCGGCGTCCACGCGCGGGACGCGAGCTCCGACTCGAGCGATGCCGCGGCGCGGCGCTCGTCGACGAGCGGCTCGTGCTCCATGGTCTGCGCGACGTCGCGGATCGTCGCGTTCGTGCGATTCACGGCGACGAGCCCGCCGACGGCGAGCGTCGCGACGACGCCGGCGAACGCGAGCAGCAGCGTCGCCTGCGGCAGCAGCGCGCCCGCGACGCCGACGGCGATCGACGCGACGAGCATGAGCGTGCAGGCCAGGCGCGTGCGACGCAGCCGCTGCCGGCGCGAGACGCTGCCCGCGACCGCCGCGCGCACCTCGCGCTCGACGCGCTTGATCTGCTCGTCGAGCTCGCGCGCCTTCGCGACCGCCTCCGCGCGCGCGATCGCCTGCTGCAGGCGCGCCTCCTTCGCCAGCACGCGCTGCTGCCTGGCGATCTCGCGCGCCGTCGCGGCGATCTCGACCTCGGGCGGCGCCTGCGCGGTCTCCGCCATGATGCGCAGCGTCTGCTGCAGGCGCACGGCGTTGCGCTCGGTCGCGAGGTACTCGCGGCGACGTACCCAGACGGGCACGAGGTACGCGATCCAGACGAGCGCGGCGAGCGCGAACACGACGGTGGTGCCGAGTCCCGCGAGCTGCATGCGACGACGGTACGACCGGCATGCGCGATGGGCCGCGCGCCGCGCCGCGCGTCGCGCACGCGACTCGATCAGCTCTGCTGCGGACCCACCGGCACGGGGTAGACGGAGCGGTCGAACGGCGGCACGCGACCGCCGCGCCAGCGCGCGAGCACCGTCTCGGCGAGCTCCTCGCGCACGAGCGCGAAGCACAGGTGGTCGCGCCAGTCGCCGTCGATGTGGATGTAGCGCACGCGCAGGCCCTCGTAGCGGAACCCCAGCTTCTCGACCACGCGCAGCGACGCGACGTTCTCGGGTCGGATGCAGATCTCCATCCGGTGCAGGCCGAGCCCCACCATGCAGTGGTCGGTCGCGAGCGCCACCGCCGTCGGCGTCACCCCGCGCCCAGCGAAGCGCTCCGACACCCAGTAGCCGAGCGTCGCGCTCGACAGCGCGCCGCCGGCGATGCCCGATACGTTCAGCTGCCCCGCGAGCTCGCCGTCGACCTCGATGACGAAGGGGATGCCCGTGCCCTCGCGCTCCGAGTCGAGCAGGCTGCGGATGCTCGAGCGCGTGTCGAACCGACCCGTCGGCGCGCGCCCCGGCAGCGTCGCCTCCCAGCGCTGCAGCCACGCCCGATTGTCGACGAGCTCGCGCTCGAGCGCACGCGCATCGCGCATCCGGATGCCGCGGATGACGACGCCGTCGTCCTCGAGCCGAGGCGTGCTGCCGATCACGCGCCCGAGCCTATGCCTACGATGGGCGGATGGTGGACGTGGTGGGCGAGAAGCGGGCGATCCGCGAGCGCGTGCGCGCATCCCGCCGCGCGCGCAGCGACGAGGAGCGTCGCGCCGACGACGCGGCGATCGCGGACGCCGCCATCGCGCTGCTCGAGGAGCTCGGCGCGCGCGACGTCGCCGCCTACCTCTCGCTGCCCGACGAGCCGGGCACGGATGCCATCCTCGCGTGGGCGCGCGACCACGGCGTCCGCGTGCTGCTGCCGATCGCACGACAGGACGGGCTGCTCGACTGGGCGGAGCAGGGCGAGGCGATCGTCGAGGGCGCGTTCGGGCTCCCGGAGCCGACCGGCGAGGTGCTGCCGCCCACCGTGCTGTGCGACGTCGACGTCATCCTCGCGCCCGCATCCGCCGTCGACGCGCGCGGCATGCGCATGGGATGGGGCCGCGGCTACTTCGACAAGGCGCTCGGCGCGCTCGGCCGCAGGCCGCCGGTGTACGCGCTCGTCCACGACGATGAGATCCTGGATGCCGTGCCCGCCGAGGCGCACGACCAGCCCGTCGACGGCATCCTCTCGCCGTCCGGCCGACGCACCTTCTGACAAGGACCACGCCATGCCCGTCTACGCCTACCAGTGCACCGCCTGCGGCACCGCCATCGAGGTGCGCCAGTCGTTCACCGACGACGCCCTCACCGTCTGCGAGACGTGCGGGGGCCGCCTGCGCAAGCGCTTCGACGCCATCGGCGTCACGTTCAAGGGCTCGGGCTTCTACCGCACCGACTCGCGCGCCGGCACGACGGGCGCCGCGAGCGGCGGCTCCGGCGGCGGCTCCGACTCGGGATCGTCCTCGAGCACGGCCAAGGAGGCGAAGCCGTCGTCGACGAGCAGCCCCTCCACCTCGTCGTCGAGCTCGACCGCCTCCAGCTGACACCGCGTCTACCGGACGCATCACGAAGGGACAGGCATCGTGCAGGGATTCAAGGAGTTCATCCTCCGCGGCAACGTCGTGGAGCTGGCGGTCGCGGTCGTCATCGGCACCGCGTTCACGAACATCGTGACCCAGATCGTCGAGGGGCTCATCAATCCGCTCATCGCGGCGATCGCCGGGCAGAGCGACTTCTCGGACGTCGAGCTCGGCATCTTCAAGATCGGCCTCGTCATCGGGGCGATCATCAACTTCCTCATCATCGCCGCGGTCGTCTACTTCGCCATGGTCATGCCGATGGCGAAGTTCAAGGAGCGTCAGGCGAAGCGCCGCGGCACGACGGAGGAGGCCGCGAAGGAGACCGACGTCGACGTGCTGCAGGACATCCGCGAGCTGCTGCGCCAGCAGGCGCGCACCGCGCCCCCGGCGACCACGCAGCAGTAGCCCGCCGCCGGCGACGCAGCAGCAGCTCGGCGCCGGCTGCGCATCGCACCAGTCGGTCGAGGAGCGCGAGCGAACGCGAGCACGCGTCACGAGACACGAGCCAGCGCCCGGGCTCCGCGCGTCAGGACGCCCGTCGCGGGCCGGTCAGCCGGCGTGCCACCCGAGCGCCGGCGCGACGTGCCGCGCGAACGACTCGACGATGCGCAGGTTCGCGGCGACGCCCAGCTGCGACGGGATGGTCAGCAGCAGCGTGTCCGACTCCATCACGGCGCGGTCGGCGCGCAGCTGCTCGATCAGCACGTCGGGCTCGGCGGCGTAGGTCTTGCCGAACGTCGAGCGGAAGCCGTCGATGACGCCGACCTGATCCCGGCCGGCGGCGCCGCCGAACATGAGGGCCTCCTGCTGCGACGTGATCGGGAAGATCGAGCGGCTCACCGACGTGCGTCCCTCCCCTGCGTGCCCGGCGGCCCGCCATGCCGCGCGGAAGGCGGCGAGCTGCTCCGCCTGCAGGTCGCCGAACGGCATGCCCCGATCCTCCGTCAGCAGGGTCGAGGACATGAGGTGCATGCCCTGGGTGCCGGTGCGGATCGCCGTCTCGGTCGACCCCGCGCCCCACCACACGTTGCCGCGCAGCGTCGGCGAGTGCGGCTCGATGCGCTGCCTGCCGCGGCCGCCGCCGAAGGGGCTGTCGGGGTCGCGCTCGGCGATCGGCTCGCCCTCGATGGCGGCGAGGAACGTCTCGAGGTGCCGCGCGGCGAGGTCGGCGCCGCGCTCGTCGTCACCGTGGTAGCCGAAGTGCTCGTAGCCGCGCACGACCGTCTCGGGGCTCCCGCGCGAGATGCCGAGCATGAGCCTGCCGCCGGCGATGAGATCGAGCGCCGCCGCCTCCTCCGCGAGGTAGAGCGGGTTCTCGTAGCGCATGTCGACGACGCCCGTGCCGACGTGGATGCGCTGCGTGCGCGCCGCGATCGCCGAGAGCAGGGGCATGGGTGCCGCGTGCTGGCGCGCGAAGTGATGCACGCGCATCGCCGTGACGTCGACGCCGAGCTCGTCCATGGCCACGGCGAGGTCGATCGCCTGCAGCAGGGTGTCCTGCGCGGTCAGCTCGCGGCCGCCGCCGAGGGGTCCGTAGTGGCCGAAGGAGAGGGTGCCGAAGCGTCGCACGACTCCAGCCTACTCCGGAATCCGTAGCGGTCGCCCACGTCCGCCGACGGCGTTCAGCCCCAGTGCGGCGGCCGGTCGCCGCGCAGGCGGTCGTCGTTCTCGGTCGACTGCCGCGGCTCGGGCGCCGGCTCGCGCGAGGCGCCGTCGACCGGTCCCGTCGACACGCGTCGGCCGCGGCGACGCACGACGAGCGGCTCGGTCGCCGCGTCCTCCACGAGCCCGTCCTCGCGGATGCGAGGCTCCTCGCCCGTGCTGGCCTCGCTCACGCGTCGGCGTCGGCGCCGACGAGCTCGGCGATGCGGCCAGCCACGGCGTCGGGATCGGTGAACAGCTCGAACGCGTGCACGCGCATGGTGTGCCAGCCGAGGCGTCGCAGGTGCTCCGGCCGCACGCGCAGGCTCTCCCGCAGCGGTCGGTCGTCGTCGTGGTCCGTCTCGATCGCGGCGCAGACGCCGCCGTTGGCGACGACGAGCGGCAGGCCGGCGTGGTCGACGGACGTCCGCAGGCCGCGCGCCTCGAGACGCCGCGCGAGATCGACGAGCAGCGGATCGCCGCCGCGCGTCGACCGCGTCACGTGCGGGCGCTCGGCCTCGAGCAGCACGTCGCGCAGCACCGCGGCGCCGTGCTCGAGCTGCTGGTCGTCGAGGTCGGACGCCTGGAACGCCGCCACGAGCGTCATCGCCTTGCGCGCGCGCGTCATGGCGACGGCGAGCATGCGGTCCCCGCCGGGCTGCGCGAGCCGGCCGAGGTCGATGGCGCGACCGTAGCGGGTCCGCGCGTAGCCCACGGAGAAGATGACGCGGTCGCGGCTCAGCGCGTTCGCGTGGGCGACGTCCGCGACGACGAAGGGCTCGTCGCGCTCGGCGACGACGAAGTCGGCGAAGGCGCCGGGCTGCCCGAGTGCCTGCACGACCGCCTGCTGCACGCGCACCTCGTGCCGCTCGTTGCCCGTCACGACCATGAGGGACTCGTGCGGGCGCGACCGCGCGTGGTGCGTGACGAGGGCGATGACGCGCTCGACCTCGGCATCGGGGCTCTCGACGAGCGCGGATCGCTGGTCGGGCAGGCCGAACGCGTCCTGCACGGTCGAGACCGTGAGGGATGCGTGGCCGAGGAACGTGCCCGCCCACGGCAGCGTCTCGATGGCGCCGTCGTAGAAGCGCCGCGAGACGGCCTCGATGAGGTCCGCGCCGCCGGTGCGGTACGTGCGCGTCAGGCGATGCACGGGCAGGACCTCGGCGAGGCGCGCGAGCGCCGACTCGCCGTGCAGCTCGTCGGGGCTGCCGAGCTCCATCGAGGGTCGGACGCCGAGGGCCGAGATGCCGACGTCGAAGGGCGACGGGATCTGCGTCGCCGGGTCGCCGATCGCGACGACCTGCGGCGCGCGCGTCATGGCTCCGACGACCTCGGCGAGCGTCACGGCGCCCGCGTCGAGCACGACGACGACGTCGAACGGGATGGAGCGGGCGATGCGGTGCACGTCGTAGGGGCTCGCGAGCCACACGGGCGCGATCGTCCGCGACACGTGCGGCGCTCGCCCCTGGAGGGTCGCCGGGTCGAGCCCGCCGCCGCGCAGCATCGAGCGGAGCGCCTCCGCCTCGTCGGGATGGTCGGCGATCGCGAGGCGCCACGACTGCGCGAGCTGCCACGCCAGTCGGGCAGCGGCGGCGTCGACGTGCGCCTCGTCGACCAGGGCGAAGTCCGACTCGAGCCGCTCGAGCACGGTCGTGTTGCCGCGCAGCAGCGCGCGCTCGCGCTGCAGCAGCAGCTCGAGCGCCGACTGCCACCACGCGAGGTCGAGCTCGTGCGCGACCTCGACGTGCTCGACGTGCCGCGTGGCGAGGTCGGCGACGAGCGGCTCGAGCTCGAGCTCGGCGAGCGTCGACATGAGCGCGGCACGCTCCTGGATGCTGTCGAGGGCCTCCGAGGGTGCCGCGAGCTCGTCGAGGCGCTCCTGCAGGGCGTCGAGCGGCAGGTCGACGAGGCTCGGCGCATCCGTGCCGACGAGCGCGGCGTCGATGCGCTCGAGCGCCGTCAGTGCGTCGCGGTGCAGCGCCTCGAGCGCGCCGAGGCCCGTCGGCACGCTCGGCACGGCACCGTCGGGCGCCCAGCGCGTCCACTGCTTGCGCTGGCGCTGCACGCCCTCGAGCGCCGCGTGGAGGTCGGGGATCGTCGCGCCGGCGCGCACGTACTCGAGCGCGTGCTTGCGCAGGCGTCGACGCTGCATGCCGCCGAGCGCGGCGTTGGCCTCGCGCCTGGGGCCCGTCGCGGTGATGAGCTCGCCGAGGGGCCGGTCGAAGACCGAGGGCACGAAGCGGTCGAGCGTGTCGCGGATGTCGGCGAGGAGCCGCAGCTGCCCGCCGAGCTCGGCGACGGAGGCGAAGGGGCGCAGCTTCGTGCCGCCGAGCACCGTGCGGCCCTCGGCGACGAGCGCGGCGAGCGCGCCGTGCGCGAGCCGCTCGGCGTCGGCGCGCGCGGCGGCGGCGTCGCCGTCGTTCGTGAAGTTGGCGCCGTACCAGGGCGTGTCCTCCGGACCGAATCGGAACTGCCCGAGCTCGGCGGCCTGCACCATCGTCGCCGCGGTGCGCGGGCGGTCCTGCGCGAGCCGGCGCACGGTGTCCGCGGACAGGCGCGCCTGCGTCTGCGGCGGCGTCGGCAGCATCGCCAGGCGCGAGAGCTCCTTCAAGCAGTCGAGCACCGAGACGCCGAGGTCGTCGTCGACGCGTCGCAGCGCGCCGCGGTAGTCGAGCAGCACCTTGCGCAGCCGCTCGAGCGCGTCGTCGATCTCGGTCGTGTCCGGCCGCTCGGCCTGCTCGCTGCGCGTGATGGCGGCGATGAGGTCGCGGCGCAGCGTCTGCGTGCGCACGGCGAGGCCCGGAAGTCCCGTCGCGGCGAGCCGGTCGACGATGCCCTGCGTCGTCGCGCGCCGCGGGCTCACGACGAGCACGCGGCGATCCTCGTCGACGAGCGCGCCGATCGCGTTGACGACCGTCTGCGTCACGCCCGAGCCGGGCAGCGCCTCGACGACGATGGAGTTGCCCGCGACGATCTCGCCGACCACCGCATCCTGCTCGGCATCCGCGTCGAGCACGAGCCGGTCCGCCTGCGGCGCGCGCTCGTCGAGCGGCAGCCGCGACACGGCCGAGCGTCCCTCGCGCAGCCGCCAGCGGGCGGCCTCGTCGCCGGCGACGGCGTCGAGCACCGTGTGCGGCATGGGGCGGAGGTCGGTGGCCATGGCGGGGCCGACCTCGGCGAAGGTCGACACGACGAGGCGCGGCAGCACCTGGAACCCGGGCACGTGCGCCGAGGCGAGGCGGATGCGGTCGAGCACGGGGTTCGGCGTGAAGGTGCCCTCGTGGTCGGCGAGGGCGACGAGCGCGTGCTCGTCGAGCTCGACGCCGTGCTCGGTGCGCAGCACGTGCGCGAGGCGCGGGTTGAGGAACGGCCTGCCCTGCAGCTGCAGCTCGAAGTCGCGACCGCGCCGCCGCACGACGAGAGGGCGCAGCAGCACGGGGCCGTGGATCTCGCCGTGCTCGGAGGCGAAGCGAGCGATCCCGATGCCGAGGTGCACGGCGTCGATGCTGCGCGAGGCGGCGAGGTCGATGCCCTTCGACGCGATGGCCGCCGCTGCGTTGCGAGCGGCGCGCAGCGCGAGGTCGTCGCGGATGAGGCTCGACAGCGCCGTGGGCCGCCCCGTGATGAACTGGGCGAGGCCGCCGGGGTGCGTCGTCGAGAGCTCGATGCGCGTGGCGGTGGTGTCGACGAACGACGCCAGCGGCGAGCGGCCGCCGATGCGCTCGACCTCGAGGCGCCACGACTGCCAGTCGCGGCGGCGCGCGCCCTGTCCCGTCGGCGGCGCGGCCTCGCTCGGCGCTACGCCCGCGGTCGGCTGCTCGGCCGCGTCCTCGGCGGTCGCGGTGGCGGTCACGGGTGCGGCCACGGGAGCCGCTGCCGGCGCGGGGGCGGAGGCTCCGACCAGCTCGTCCCCGGCGTGCTGCGGCGCGGGCGCCGGCGCGTCGGCGTCGACGCGCACGTCGTCGTCCGCCAGGACGGCGTCCTGCTCGGTCGTCCAGAAGGGCTGCTCGGCGTGCGCTGCGCGGTCGGCGGCGTCGTCGCCGCGCCCGCTCGCATCCTGGTTCTCTCGCCGCACGTCCTCACGATAGGAGCGCCGAGCCTCCGATCCGCGGCATGCGCCCGGGGTGTCGATGCATCGGGCCCGCGGGCGCCGCGCATCCGGCGAGCGCGGGCGTCAGTACCAGGCGTCCTTCGTGCGCCGCGTGTACAGCGCGCGCAGGTACCGACCGGCGCGCTGCCACAGCGCATGGCGGCCGTTCAGCGGCAGCTCGAACGACGGCATGTACCGCACGGGCTCGGGCGCCCATGCGGTCTTGAAGACGTAGAGTCCGCGAATGTCGCTCGACTCCCACTCGTCGGGGTCGGGGATGTTCGCGAGCTCGTAGCCCGTGACGCCCTCCTCGTGGAGGCGCTGCATGATCGCCCACTGCATCGCGTACGGCGCGAAGAGCTTCGGGTTCTCGCGCAGCGAGCCCGCGTCCTTGTACCAGGCGGTGTCGCCGAAGCGGATGACGAAGGCGCTCGCCACCGACTCCCCCTCGTGCATCGCGAAGAAGAAGCGCCCCTGCCCCTCGTCCTGGTAGACGTCCCAGATGCGCTGGAAGTACGAGTGCGGGCGGAAGTAGCCGCCCGTGCGGGTGCGAACCTCGTCGATGAGGGTGTGCATGCGCGAGGTCGACGCCGGCGTCATCGGCACCTCGTCGATCGTCACGCCCTGCTTCGCGGCGGAGCGATAGGAGTTGCGTGCGCGCTTCTTGAAGCGCGCGGCCACCTCGTCGAGCGAGCCGGAGAGGTCGACCATGACGGCGTGCTCGTACTGGCTGGAGACGGAGCGCACCCAGCCGGCCGCCTCGAACGCGTCGACGAGCGCCTGGTCGTACGGCTGGAAGACCTCGGCCTTCACGGCGAAGACACCCTTCGGGTACGACCGGGCGCGCTCGGTGAGGGCCGCGACGTGGCTCGGCGTCACGCCGGCGATGCGTGCCGCGTGGTAGATCGTGCCGGCGAGCGGCGCCTTCCTGGCGAACAGCTGCACCGGGTACTCGCCGCCGTCGACCGGGATGCGGTCGCGCAGCGCGCGCCACGGCGTCCCCTCGCGGGTGCGCGCCCACGCCGACGACTGCATGTAGTGCGCGCGCTCCTGGGCTGCGAGCACCTCGGCGTCCCACGCCTCGGCGTCCTGCGTGCGTGCCTCGGCGGGCTCGATGACGGTCATGCGATCCTCTGGTCGAGTGCCGCGGCCGGGCGACGGCGGCCGCGGTCGCCGTGGGCACGGCGACGCTGGTCAAGGCTACCGGGCATGCGCGGCGTGCCAGGGTGGCATCGAGCGCCGACGACGCGCGGACGGAGGACGCCGATGGCCACGCCCCTCGAGCACGCGGTGGCGCGTGCGACCGACACGCGCGCGATCGCGATCGGCGAGGGCGCGCTCGACCGCGTCGGTCCGATCGTGTCCGACCTGCTGCCGGGGCGTGCGGCGATCGTCGTCGCCGACGGCACGACGTGGGCGGCGGCCGGGGAGGCGACGACCGCGTCGCTGCGCGCGTCGGGCGTGGCGCTCGCCGAGCCGCTCGTCCTGCCCGCGGCGCCTCCCCCGTACGCGTCGTGGGACACGGTCGAGCACGTGCGCGAGGGCCTGCGCGCCGTCGACGCCGTCGCCGTCGTCGTCGGCGCGGGCACGCTCGGCGACGTCGTGAAGCTCGCGTCGCACGAGCTGGGCCGCCCCTACGCGTGCGTGGCCACCGCCCCATCGATGGACGGCTACGCAGCCTTCGGCGCCTCGATCGTGCGCGACGGCTACAAGCAGACCATCGCCTGCCCCGCGCCGATCGCCGTCGTCGCCGACCTCGACGTGCTCGCAGCCGCGCCGGCGCGGATGCTCGCGTCGGGCGTGGGCGACCTCGTGGAGAAGCTGCCCGGCGGGGCCGACTGGATCCTCGCCGACGCCGTCGGCGTCGAGCCGATCGACGCCGACGTGTGGGCGCTCGTGCAGGACCCCCTGCGCGGCGCGCTCGCCGATCCCCACGGCATGCGCGCCGGGGATCCAGCGGCGATCGCGGGCCTCGTCGAGGGCCTCGTGGCGTCGGGCCTCGCGATGCAGGCGTACGCCTCGTCGCGGCCGGCGTCGGGCGCGGGGCACCAGTGCTCGCACCTGTGGGAGATGGAGGGGCTCGGCATGCACGACGACCCGCCGCTCCCCCACGGCCTCAAGGTCGGGCTCGGCACCGTGATGCTCACGGCGCTCTACGAGGAGGCGCTGCGGCACGACCTCGCACGCCTCGACGTCGACGCGGCCCTCGGCGCGTTCCCCTCG
This sequence comes from Agrococcus sp. SGAir0287, assembly GCF_005484985.1. Classification (NCBI taxonomy): domain Bacteria; kingdom Bacillati; phylum Actinomycetota; class Actinomycetes; order Micrococcales; family Microbacteriaceae; genus Agrococcus; species Agrococcus sp. SGAir0287. The sequence continues at coordinate 2,299,360 of NZ_CP027942.1, forward strand.
TGGCCCGAGGTGGAGGCGCGCATCCTGGCCGAGGGCTTCTCGCCGGCCCTGCTGACGGCGGCGCTCGAGCAGTCGCGTGCGAAGCATCCGGCGCCCGACGTGCTGCGGCATCGACTGGAGACCCTGCGCGATGGCTGGCCCGACGTCGCCGAGCTCCTGCGGGCGCAGCTGCTGCCCGCGAGCGACGTCGAGCGACTGCTCGACGCCGTCGGCGCCGTCACGCATCCCGCGCAGATCGGGCTCGACCCCCAGCGGTTCCGCGCGACGTACGTGCGGGCGATGCGCATCCGCAGCCGGTGGACGCTGCTCGACGCGCTCCACGAGGCGGGCCTGCTCGAGCGCTGCGTCGACGCGCTCTTCGCACCGGACGGATTCTGGGGCCGTCGCCCGCATCCCTCGCGCTGAGCCGCGTCGAGGACGCCGCCCCGAGGCGCTGCGGTGCCCCTGGAGGGACTCGAACCCCCAACCCTCTCCTTAGGACGGAGCTGCTCTTCCATTGAGCTACAGAGGCCGGGTCGCGCATCGCGCGACGCGACACCCAGCCTAGCGAAGCCCGCGCATGCGACGACGCCCGCGACCGGATGCGGTCGCGGGCGTCGATCGATGCGTCGAGCGTCAGCCGATGTCGATGAAGACGGGGGCCGATGCGCCGGGGATGTTCACGCCGGAGACGACCGTCTGATTGCCGTTCCAGCCACCGTGCACCGCCTGGCCGTTGCCGATGTACACGGCGACGTGCGCCGAGCCGAAGCCGCCGTTCGAGTAGTAGACGATGTCGCCAGGCGTCGCCTGCGAGCCCGGGATGGTGGGGCCGAGGTTGAAGAGGTTGCCCATGCCCGTGTAGGGGATGCCGACCGCGGCCAGCGAGTCGGCGACGAGCTGCGTGCAGGTCTGGATCTCGCCGATCTGCGCGAGGGCAGCGCTGGCGACGGCACTGCCCCCGGCTCCGATCGGCACCGCTGCACCGGCATTGGCCGTCGCGGAGCCGGACGCCGCCTGCTGCTGGGCGGCCGCCTCGGCCTGGGCCTCCGCCTCCGCGGCTGCTGCGGCATCGGCCTGCGCCTGCAGGTCGGCCTGCAGCTGCGCGAGCTCGGCGGGCGTCGTCGCGTACAGCTCCTGTCGCTCCGCCTCCTGCTCCGGCGAGCCGGCGGTCGACGTCGCGGTCACCGACTGCTCGTCGACGGCGGAGGCGGCGAAGCCGGGCTCCTGCGTCTCACCCTGCGTGCTGGCGAAGGCAGGCAGCGCGAGCGGCATGACGAGGGCGACGGCGACGCCGGCGACGCCGATGCGGCGGATGCGGGTGGCGCGGGAGGCCCGGTTCGCCTCGGTGGTCTCGTCGGTCGTGCCGACGACGGTCTCGGCGATCTCGGTGCTTCGGGTCACGAATCAGTCTCCTGGGGTCCTACGGCATGCGCCTGTCCGGCAGCATGACTGACCGATGTTACCAAAACGTTACGTTCCAGCGCTACCGCGCTCGGGACATCGGTCGCGGTCTCGGTTTAGAAGCGGCGCACCTGCGGCGTGCCCATCGCGGCGACCATGGCCGAGAAGCTCGAGTACTTCACGGGCTTGCCCGCCGTCGCGGCGTGGATGATCTGGTCGCCGCCCACGTAGATCGCCGTGTGGCCGCCCCAGATGACGAGGTCGCCCGGCTGGATGCTCGAGACGGACACGGGGGTGCCGTAGCCGAGCTGGCCGCGATCGGAGTGCGGCAGGTACACGCCGACCTGGCCGTACACCCACTGGGTGAAGCCGGAGCAGTCGAAGCCCTCGGACGGGCTGGCGCCGCCCCACACGTACGGGACGCCGAGCTGCGACTGCGCGATGCCGACGATCGAGCCGGACGCCGCGGAGGGGACGGACGAGGTCGACGCGGCGGAGGCTGCGGGGCTCGCTGCCGTCGCGCTGGCGGCGGCAGCGGCGGCCTGCGCCGCCTCCTGACGCTCGGCCTCGGCGGCGGCCGCGGCGGCCTGCGCCTGCGCGAGCTCCTCGGGCGTCGTGGCGGCGAGGCCGTTCTGCGCGATCTCCTCCACGAGCGGCGACTGCTGCACCTCGAGGGTCTGCTGCGACTGCGCGAGGATCTCGGCGATCGAGCCGTCGATGGTCGCCGGCTGCGCCTGCGCCTGCTGCAGCGCTGCCGCGGGGAGCGCGACGGTGCCGAGGAGGGCGATGGCGACGGCGCCGACGCCGAGGCGCTTGGCGAGCGAGCGACGGGCTCCGGTCCCGGGGCGCGGCGTCGGCTGCGCGACGATCTCGGTGCTGGTCGTGCGGTGCTGCATGCGGTGAGGGTTCCTGCTCGTCGGGGCGCCACGAGGGCGCTGCGGTGCTCGTGCCACCGTACGACACCGTTGCACGATTGTCATCTTCCCCACGCGGTGGGGCTCAGGCTCGTATGGAACCCTGGACGCCGCTCGGACGGACCCTGACCGCGACGGCCGTCGCGGCTCAGCGGGCTGCGACGTACACGTGCTGCGCGAGCTCGGTCGGCAGCGCCACCTCGCCGCCGCCGTCGACCGCGAAGGCCCGGCCGCGGTCCGCCGCGCCGATCGTCACGGCCGCACCGGGCACGAGGCCCGCGTCCCGCAGGCGCTCGAGGGTCGCGATCTCGAACTGGATGGGCTCGCCGAGCCGGCGCACCACGTACGCCCCCTCGACCTCGGTCGCGCGTCGCACGCCGTCGAGGAACGCGTCGGCGCGCTCGAGGCCGAGCTCGTCGAGGCCCGGGATGGGGGTGCCGTACGGCGACTCCGTCGGCCGATCGAGGACGTCGAGCAGGCGCCGCTCCACCTGCTCGCTCATGACGTGCTCCCACCGGCACGCCTCGTCGTGGGCGAGCGTCCAGTCGAGGCCGATGACGTCGGTGAGCAGTCGCTCGGCGAGGCGGTGCTTGCGCAGCACGCGGATCGCGAGCGCGCGGCCCTCCTCCGTCAGCCGCAGGTGCCGGTCCTCGGCGACCACGACGAGGCCGTCGCGCTCCATGCGTGCGACCGTCTGCGAGACGGTCGGTCCGGAGTGGCCGATGCGCTCGGAGATGCGGGCGCGCATCGGCACGAACCCCTCCTCCTCGAGGTCGAGGATCGTGCGCAGGTACATCTCGGTGGTATCGACGAGATCGGTCATGCGGCACCTCCTCTCCCGCGCGGATGCTCCCAACCCTAGTGAGCGCGGCTGCACGCGAGCGACGCGACGAGCGCTCGTAGACTGAGCCGGTGAGCGACCTCGTGATCCCCGCCTCCCTGCTGCCCGCCGACGGACGCTTCGGGTGCGGCCCCGCCAAGGTGCGGCCCGCCCAGGTCGAGGCGCTCGCGGCCTCCGGGCTGCTCGGCACGAGCCACCGCCAGGCGCCGGTGCGGGGTCTCGTCGCGTCGGTGCGCTCGCGCATCGCCGACCTCCTCTCGGCACCCGACGGCTACGAGGTGATCCTCGGCAACGGCGGCTCGACCGCCTTCTGGGACGCAGCGGCGTTCGGCCTGATCGAGCGCCGCTCGCACCACCTCGCCTTCGGCGAGTTCGGCGCGAAGTTCGCGAAGGCCGTGAGCACGCCCTGGCTCGAGGCGCCGAGCGTCGCGAGCGCGCCCGCAGGCGGTCGGCCCACCCTCGAGCCCGTGGGCGGCGTCGACGTCGTCGCGTATCCCCACAACGAGACCTCGACGGGCGTCATGCACCCCGTCGTGCGCGCCGAGCACGGCCTGACGGTCGTCGACGCGACGAGCGCCGCGGGCGGCATCGACCTCGACGCGAGCGCGGCGGACGTCTACTACTTCGCGCCGCAGAAGAACCTCGGCTCGGACGGCGGCCTCTGGCTCGCGCTCGTCTCGCCCGCCGCCATCGAGCGCATCGAGTCGATCGCGGCCTCCGACCGCTACGTGCCGGACTCGCTCAGCCTCAAGCAGGCGCTCGACAACTCCCGGCTCGAGCAGACGCTGAACACCCCGGCGATCGCCACGCTCGTGCTGCTCGACGAGCAGCTGGGCTGGATGCTCGAGCAGGGGGGCCTGACCGCCATGGCCGCGCGGACGCGCACGTCGTCGGACACGCTCTACGCATGGGCGGAGGGTCGCGCCGATGCCCAGCCGTTCGTCGCCGACCCCGAGCACCGCTCGCAGGTCGTCGTCACGATCGACTTCGACGAGTCCGTCGACGCCACGGCCGTGACGAGGGCGCTGCGCGCCAACGGCATCGTCGACACCGAGCCGTACCGCAAGCTCGGCCGCAATCAGATCCGCGTCGCGACCTTCGCGAGCATCGATCCCGCCGACGTCGAGGCGCTCGTCGCATGCCTCGACCACGTGCTCGAGCGCATCGAGCGCTGACCGGCTCGCGGCCCCGCCTCAGGCCGGGACGCAGGGCGCGTCAGCGGCCCGGCGCCTCCTCGCCGTCGCCGTCCGACGCCGCGTGCTGGTCGACGTCCAGACCGTCATCGTCGGCGTCGTCGCTCACGAGGTCGCGCTCGTCGAAGTCGCCGAAGCCCTCCTCGTCGTCGTCCTCGTCCTCGGCGTCGTCGTCCGACTCGTCGTCGTCCGATCCGTCGGCATCCGCCTCGTCCTCGGCATCGTCGTCCCCAGCGGCCTCCTTGGCCGCGAGGTACTCGGCGAGACGGTCGGCCCACGGCACCCAGTCGGGCGCGACGAGCGAGCCCTCGCCGGGCAGCAGCGCGACCTCGAGGACCGTCTGCGCACCCTCGTCGTCCGTCGCGAGCGTCACGGTCCACAGCCAGTCGGGGTAGCCCGAGAGCTGCGAGCGGTAGCGCAGCGCGAGCACGCCGTGCTCGTCGACGGCGTCGACGACCTCGCCGACCGCGCCGACGGGCGCGACCTCGTCGAGCGCCGCCTCCGCCAGACGCAGCGCATCCGCGCTCGGCACCGTCGTCATCACGCCTCCAGGTCGTCGGCGACGCGGCGCAGGACGGTCGCGACCTTGCGCGCCTGCTCCGAGCTCGGGTAGCGCCCGTGCCGCAGGCCCTCGCCCACGCCGTCGAGCAGCTTCACGAGGTCCTCGACGATGACCGCCATGTCCTCGCTGCTGCGACGCGCCTGACGGACGGCGGAGACGACGGGAGCGTCGAGCACGCGCAGCGACAGCGCCTGCGCGCCCCGTCGCCCCTCGGCGACGCCGTACTCGACGCGGGTGCCGGCCTTGAGCGCGGCGCCGTCGGGCACGGCGGATGCGTGCACGAAGACCTCGACGCCGTCGTCGCCGGCGATGAAGCCGAAGCCCTTGTCGTCGTCGAAGAACTTGACCTTGCCAGTGGGCACGATGCTCCTTGGGGTGCGGGGGTGGTGCGGCGTCCAGGCTATCGTCCGCTGGTAGCATCGACGGATGCCCACCGAGCGCCGCGCCGACCCGATCGGCGCCGTCGAGCGGTGGCTCGCGATCGCCGCGGCCGTGCTCGTCGGCCTCGCGCTGCTGGGCTTCGCGGTGACGCTCGTGCAGATCGGCCTGCAGGACGCCTGGCCGTGGCTGACGTCAGGACCGTGGCCCTACGCATTCCTCGTGCCGACGTTCGCGCTGCCGGGCGGACTGCTGTGCGTGCTCGCGCTGCTCGCGATCACGGCGGTGCGCAAGGGACGCGGTCGGGGCTGACGTGCCGACCACGGTCGAGCTCGCGAGCGCGCTGCAGGCGCTGAGCGACGACGCGCTGGACCATCTCGTGCGCGCACGCCACGTGCCGCAGCACGCCGTGATTTACTTCGACGTCGCCGAGCAGCTCCTGCGGCCCGAGTCCATCGCCGCCGCGCTCGAGTCGGTCGACGTCGACGAGCTCGCCGTCCTCGCCTCCGGCGCGACCACCCCGCGACTCGACGCCCTCGGGCTCGGGGTCGCCGGCGACGCGTTCGACGAGGCGCGCAGGCAGGCGGCGTCGGCGGCCCCGGCGCCCGCGGCCTCCTCGGCATCGGCCGGCGACGAGCGGCGTGCGGCGGAGGAGGCCTTCGCATCCACCCTGCTCGTCGCCGAGATCGTGCGCGCGGCGCGCGAGCAGCCGCTGCAGGTCCTCGCGCGCGGCGCGCTCGCCATGTCGGACGCCCGCCGGCTCGCCGAGCTGCTGGACGACGCTCCCGAGTCCGTGCTCGATGCCGTGGCCATCGCGCGCGGGGCGCGGCTGCTCGCGCAGCGGGACGCCGCGCTCGTCGCCTCGACGGATGCGCCCGGCTGGCTCGCGCTCGCGCTCCCGCAGCGCTGGGAGGTGCTGCGCGACGGATGGCTCGCCTCGCTCGAGCACGAGGAGCGCGTCGTCGCGACCAGCGACGATGCGCCCGCGGCGCGCTTCCCGCTCGCGAGCGCGGCGACGCTCGAGCGCCTGGGCGTCGTGGTGCGCCGCGCGTCGCGACTCGGGCTGCGCGACGGCGCCGCGACCGGCCTCGCCGACGGCGACGGCGCCGAGCGGCTCGAGCGGCTCGTGCCGCAGGAGGTCTCGTCGGCCTACGTGCAGCCCGACCTCACGATCGTCGTGCCCGGTCCGCTCGTGCCGACCCTCGAGTCGCGCCTGCGGCTCGTCGCCGACATCGAGCAGCGCGGCACCGCCTCGACCTACCGGATGACGCTCGCCTCGATCTCCCGCGGCCTCGCGTCGGGCGAGGACGAGGCGAGCATCCTCGCGCTCCTCTCGACGATCTCGCTCACGGGGGTGCCGCAGCCCGTCGCCTACCTCGTGCGCGACGCCGCAGCGCGCTTCGGCGCCGTGCGGGTCCTGGCGCTCGCCGAGGGTCCCGATCGCACCGCCGTGCGCGCCGAGCCCGCGCTCGCCGCCGAGCTCGCCATCGACCAGGGACTCGCCGCGCTGCGGCTGCGCGCGGAGGGGCCGCGGCGGCTCGTGACCCGCGCGGAGCCGACGACGGTGCTGGCCGCGCTCCGCTCGCGGCGGTACCCGGCGGCGATGGAGGACGCCGACGGCGCCCTCCTCGCGCCCGCGCGCCACGAGGCGGAGGTGCTCGCCCCCGCTCCGACGCCGCTCGTGCAGCGGCTGCGCGGCTCGGGCTTCGACGTCGGCGGCGAGGAGCGCGCGTGGCTCGAGCGGCGGCTGCAGGTCGCCGCCCGCGACAAGGTGAGCGTGCAGGTGCGCGTCGCGGTCGGCGACGAGGAGCGCGAGCTGTCGCTGCTGCCACTCGGCGTCGCCAACGGGCGCCTGCGCGCGCGCGATCTGGCGAGCGACGTCGAGCGCACGCTGCCCGTCACCGCCATCACGCACCTCGCGGGCGTGCCGTGACCCATAGGCCGCACGGCTAGGCTCGACGGTCGTGAACGACGGCCCGCTGATCGTGCAGAGCGACCGCACCGTGCTGCTCGAGGTGGCGCACCCTGCGGCCGCTGACGCCCGCCATGAGCTCGCGGTCTTCGCCGAGCTCGAGCGAGCGCCCGAGCACATCCACACGTACCGCATCACGCAGCTCGGGCTGTGGAACGCGCGCGCGGCCGGCCACACGGCCGACGAGATGCTCGGCACGCTCGAGCGGCACGCGCGCTTCCCCGTGCCGTCGGCCGTCGCGCTCGACATGCGCGAGACGGTCTCCCGCTACGGTCGGCTGACGATCGACCGGGACGACGAGGGGCTGCGGCTGCGCAGCGACGACCGCCCCGTGCTCGCCGAGGTGCGGCGATCGAAGCGCATCGCCCCGCTGCTCGCGGAGGACGTGGAGGGCGGCATCCGCATCGTCGACTGGGCGCGGGGCCAGCTGAAGCAGGAGCTCGTCAAGATCGGCTGGCCGGCCGAGGACCTCGCCGGCTTCACGCCCGGGACCCCCTTCGACATCGACCTCGTCGAGGACGGCTGGGTGCTGCGGCCCTACCAGCAGGACGCCGTGCGGCACTTCGCGGATGCCGGCTCCGGCGTCGTGGTGCTGCCCTGCGGCGCCGGCAAGACGATCGTGGGCGCCGCGGCGATGGCCGCGACCGACACGACGACCCTCATCCTCGTCACGAACACCGTCTCCGCGCGCCAGTGGCGTGCCGAGCTGCTCGCGCGCACGACGCTCACCGAGGACGACATCGGCGAGTACTCGGGCCAGTCCAAGGAGATCCGGCCCGTCACGATCGCGACGTACCAGATCCTCACGGCGAAGCGCGCCGGCGAGCTCGCGCATCTGCGCGTGCTCGACGCCCTCGACTGGGGGCTCGTCGTCTACGACGAGGTGCACCTGCTGCCCGCCCCGGTGTTCAAGCTGACGGCCGACCTGCAGGCCAGGCGACGCCTCGGGCTCACCGCGACGCTCGTGCGCGAGGACGGCCGCGAGTCCGACGTGTTCAGCCTCATCGGCCCCAAGCGCTTCGACGCACCGTGGAAGGAGATCGAGGCGCAGGGGTTCATCTCCCCCGCCGCGTGCTTCGAGGTGCGCATCGACCTCACCGAGTCGGAGCGGCTCGAGTACGCCGCGAGCGCCGACCGCGAGCGCTACCGCATCGCGGCGTCGAGCCCCGCGAAGGTCACGGTCGCGAAGCGCATCCTGCGTCGCCACGAGGGCGAGCAGACGCTCGTCATCGGCCAGTACCTCGATCAGCTCGACGAGCTCGCCGAGGCGCTCGACGCGCCGCTCGTCACCGGCCAGACCCCCGTCGACGAGCGCGAGCGCCTCTTCCAGGGCTTCCGCGAGGGCACGATCGGCACGCTCGTCGTCTCGAAGGTCGCGAACTTCTCGGTCGACCTGCCAGATGCGTCCGTCGCCATCCAGGTGTCGGGATCCTTCGGCTCGCGGCAGGAGGAGGCGCAGCGGCTCGGCCGGCTCCTGCGGCCGAAGTCGGGCGGGCGCAGCGCCTCGTTCTACACGCTCGTCGCGCGGGACACGATCGACCAGGACTTCGCACTCGGCCGCCAGCGGTTCCTCGCGGAGCAGGGCTACTCGTACGAGATCCTCGACGCCGCCGACCTGTAGGCGGGACCTCCTCGCTCGACCGCCGTCAGGGGACGGCGTCCAGGCTGCGGTCAGGATACGGTCAGAGACTGTGGGCATGACCGACCAGTCCCCGAAGATCCTCGTCGTCGACGACGAGCCGCACATCCGCGACCTGCTCACGACGAGCCTGCGCTTCAGCGGGTTCGAGGTGCGCTCGGTGGGCGCGGGCGCCGCAGCCATCTCCGCGGTGCTCGAGGACGAGCCGGACCTCATCCTGCTCGACGTCATGCTGCCCGACATCAACGGCTTCGGCGTCACGAAGCGCCTGCGCGCCTCGGGCTTCACGTCGCCCATCCTGTTCCTCACCGCCAAGGACGACACGGAGGACAAGGTCACGGGCCTCACGGTCGGCGGCGACGACTACGTCACGAAGCCGTTCTCGCTCGACGAGATCATCGCGCGCATCAAGGCCATCCTGCGCCGCACGCGCGCGGAGGACGACGACGCGACGCTGCGCATCGGCGAGGTCGTCATGAACCAGGACACGCACGAGGTGACCGTCGGCGACGAGGAGATCGAGCTCTCGCCCACGGAGTTCAAGCTGCTGCGCTACCTCATGCTCAACCCGAACCGCGTGCTGTCGAAGACGCAGATCCTCGACCACGTCTGGGAGTACGACTTCAACGGCGACGTCGGCATCGTCGAGTCGTACATCTCGTACCTTCGCCGCAAGGTCGACGGGCACACGAGCGAGCCCATGATCATCACGAAGCGCGGGTTCGGGTACATGCTCAAGGCTCCGAAGTCCGCGTAGCCGCGTGCGTTCGCTGCGCAGGCGCCTGGGCAGCGTCTCGCTCGCAGGCCGGATCACGGTCCTCATCGTCGTCGTCATGACGATCGGCCTGCTCATCGCAGGCGTGGGCACCATGACGGTCGTGCGCCAGTCGCTGCTCGACGGCACCGACCGCGACCTGCAGTTCGCGCTGGCGACGTACGACGACCTCGAGGTCGCGAGCCTCGACATCGACTCCGGCGCGTGCCAGCTCGACGGCATCCCCGCGACCTACTACCTCGCGCTGCTCGACGCCAACGGCGCCATCCTGTGCCGCAACAGCCCCGGCGGCGAGGAGTCGCCCGGGCTGCCGGACCTCGACGGGGTCTCGCTCGCGTACGTCGCGAGCACGACGGAGCCGTTCAGCGTGCCGTCGCACAACCGCGAGAGCAGCTGGCGCGTCGACGTGCTCCCCCTCGTGCTCGACGACGACGGACGGCTCGCGACGCTCGCCGTCGCGGTGGGACTCGATCGCGTCGAGAACACGTGGCGCTCGTTCGTGATCGTGTACGCGGGCTTCGCCCTGCTCGCGGTGCTGCTCGGCGCGGCCTTCACGCGCGTGCTCGCCGACACGGCGCTGCGCCAGCTGCGCACGGTCGCGCAGGTCGCGGAGCGCTTCGCCGACGGCGACTACGAGACCCGGCTCGACCCCGGCGATCCGCGCACGGAGGTCGGCAGCCTGCGCCAGTCGCTGAACGGCATGCTCGCGCGCGTCGAGACGGCCCTCGAGCAGCGCGACGAGTCGGTGACGCAGATGCGACAGTTCGTCGGCGACGCGAGCCACGAGCTGCGCACGCCGCTCGTGTCCGTGCGCGGCTACGCCGAGCTCTACCGCATGGGCGCGATCCAGCGGCCGGAGGACGTCGCGAGCGCGATGGATCGCATCGAGCGCGAGGCGAAGCGGATGGGCTCGCTCGTCGAGGACCTCCTGACGCTCGCTCGGCTCGACGAGCGCCGGCCGCTGCAGCTTCGGCCCCTCGACATCGTGCCGCTCGTCGACGACGCGGTGAACGACGCCCGCGTCTCGGCGCAGGATCGCGCGTTCCAGATGCTCGCGATCGATCCGGACGCGCAGGTGGCCGTCGACCCGGCCGCCGCGCCCGCGGAGCTCTTCTCCCCACCGCCCGTCGCGCCCCCCGCCGTCGTGCTCGCCGACGAGAACTCGATGCGCCAGGTGCTCGCGAACCTCGTCGGCAACGCCCTGCGCTACACGCAGGAGGGCTCGCCCGTCGAGCTCGGCGTCGGCGTCTCCTGGCGACGGCGCGAGGCGGTCGTGCACGTCATCGACCACGGCGAGGGCGTGCCGCCGGCGCTGCGGCGCAAGATCTTCCAGCGCTTCTACCGGGCCGACAAGTCGCGCGCGCGCGACACGGGCGGCTCGGGCCTCGGGCTCGCGATCGTGCAGGGCATCGTCGCAGCGCACGGCGGCCGCATCGACGTCATCGAGACGCCCGGCGGCGGCGCGACGTTCCGCATCGCCATCCCGCTCGCCGACGACCGCGCGCTCCTGGAGCTCACCGAGCGCATCCGTCCCGACCAGACGGGGTCGACGGACGTCCGTCCACAGGCGCGTCGCGGCGAGCCCGGCGAGCAGCCGCCCTCCTCCTAGCCTCGCCGCATCCCGGAGCGACCGGGTGGCATCCGAGGAGGACCGATGAGCAGGTACGTCGTCGACAGCGACGCCATCGACAGCGCCAGGGCGGCCGCGCACGCGACCGTCGGCAGGATCCAGACCGACGTGGCCGCCCTCCTGGGGCAGCTGCAGGCGCTGCAGGACTCCTGGTCGGGCGGCGCGTCCGCCGCATTCCAGGGCACCGTCTCGCAGTGGCGCGGCACGCAGGCGAGCGTCGAGGAGTCGCTGCGGCAGATCACGATCGCGCTGCAGCACGCCGGGCAGCAGTACGCCGACGTCGAGAGCGCGAACATGCGACTCTTCGCCGTCTGAGACCCCCGGGGCTGCTCGGCGTGCGCAGGAGGGCGCGGCCGGCAGCGCCCGGGGACGCGGGAAGGCCCCGAGCGCGATGCTCGGGGCCTTCCTGTGCTGGAGGGGCGGGGTCTCGTGACGCGCGCTCGCTTCGCTCGCGCGCTCCTCGACCCTGAGCCCTCCGTGCGGAGATCGCTGCGCGATCTCAGCGCTGCGGACTCAGAAGTCCATGCCACCCGTGGGGTCGCCGGCCGGAGCCGGGTTCTTCTCGGGCTTGTCGGCGACGACGGCCTCGGTCGTGAGGAAGAGGCCCGCGATCGACGCGGCGTTCTGCAGCGCCGAGCGCGTGACCTTCACGGGGTCGGCGATGCCGGCCGCGAGCATGTCGACGTACTCGCCGGTCGCGGCGTTGAGGCCGTGGCCGGGCTCGAGCGAGCGCACCTTCTCGACGACGACGCCGGGCTCCATGCCCGCGTTGAAGGCGATCTGCTTGAGCGGCGCGTCGATCGCGACGCGCACGATGTTCGCGCCCGTCGCCTCGTCGCCCTCGAGCTGCAGCGTCTCGAACGCCGCCTTGCCGGCCTGGATGAGCGCGACGCCACCACCGGCGACGATGCCCTCCTCGACGGCCGCCTTCGCGTTGCGCACGGCGTCCTCGATGCGGTGCTTGCGCTCCTTGAGCTCGACCTCGGTCGCGGCACCCGCCTTGATGACGGCGACGCCGCCGGCGAGCTTCGCGAGGCGCTCCTGGAGCTTCTCGCGGTCGTAGTCCGAGTCGGTGGCCTCGATCTCCGAGCGGATCTGGCGCACGCGGCCGGCGATGGCCTCCGCGTCGCCCGCACCCTCGACGATCGTGGTCTCGTCCTTCGTGATGACGACCTTGCGCGCGCGGCCGAGCTGCGCGAGCTGCACGCCCTCGAGCTTGAGGCCGAGCTCCTCGGAGATGACCTCGCCGCCCGTGAGGATGGCGATGTCGGCCAGCTGCGCCTTGCGGCGGTCGCCGAAGCCGGGAGCCTTGACGGCGACCGACTTGAAGATGCCGCGGATCTTGTTCACGACGAGCGTCGCGAGCGCCTCGCCGTCGACGTCCTCGGCGATGATGACGAGCTGCTTGCCCGCCTGGATCACCTGGTCGACGATCGGCAGGAGGTCCTTGATCGCCGAGATCTTCTGGTTGGCGATGAGGATGTAGGCGTCCTCGAACACCGTCTCCTGGCGGTCGGGGTCGGTCACGAAGTATTGCGACAGGAAGCCCTTGTCGAAGCGCATGCCCTCGGTGAGCTCGAGCTCGGTGCCGTAGGTGTTCGACTCCTCGACGGTGACGACGCCCTCCTTGCCGACCTTGTCGATCGCCTCGGCGATGAGTCGGCCGATCTCCGGGTCCGCAGCCGAGATGGACGCCGTCGCGGCGATCTCCTCGGTCGTCTCGATCTCCTTGGCGTGGTGCACGAGCTGCTCGGAGACCGCCGCGGTCGCCTTCTCGATGCCGCGCTTGAGGCTGATCGGGTCGGCGCCGGCCGCGACGTTGCGCAGGCCCTCGCGCACGAGCGCCTGGGCGAGCACCGTCGCGGTCGTCGTGCCGTCGCCGGCGACGTCGTCGGTCTTCTTCGCGACCTCCTTGACGAGCTCCGCGCCGATCTTCTCGTACGGGTCGTCGAGCTCGATCTCCTTCGCGATCGACACACCGTCGTTCGTGATCGTGGGAGCGCCCCACTTCTTCTCGAGCACGACGTTGCGGCCACGCGGGCCGAGGGTGACGCGCACGGCGTCGGCGAGCGTGTTGAGACCACGCTCGAGGCCGCGGCGAGCCTCCTCGTCGAATGCGATCATCTTTGCCATAGCTGTCTCGTCCCTCCTGGACACGTCGACACGTCTGTTGGCACTCGGCGGTCCTGAGTGCCAGGGACGAGTCTGGCACTCAGGCCACGCGAGTGCAAGCGAGCGCGCCCGCTGGGAGCGCCGTTCGCCGTCGGCCTACGAGACGGTCGCGGCGCCCTCGTTGGGCACGAGCTCGACCCAGGTGTTGCCCTGCGCGAGCACGACGGGCTGGCCCGACGCATCCACGATCTGGAGAGGCGTGGTGAGGTCGGGCTTCGACCACGTCACGGGCGTCCACGTGCAGCCGCTCGCGACGAAGCCGTCGCCCGAGTAGCCCTCGAGCATCGTCTGCGGGATGTCGCCGTTCGGGATGATCTGCACGCGCAGGACGACGACGTTGGCGGCCGACAGCTGGTTGCCGGCGGCGTCGACGTCGGCCGCACCCTGCTGGCCGCGCGCCCAGCGGCCCGTCGCCGCGTCGCAGCCCCACTGGCGCGACTGCGAGGCGGAGAACGCCAGGGCGAGCTGCGAGGCCGGTCCGCCGGCTGCCTGCGAGGTTGGCGTCGCCTCGTCGTCCGCGTACGCGAACTGCGGCTGCGGCGGTGCGATCTGCGCGTTGTCCGCCTGCAGCTGCGCTGCCTGCAGGATCACGTTGTGCGGCGCCGCGTGGGGGCCGCCGCGCGAGTAGTACGCGTCGTAGGTGCCGCCACCGTGGATGACGCTCGTCGACGTCGCGACGTCCTGCATCGCCGCGACGAAGTGCGGCTGGCCGCCGGAGAAGGCGATCATGCCGCCGAACGGGCCGGCGATGCCCGGGTCCATCGGGCGGATGGAGCGGACCGGGCCGATCTGCTGCGGCACGGTCGAGTGCCAGACGGCGACGTAGCGCGTGAGGCCGCCCTCGACGAGCTCCTCGTAGACGATGTCGGTCGACTCGAGACCGAACTGCGGGCGCGCGTCCGGGTGGTTGTCGATCTTCGCGAGGATGGCCGGCAGCTGGATCGGAGCGTCGAGCACCGCACCCGTGAGCGGCGCCGTGATGGGCTCCGGCTCGGGCGTCGGGGTGGGCGTCGCGCTCGGGGTGGCGCTGGGGGACGGCGTCGCCGACGGCTCGGAATCGCCGCTGCACGCGGTCAGGAATCCGGCCGCGACCAGGAGGATCGCGACGGCTCGGGTCGCTCGATTCGCTTGCATGCGCGACAGACTAGATGCCGCATCGAGTCGTGATCGAACCGGCTCGCCGCGCGCTGGCCCCGTGCGGCTGCCCGGCCGGCGGACGCGGTCGAGACGGCCTCGACCTACGGCGACGCAGATGGCGCAGGCTCGCCCGATCCGTCGCCGACGATGATCGTGATGGGCGAGCCGGAGAGCGCCTGGTCGGTCGACTCGACCGCGCTGACGCCGATGACCTGCGCGACGCCGAGCGCCGCCGCCTCGAGGTCGCCCTGGTAGTAGACGGTGGTGGTCGCGCGCTGCTCGCTCGCGTCGGCGACGGCGGCGACGGGCCAGCCCGCGCCCTCGAGCGAGGCGGCGATCGGATCGGCGGCGTCGGCGCCCGACGCGTCGAGCACCGTGATCGTCGTGCCGTCCGGCAGCGCCGCGGGATCCGTGATCGGCTCGGGACCGACGGGGATCGACGTGTCCACCTCGCCGACGCGCAGCAGCTGCAGCGCGCCGAGGCCACCGACGACGAGCACGACGCACGCCGCGGCCGCGACGATGACGGTCATCCACCAGCGCCACCACGAGCGCTCGGGCGCGCGGTGCACGCCGACCCTGCCGAGGCGCGGCGGCACGTCGAACCGATCGGTCACGACGCCTCCCCGCGATCGCGGATGCGCTGGAGCCTGCGCACGAGCAGGGCGTCGTATCGCAGGGCGGCCTCCGTGTCGATCAGGGCGTTGAGCTGCTGGTAGTAGCGGGTCGCGGTCCATCCGAACCGCTCGCGGATGGCTCCGGCCTTCGCGCCCGCATGCGTGCGCGCGGCCCCCTCGAAGTCGAGGATCGAGCGCTGCAGCGCCGTGAGGTCGTCGGCGTCCTCCCGCTCGGACATGACCCCCGATCATACCTTCGCGCAGGGCGTACGCCGCGACGCGCGCCGCGCATGCCGGGCGCGTAGCATCGAGGCATGAGCGACTTCCAGGCCACGACCGACGACCAGTGGCGCGAGCGCCTGTCGCCGGAGGCGTACAAGGTCCTGCGCGAGGCCGGCACGGAGCGCCCTTGGACGGGTGCGCTGCTCGACGAGCACCGCCACGGCGTGTACTCGTGCGGTGCGTGCGGGCAGGAGCTGTTCAGCGACGAGGTGAAGTTCGACTCGGGCTGCGGCTGGCCGAGCTTCTACCAGGCCGACCCCGGCGCCGTGACGCTCGTCGAGGACCGCTCCCTGGGCATGGTGCGCACCGAGGTGCGATGCTCGCGCTGCGGCAGCCACCTCGGCCACCTCTTCGACGACGCGCCGCAGACGCCCACGGGCGACCGCTACTGCATGAACTCGGTCGCGCTGGACTTCACGCCGAAGGACTGACGCCCCGGCGCGTCAGGCGACGTCGCGCGGTCGACGTCGGACGGTCGAGACGGCGACGCCCGCGATCGCGAGCGCCGCGCCGACGAACGACAGCGCCGAGACGGGATGGCCCGCCGCGGGCGCGACGAGGTCGAGCGTCAGCGCCATGACGACCTGCCCCGCGATCGACGCGAGCCCGAGGGCGAGCACGCCGATGCGATGGACCGCGACGGCGGCGATCGCGATGAACGCGCAGCCGAGCGGGCCGCCGAGGTAGAGCCACCACTCCCCCGGCAGCGGTGCCAGCTCCACGCCGCTCGCGAGGCGCACGAGCACGACGACGGCGAGCGCCAGCGTGCCGACGAGGAAGTTCGACGTCGTCTGCGTGAGCGCGGACCGCGTGTGATGCTGGACCTGCCCCGCGAATGCCTGCTGCAGCGCGATGAGCATGCCGGCCGCGAGCGGCAGCAGCACGAGCAGCACGGACGACGCGACGAACCCGCCGGCGGCCGCGCCGACGATGACGGCGGCGATCGTCACGAGCGCCCCGAGCACGCGCTGCGCCGTGATGCGCTTCGCCCCGAGCACGCCGATCCCCATGCGGTCGACCGCGAGGCCCGACAGCGTCTGCCCCGCGACGATGCCGACGGTGAAGAGCGCGACGCCGAGCGTGGGCACCGCGAGCCCCTGCGCCGCGACGACGACGGCGCCGAAGAGCCCCGTGAGGGCGTACCACCAGCGCAGGCTGCCGTCGCGCAGCGCCGCGACCATGCGGCGCACGCCCGCGCGGCCCGCGGGCAGCGCGAGCGAGAGCGTGCCGACGAGCGCGAGGCCGATGCCGAACGAGATGAGCGCCGCGGCCGTCCCGTCGCCGATCCGCACCGCGAGCTCGCCGTTCACCCGGCTCTGCAGCGCCATGGCGAGGCCGCCCACGAAGGCGGCGAGGATCCACACGAGACGCACCGATCCAGCCTACGCGCGCCGGATGCTCCCGCCGGTCATGCGGGCGTGCTCGGGCTCGCCTCGCGTCGTGCGAGGATGCTGCCTGCGCCCCTGTAGCTCACCAGGTAGAGCATCGCACTTGTAATGCGGAGGTAGCCGGTTCGAGTCCGGCCGGGGGCTCCACGTGACGGCAGCCCAGCCAGCCGCCGCCCCGAGCATCGCACTCGTCATGCGGAGGCAGCCGGTTCGAGTCCGGCCGGGGCTCCACGAGACGGCAGCCCAGCCAGCCGCCGCCCCGAGCATCGCACTCGTCATGCGGAGGCAGCCGGTTCGAGTCCGGCCGGGGCTCCACGAGACGAGGATCGACCCGTCGGCCGTCGAGCCGCGCGTCAGCCCTCTGCCACGAACGCGGCGAAGGCCGCGGGGTCGGCGACGTCGCCCGAGTACAGGCGCTCGCCGACGTAGATGCTCGGCACGCCGCCGAGCGGCTGCCCGTCGGGGAGGTCGCCCGCGAGCGCACGCTCGGTCGCCTGGCGCGTCCACCACGCGAACGTGCCCTGCTCGACGCACTCCCCCGCACCGGGAGCCTCCTCGTCGGCGAGCGCGACGACGCCCGTCGCGTCGAGGTCCGCGCCGCGCGCCGTGAGCGCCTCGAGCAGCGGCAGCGCCGCATCCGGGTCGGCATCGGCGGCGCACGCCACGGCGGCGACGCCGAGCGACGAGGCGTAGCCCGACTCCGCCGTGTCGCCGATCGCGACCGGGCGATAGGCGATCGTCGCGGTGCCGTCGACCGCCCAGGCCGCGAGCTGCTCGCCGTTCGCCTCGAGGAAGCGACCGCAGTAGTCGCACGTCGGGTCGACCACGACCGTGATCGTCGTGCCATCGACCTCGAGCGCCTCCGGCTCGCCGTCGGCGGGCACGGCATCCTGCGCGACGACGCCGCCGGCATCGACGACGAGCGCGTCGGCGAGGTTCGCGGGACCGTCCGCGGGCTCGAGCCGCGCGACCTGCCCGCCGAGCGCGTCCTGCAGCGCGTCGACGTCCGGATCCTGCACGAGCCAGCGACCGGACCACAGCACGGGCTGGTCGAGCAGCAGCGCGCCGGTGCGCAGACGCGTCGCCTGCGCCTCGTCGACCGCGAGCGTGAGCACGGTGTCGGCGCCGCAGGTCGCGACCGCCGGATCGTCGTCGGATGCGCGGAACTGCTCGACGAGGTCGGTGCAGGCGCCGCCCGCGTCGACGTACGCCGCCGACAGCTCCTGCAGCGACTGCGGGGTGGCGGGCTCGGCGCCGGGCGCGCAGCCCGCGACCGCGAGGAGCGCCGCGCACCCGACGAGGCCGGCCGCGGCCCGTCGGATGCGCGAGCGCATCAACCCTCGCTCGGCGCGGGCGAGGCTTCGCTCGGCGCAGGCGTCTCCGACGGCGTCTCGCCGGAGACCTGGCCGAGGGCCGCCTGCACGAAGGCGGTGAACGAGGCGCCGTCGCCGGGCTGGCCGCGGTACTGCTCGCCGTTCACGAGGACCGTCGGGGTGCCGGTGATCTGCACGCCGTCCTCGCCCGAGGGGCCCGGCTCGAGCTGCGCGTCCTGCGTGGCGCGCTCGACCCATCCCTCGAACTGCACGGACTCGACGCATTCGGTGAACGCCGCATCGACGTCGACGCCCGCCTGCTCGGCGAGGTCGATCATCTCCTCGTCGGTGAGGCCCTCGGTGTTCTCGCCCGGCTGGTTCTCGTACATGAGCGCGTTCCACGCGTAGAAGCTGTCCGGCGACGTCTCGGCGACGCACGCCGCGGCGTTCGCGGATCGCGTCGAGTACTCCTCGCCGAGCGAGAGGCGGTCGAGGAAGGAGACCGGGTGGTACTCGACCGTCGCGACGCCGTCGGTGAGCAGCTGGTCGATGTACGGGCCGTTCGTCAGCTCGAACTGGCCGCAGAACGGGCAGAGGTAGTCCTGGTAGATGACGATCTGCACGACGTCGTCGCGCGGCTCGGTCGGCACGGGTGCCTCGTCGGCGGCGAGCGCCGGCGTCGTCTCCGCGACGTAGCCCTGACCGATCACGATGCCGTCGGAGGCCATGTTCTCGGGCCCCGGCCCGGGCGGGCGGATCGCGTTGACGATCACGAGCGTGACGACCGCCACGATCGCGACGGCGCCGACGACGATGCCGCCGATCGTGAGGCCCTTCCGCAGGCGGTCCTGGCGCTGGCGCTTCGCCTGCTGCGCCTTGGCAGCCTCGCGCGCCTGGGCGCGGCGCTCGTTCTTGGTGAGTCGTCGATCGTTCGTCATCGGTCCTCGTCGGTGTCGTGGGGCCGCCGACCAGGATACGGGCGATTGCTATGAGGAATGCGCGACCGTGTGCCAGAGTGTGAGCACACGGGACGGCGACGTCCCGCTTCCGTTCACGAAGGATCGTCCGGCACGTACCTGCCGGTGAAGGAGGACGACGATGGCGTCTGTCACGTTCGACAAGGCGACCCGCCTGTACCCGGGAGGCACCCGGCCGGCGGTCGATGCGATCGACCTGGAGGTGGCGGACGGCGAGTTCCTCGTCCTCGTCGGCCCCTCCGGCTGCGGAAAGTCCACGACCCTGCGCATGCTCGCGGGCCTCGAGGAGGTGAACGACGGTCGCATCCTCATCGGCGACCGCGACGTCACCGACATCCCGCCGAAGGACCGGGACATCGCCATGGTGTTCCAGAACTACGCGCTCTACCCCCACATGACCGTGGCCGAGAACATGGGCTTCGCGCTGAAGATCGCGGGCGTCGGCAAGGACGAGCGCGCCGAGCGCGTGCTCGAGGCCGCCAAGCTGCTCGACCTCGAGCCCTACCTGTCGCGCAAGCCGAAGGCGCTCTCGGGTGGTCAGCGCCAGCGCGTCGCCATGGGCCGCGCCATCGTGCGCCAGCCGCAGGTGTTCCTCATGGACGAGCCGCTGTCGAACCTCGACGCGAAGCTGCGCGTGCAGACGCGCACCCAGATCGCGTCGCTGCAGCGCCGCCTGGGCGTCACGACGGTCTACGTCACGCACGACCAGACCGAGGCGCTCACGATGGGCGACCGCATCGCGGTGCTGAAGGACGGCATCCTGCAGCAGGTGGGCACGCCCCGCGACCTGTACGCGAGCCCCGCGAACGTGTTCGTGGCCGGCTTCATCGGCAGCCCCGCGATGAACCTCCTGCAGCTGCCGACGAACGACCAGGGCGTGCTGTTCGGCGACCACGTCGTGCCGATCCCCCGCGAGACGCTCGCGAAGGCGAAGCAGGTGACGGTCGGCATCCGCCCCGAGGACCTCACGATCTCGACGTCGGGCCCCGGCCTGCCGATCAAGGTCGACCTCGTCGAGGAGCTCGGCGCCGACGGCTACCTCTACGGCACGGCGCAGTCGTCGAAGGTCGTCGACGTCTCCGAGGCGGTCGACACCGAGGCCGAGGCGACCGACGGCGTGAGCCTCGTCGCCCGCGTCGACGGCCGCAGCCACCCGATGATCGGCGACGAGGTCTTCGCCGTGCCGGACGCCTCCCACCTGCACCTCTTCGACGCGGAGACGGGCGAGCGCCTCTGACCCGTCGTCGCGATGCGACGAGCGCGGGGCGGGACCGGATGGTCCCGCCCCGCTTCGTCGTCCCGGTCGCGCGTCAGCCGCGCGCAGCCTCGAGCGCGGCCGCGAAGGCCGCCGCATCGCCGGGCTGCCCCGTGTAGCGCGCGCCGTCGACGAGGACGGTGGGCGTGCCCGTGAGCGGGCTGCCATCGCCGGGCAGCGGCTGCGTCGTCGCCGCCTCGGTCGCCGCCTCGACGAAGGGGCGGAAGGCGACGGCGGCGACCGCCTCGTCGAGCGCCTCCGACTGGGCGCCGGCAGCCGCCGCGATGGCGAGCAGCTCGTCGTCGTCGAGTCCCGTCGTGTCCTCGGCGGGCTGCTGCTCGAAGAGCGCTCGCAGCACGGCGGGCGTCGCCTCGGGATGCAGGGAGGCGACGGCCGCGACGAGGTTCGCCGCACGGGTCGAGTACTCGGTGCCGAGCGAGAGCCGGTCGAGGAACGAGACGGGGTGCGTCTCGAGCGCGACCTCGCCCGCCGCGACGGCGTCGGCGAGCATCGCGCCGTTCGTCGCCTCGAACTGGCCGCAGAACGGGCACAGGAGGTCGACGTAGACGACGACGTGGATGCGGTCACCGACGTCCGTGGTCGGCACGGGCGCCGCGGCCGCCTCCGGAGTCGTCACGACGCCCGCATCCGTCTGGAGCACGCCATGGCTCGCCATGTTCGCCGGGAAGCCCGATGCCGCCCCCGCAGGCGACGGCGCGGGCGGCGGGACGAGGACGCAGCCGGCGAGGACGAGCGTTGCGAGCAGCGCGGAGACGACGGAGGCGGAGCGGCGCATCCGACCACGGTAGGCGCCGCGCCTCCACGTCGCCTGGCTAGGCTCGGGAGCATGAGCGGCAACCTGCGCATCACGTCCGCCGTGATGGACGCGACCCTGCTCGAGATGCCGTGGCACCTGCCGCTCGACGAGTGGCCCGACGACGTCGTCGTGACGCTGCCGAAGGGGATCTCGCGCCATCTCGTGCGCTTCGCGCACCTGTCGGGTCGCGTCGTCGCGCTCAAGGAGACGAGCGACGAGATGGCGCGCGGCGAGTACGACATGCTGCGCAGGCTGCAGCGGCTGCAGGTCCCGTGCGTCGAGCCGCTCGCGGTCGTCGCCGGACGCGTCGACGCCGACGGCGAGCCGCTCGACACGATCCTCGCCACGCGGCACCTGAAGTTCTCGATGCCCTATCGCGCCCTCTACTCCGGCTCGCTGAAGGTCGCGACGGCGCAGCGGCTCGTCGACGCGCTCGCCCTCCTGCTCGTGCGCCTCCACCTCGTCGGCTTCTTCTGGGGCGACGTGTCGCTGTCGAACACCCTGTTCCGACGCGATGCCGGAGCGTTCGCCGCATACCTCGTCGACGCGGAGACCGGCAAGCTCTACCCCGGCGGCCTCTCCCGCGGCCAGCGCGAGAACGACCTCGAGATCGCGCGCGTCAACATCGCGGGCGAGCTGCTCGACCTGCAGGCCGGCGGCAGGCTCGACGAGGGGCAGGACCCCGTCGAGGTGGCCGGCTCGATCGTCGCCCAGTACCGCGAGCTGTGGGCGCAGCTCACCGAGGTCGAGCAGTTCGACAGCGCGGAGCGGTGGCGCATCAACGAGCGCGTGGAGCGGCTCAACGCGCTCGGCTTCGACATCGAGGAGCTGCAGATCCGCACGGAGCAGTCGGGCACGACCGTGCGCATCCAGCCGAAGGTCGTCGACGCCGGCCACCACCACCGTCGCCTGCTCGGGCTCACGGGCCTCGACGCCGAGGAGAACCAGGCACGGCGCATGCTCAACGACCTCGACCAGTTCGCGGCCGCGCAGCGGCGCCGCATGCCGGACGCGGACGACGAGCAGCTCGCGCACGACTGGCTCGTGACGCGCTTCGAGCCCGTCGTGCAGTCCGTCCCGCGGCATCTGCGCGGCAAGCTCGAGGCGGCCGAGGTGTTCCACCAGGTGCTCGAGCACCGCTGGTACATCGCCGAGCGGGAGTCGCGCAGCGTGCCGCTCGCCGAGGCCGTGCAGTCGTACATCGTCGACGTGCTCGAGCACCGGCGCGACGAGGCGGCCTTGCTCGGCGTCTCGACGCAGACGGTGCCGATCCCGATCCTCGGACCGAACGGGCAGCCGATCGGCGACGAGGACGTCGAGGTCGACTGGCGCGACCTGGTCTGAGCCGCGAGGCTCAGCCCCTGCGGCGCTTCGCGACCTCGTAGAGCGTGACGGAGGCCGCGATGCCGGCGTTCAGCGACTCGGTCGCGGCCGAGATCGGGATCGACACGATCGCGTCGCACGTCTCGGCGACGAGGCGCGAGAGCCCCTTGCCCTCGCTGCCGACGACGATCGCGAGCGGACCGTCGGCGAGCTCGAGCTCGTGCAGGTCGACGTCGCCGTCGCCGTCGAGGCCGACGACGAACACGCCCTCGGCCTTCAGCTCCTCGAGCGATCGCGTCAGGTTCGCCGCCATCGCGACGGGCGTGCGCGCAGCGGCGCCGGCGGACGTGCGCCAGGCGGATGCCGTGACGCCCACGGAGCGGCGCTGCGGCACGACGACGCCGTGCGCGCCGAAGGCGGCGGCCGAGCGGATGATCGCGCCGAGATTGCGGGGGTCCGTGACGCCGTCGAGCGCGACGATGAGCGCGGGCTCCTTCGCCTTCCTCGCGCGGTCGAGGAGATCGCCGGGGTGCGCGTACTCGTACGGCGGCACCTTGATCGCGATGCCCTGGTGCACGGTGTCGGGGCCCGTCATGCGGTCGAGCTCGGGACGCATGACCTCGAGGATGGGGATCGAGCGCGACGTGGCGATCTTCAGGATCTCCTGCACGCGCTCGTCGATCTCGATGCGCGCCGCGACGTAGAGCGCCGTCGCCGGGATGCGGGTGCGCAGCGCCTCGAGCACGGCGTTGCGGCCGGTGACGAGCTCGGAGTCGTCCTTGGCGCTCGACGGCTTGCGGTGCCGCGGCGGCTGCGGCGAGCCGCCGCCGCGCGCCTTCGCTGCGGCGAGGCGCTCCTGGGCGGCCTTGCGCTTGCCCGCCGGGTGCCAGGCGCGGTCCTCGGCCTTCGGCGTGGGCCCCTTGCCCTCGAGCGCGCGGCGGCCCTTGCCGCCCGTGCCCTTCGTGGCGCCCTTCTTGCCTCGAGGGCGCTGCGGCTTGTTGCTGCTGCTCATGCGATGCTCCAGGTGGTGTCGTCCTTGCCGTCCGCGACGGCGATGCCGGCTGCGGCGAGCGCATCGCGGATGCGGTCGGCGGCGGCGAAGTCGCGGGCGTCGCGCGCGGCGCGACGGTCGGCGATGAGTGCGTCGACGAGGCGGGCGAGCGCGGCGTCGGCGGCGCCGGAAGTCGGCGCGCCCCAGACGGGGTCGGCGGGGTCGAGTCCGAGCACGCCGAGCATGGCCCGCACCGAGGCGGCCGCCGCGAGCGCCGCATCCGTCTCGTCGGCGTCGATCGCGGCGTTGCCCGCGCGCACGGCGTCGTGCAGCGCGGCGACGGCCTGCGGCGTCGAGAGGTCGTCGTCCATCGCGGCGGCGAAGGCGCCCGGCACCTCGCCGACGCCGACCTCGCCGAGCCGCGCGGCGCGCTCGAGGAAGCCCTCGATGCGCGTGAACGCCGCCTCGGCCTCCGCGAGGGAGCCGTCGGCGAGCACGCCCTCGACGGTGCGGATGTCGATCGCCGAGCGGTAGTGCGGCGTGGCGAGGAAGTAGCGCACGACGATCGGGCGGGCCGAGGCGAGCAGCTCGTGGGCGAAGATCGAGTTGCCGAGCGACTTCGACATCTTCTCGCCGTCGACGTTCACGGTGCCGTTGTGGCTCCAGACGCTCGCGAACGGCAGGCCCGCCGCCGTCGACTGCGCGAGCTCGTTCTCGTGGTGCGGGAATCGCAGGTCGAGGCCGCCGCCGTGCACGTCGAACGCGTCGCCGAGGTAGCGGCGCGCCATCGCCGAGCACTCGATGTGCCAGCCGGGGCGGCCATCCCCCCACGGCGACGCCCAGGACGCCGTCGGCGGCTCGTCGTCCTTCGTCGCCTTCCACAGCGCGAAGTCGCGGCTGTCGCGCTTGCCGCGCGGGTCGGCGTCGCCGGCGGGCTCGAGATCCTCGAGCCGCTGGCGCGTGAGCGCGCCGTACTCGGGCCACGAGCGGACGTCGAAGTAGACGTCGGCCGAGCCGTCGAGCGCCGGATACGCGTGCCCGCGCTCGATGAGGCGAGCGATGAGCTCCTGCATCTGCGGGATCGACGCCGTCGCGCGGGGCTCGTACGTCGGCGGCAGGATGCCGATCGCCCGGTACGCGGCAGTGAACTCGAGCTCGATCCGGTACGCGAGCGCGAACCACGCCTCCGCGTCCGTCGCGCCCGCGAGCACCTTGTCGTCGATGTCCGTGACGTTGCGCACGAGCGTCGTGCGCAGGCCGCGGTGCTCGAGCCAGCGACGCCACACGTCGTAGGCGAGCGCGCTGCGGAGGTGCCCGACGTGGGGACTCGACTGCACCGTGGGCCCGCACACGTAGAACGACACCTCGCCCTCGCGCACGGGCACGAGGTCGACGGTGCGCTGCGCGCGCGAGTCGTGGATGCGGATGGTCACCACGGAAGCCTACGGGTCCGGCTGCGTCGCTGCGGCCGTGGGCGACGGGCGGCACGTAGGATCGGCGCGAACCGCGTGATCACGAGGGAGCCCGATGCCGTCCGCCCGCTCGCAGGAGATGCTCGTGCGAGCAGCGACCCTGTACTACGTCGACGGGCTCTCGCAGGCCGAGGTCGCGAGCGCGATCGGCGTCTCCCGGTCGAACGTCTCGCGCGTGCTCGCCGAGGCGCGCAAGGCCGGCATCGTCACGATCACCATCACGGATCCCTTCGGCCGCGCCTCCGACCTCGAGCAGCTGCTGCAGCAGCGGTTCGGGCTGCGCGAGGTGCGCGTCGCGCGCGGCTCGGACGACGACCTCGGACGCGTGGGGCTGCTCGGCGCCGAGTGGCTCGAGCGCGAGCTGCCCCACGAGGGCGCGATCGCGCTGTCGTGGGGTGCGAGCGTGCAGGCCGTCGTCGACGCCGTGGAGCCCGGCAGGTCGCGGCCGCGGCTCGAGGTGCTGCCGCTCGTGGGTGGACTCTCGATCGTCGACTCCGCCCAGGACGGCAACGTGCTCGTGCGCTCGCTCGCGACGCGGCTCGGCGCGAACCATCGGCGCCTCTACGCCCCCGCGGTGGTCGAGTCGGCGACGCTGCGCGACGGCCTGCTGCGCGAGTCGACCATCGGCTCCGTGCTCGATGCGGCGGCCGCGGCGCAGATCGCCGTCGTCGGCATCGGCGTCGTCGGGTCCGGCGCCTCGGCGGCGATCGTCGAGTCGACGAACCTGTCGCCCGACGAGCAGGCCGCGTTCGAGTCGTCCGGCGCGATCGGCGACTGCTGCACGCGCTTCTTCGACGCGAGCGGACGCCCCGTCGACTCCCCCGTCGACCGCCGTGTCGTCGCGATCGAGCTCGAGGCGCTGCAGGGCGTCGGCACTGTCGTCGCCGTCGCGGTGGGCGCGCGCAAGGCGCCCGCGGTGCGTGCGGCGCTCGCCGGCGGCCTCCCGGACGTGCTCGTCATCGACGAGCCGCTCGCGACGGCGCTGCTCGCCGAGGCGTGAGCCGCTAGGCCAGCAGGGCGTCGAACGCCGCCGCGAGCTGGGCGGGCGTGCGCGCGGCGCGTAGCGTCGCATCCCAGCCGTCGCGCTGCACGAGGTCGACGAGCGAGGCGAGCACCTCGACCTGCGAGTGCGCCTCGGTGACGAGCAGCACGATGACGACGTCGACGTCGACGCGGTCGTCCGCCGTGCCCATGACGCCGAACGGCACGGGCGTCGCGAGGGTCGCGACCGCGAAGCCCGCCTCGAGCACGTGCGACGGATCGGCGTGCGGGATCGCGACCGGCACCGCCGTGGGCAGCCCCGTCGGGTACGCGCGCTCGCGCGTCACGAGGGCGTCGGCGAAGGACGTCGCGGCGTGGCCGCCGCGGATCGCGTGATCGGCGAGCGCGCGCAGCGCACCCTCGGCGTCGCGGGCGACGAGGTCCACGGCGCACGCGTCGGGCAGCGCACGCATCGGGGTGCTGGTCATGGAGCCTCCTCGCTCACGGATACCACCATCTTGGAGCACGGATGTGCGCGTCGCGTGCATCGGGCGGCATCCGTGGTGCATGATCGAGGCATCTCCCGCCCCGAGCGATGCGAAGGAGCATCCATGAGCGCGAAGCGCATCCTCGTCGTCTGCGGCACCGGCGTCGCCACCTCCACGGTGGTCGTCCAGAAGGTCCGCGCATTCTGCGAGTCGGAGGGCATCGACGCGACGATCTCGCAGGGTGCCGTCGCCGACCTCGTCAGCGGCAGCCCCAACGCCGACCTCATCGTCGCCACCACCCAGGTGCCCGCGACCGTGACGATCCCGGTGGTGCACGGCCTGCCGTTCCTCACGGGCATGGGCGTCGACGCCGTGCACGCGCAGCTGCGCGAGCACCTGGCCTAGCCGCTCGCGCCACCCGGCGCCCGCCCCTCCCGAGCGGACGCCGCGACCCCTCGGGGTCGTCGCAGCACGCGGGGATCCGCATCCGCGGACCCTCGCACCCATCGAAGCGAAGGAGCTTCCACATGGACTGGTTCACCGATGCACTCTCGGCGGTCAGCGGATATCTCAGCGCCCTCGGCGCCTCCATCACGCTGCCGTTCCTCATCGCCATCTTCGGCATCATCCTCGGCCAGAAGGTGCCGCAGGCGATCCGCGCCGGCCTCCTCATCGGCGTCGGCTTCATCGGCATCAACCTCGTCATCGGCCTCATGGGCACGCAGGTCGGCCCGGCCGCGACCGGCATCGCCGAGAGCCTCGGCGTGAACCTGACCACCATCGACGTCGGCTGGCCGTCGTCGGCGGCGATCGCGTTCGGCTCGACGATCGGCGCGATCATCATCCCGCTGGGCCTGCTCGTGAACATCGTGCTGCTCGCCACCGGCATGACCCGCACGTTCAACATCGACCTCTGGAACTTCTGGCACACCGCGCTCGTCGGCGCGCTCGTGGCCGCCGTGACCGAGAGCTTCTGGCTCGGCATGGCCGCCGCCG
Organism: Agrococcus sp. SGAir0287; assembly: GCF_005484985.1. NCBI lineage: Bacteria > Bacillati > Actinomycetota > Actinomycetes > Micrococcales > Microbacteriaceae > Agrococcus > Agrococcus sp. SGAir0287. Next base: position 2,326,856 of record NZ_CP027942.1, read on the forward strand.
CGGTGCACATGACCGTCGTGCTCGCCCTCGCCGACCTCTCGGCGCCGTGGATCCAGAGGTACTTCGGCTTCCCCGACATCTCGTTCCCGCACGGCACGTCCGCGCCGTACATCGCGTTCGCGGCACCGCTCAACTGGGTGTTCGACCGCATCCCCGGCTTCAACCGCCTCAAGGCCGATCCGGCGACGATCCAGCGGCGCTTCGGCGTGTTCGGCGAGGCGATGATCCTCGGGTTCGTGCTCGGCATCCTCCTCGGCATCCTCGGCTTCGGCTTCGACGACCCGCGCGCCGACTCGATCGCGATCCTCACGCTCGCCGTCTCGCTCGCCGCGGTCATGGTGCTGCTGCCGCGCATGGTCGCGCTGCTCATGGAGGGCCTCATCCCGATCTCGGAGTCGGCGAAGGCCTTCGTCGAGCGCCGCTTCCCGGGTCGGAAGTTCTACATCGGCCTCGACGCGGCGATCGCCGTCGGCCAGCCGGCGGTGCTCGCGACGTCGCTCGTGCTCGTGCCGGTCACCGTCGTCGTCGCCGTCGCGCTCGCACCGCTCGGCAACACGGTGCTGCCGCTCGTCGACCTCGCGACCATCCCGTTCATCGTGGCGATCATGGTGCCGATCTTCCGCGGCAACATCGTCCGCTCGGTCATCGGCGGCGCGATCGTCATCGGCATCGGTCTGTTCATCGCGACCGCGACCGCGGGATCGTTCACGCAGATCGCGCAGAGCGCGGGCTTCGAGCTGCCGGACGGCGCGACGCGCATCTCGTCGCTCGTCGACGGCGCCAACCCGCTCACGGGCCTGTTCTTCGGCGCCTCGCAGCTGGGCGGCTGGACGATCGCCGTGCTCGCGGTGCTCGCGCTCGGGTTCGCATTCTGGGTGTCGCGGATCGAGCGCCGACGGGACCGCGACCGCGCCGCCGAGGCGGCGAGGGCGCAGTCGGAGGCGGAGGCGGCAGCAGCCGAGCGGCAGCGGCCGGCGGAGGCGTAGGCCACCGGACGCGCCGCGACCCCGGCTCGCGCGCTCCCCACCAGCTGGTCGAGGAGCGCGCGAGCCCATGGGCGAGCACGCGTCACGAGACCACGCGACTGCCGCTCCCGCCCAGCCGTGCGCGTGCAGGCGTCGAGCGGGCACCGCGCGTGATCTCGTCACGGCTCCTCGCTCGCGCTCGCGGCCTCCTCGACCAGCTGCTGGGAAGCCCCGCCGAGGTGCCCCACCAGCTGGTCGAGGAGCGCGCGAGCCCTTGGGCGAGCACGCGTCACGAGACCGCGCGACGGCCGCTCCCGCCCAGCCATCCGCGTGGTCGCGTCGAGCGAGCACCGCGCGTGGTCTCGTGACGGCTCCTCGCTCGCGCTCGGGGCCTCCTCGACCAGCTACTGGGGAGCCCAGCTGCGAGCGGGCGGACGATGCGATCGGCGGATGCGACGAGGGGCCCATCGCCGCAGCGATGGGCCCCTCGGTCGGACGGGTGGCGATCAGCCCAGCAGCGCCGGGTTCGCCGCGAGCTCGCGCATGCGCTGGAGCACGCGTGCGGCATCCGCACCGTCCGCGACGCGGTGGTCGAGCGTGAGGCCGACGGTGCACTGCAGTCGCGGCCCGAACGAGCCGTCGGGCGCGACGAGGATGCGCTGGGCGATCGATCCCGTCGACAGCGCCGACGACTGCGGCGGGGTGAGGAGCGCGTTGAACCGGTCGATGCCGAAGCCGCCGAGGTTCGACAGCACGCTCGTGCCGCCCTGCAGCCGGTCGGCCGACAGGGTGCCGGCCCGCGTCTGCTCGACGGTCTCGGCGATCGACGCCGCCAGGTCCGCGAGCGAGCCGCGGTGCGGGTCGACGAACACCGGTGCGATGAGGCCCGAGGGGCTGTCCACCGCGAGGGCGATGCCCACGTGCGGGTTCGCGACCGGGCCGTCGTCGGTCCACGTCTGGTTGACGGGGGCCGACTCCGCGAGCGCCTGCGCCTGCATGCGCATGAGGATCGCCGTCCAGCTCGCGCCGCCGAGGGCCGTCTTGCGCACGGCGTCGAGCCGCGACAGGTCGAGGTCGACGTAGGCGGTGAACTGCGGCACGAGCGCCGACTGGTCCATGACCCGTGCGACCGCCATGCGCGTGCGCCTGCGCCGCGCCGCAGCGGGGTCGCTCGGCGACCTCGGCGCGGAGGTGGCGGATGCGGGGGTCGCGACCGGCACCGGCGCGGATCCGCCGGCAGGTGGTGCAGCCGGTGCCGGCGCGTCGGTGGGCTGCGGCGAAGGCGCCGCGGCGGGCATGGCGGACGACGCCTCGACGTCGCCGACGGTGATGGCGCCCCAGCGACCCGTGCCCTGCACGGCCGCGAGGTCGACGCCGCGCTCGCCGGCGAGCGTGCGCGCCGCTGGCACGGCGGCCGGCCAGCCGGGTGCGCCGGTCGAGGGCGCGGCGCTCGTCGCGGTCGGCGCCGGTGCTGCCGGCTCCGCCACGGCATTGGCGACCGGCGCGGCGTCGGCCGCGTCGGAGGCGGGCGCGTCGAAGAGGCCGCCGAGGAGGTCGTCGGAGTCGGAGGTGATGTAGGCGATGGGCTCCCCTACGGCCACGACGTCGTCGGGCTCCGCGACGATGCGCGCGAGCACGCCGTCGTACGGGCTCTCGACCTCCATGTCGACCTTGTCGGTCGTGACCTCGGCGATGGGCTCGCCGTTCTTCACGGCGTCGCCCGGCTGCTTCAGCCAGGCGACCATGGTGCCCTCCTCCATGGTCATCGACATCTTGGGCATCGTCAGCGCGAGCTCGGGCATCTCACCACTCCTGCACGAGCGCGGTGGCGGCGGCGACGATGTCGTCGACCTGGGGCACGACGGCGCGCTCGAGCTGCGGCGCGTACGGGATCGGCACGTCGAGGCCCGACAGGCGACGGATGGGTGCGCGCAGGTGCACGAACGCCTCCGACTCGGCGATGATCGCCGACACCTCGCTCATGAAGCCGAGCGTCTGCACCGCCTCCTGCACGAGCAGGGCGCGACCGGTCTTGACGACCTCGGCGAGGATCGTCGCCGAGTCGAGCGGGGTGAGCGTGACGGGGTCGACGACGGTCGCCTCGATGCCCTGCTGCGCGAGCAGCTCGGCCGCCTCGAGGGAGCGCTGCACCTCGACGCCCGTCGCGACGATCGTGACGTCGCCACCCGTGCGGCGCACGGCGGCCTTGCCGATCGGCGTGCGCACGTCGCCCGTGCGCACCTCGAACGACTGCTTGTACAGCAGCTTGTGCTCGAGGATCATGACGGGGTTCGGGTCGTCGAGCGCCGCGAGCAGGAGCCCCTTCGCGTCGTCGCCCGAGGCGGGCATGACGACCTTGAGGCCCGGGATGTGCGCGAACCACGACTCGAGCGACTGCGAGTGCTGCGCCGCGGCCCCCGTGCCGGAGCCGCCGGGGGCGCGGATGACGAGCGGCACGCTCGCCTCGCCGCCGAGCATGAAGTGGATCTTCGCGGCCTGGTTGGCGATCTGGTCCATCGCCTGCGCCGTGAAGTCCGAGAACTGGATCTCGACGATCGGCTTCATGCCCGTCATCGCGGCGCCGACGCCGAGCCCGACGATGCCGAGCTCCGAGATCGTCGTGTCGCGGATGCGGTCGGTGCCGAGGTCGTCGACGAGCGTGCCAGTGACGCCGAACGCGCCGCCGTAGCGGCCGACGTCCTCGCCCATGAGGAAGACCGCGGGGTCCTGCTCGATCGCGATGCGCAGCGCGTCGCGGATGGCCTCGGCGTACGTCATCTCCGCCGTCTCGGCGCCCGGTCGGGCGCCGAGGCCGACGGGGTGCTCGTCGCCGGCGTGGATCGGCGCCGTCGGCGCCTGCTGCTGGTCCTGCAGCGTCATCGCATGACTCCCTCGCTCGAGGCGAACACGGCGTCCAGGAGGTTCTCGGGCGAGGCGTCCGGCGCCGCGGCAGCGCGCTGCACGGCGCCGCGCAGCTCGTCGCGCACCTCGTCGCGCACGGCCTGGATGTCCTGCTCGGTGAGCGTGCCCGCCTCGAGCACGGCCTTCTCGAAGCGCGCGATCGGGTCGTTCGACTCGCGCCACGACTCGATCTCGTCGCGCGTGCGGTACAGGTTCTTGTCGCTCTTCGAGTGGCCGCGCCAGCGGTACGTCTCGGCGACGATGAACGTCGGCCCCTCGCCCGCGCGGGCCCGCGCGACGGCCGTCTCGACGGCGTCGTGCACGGCCTGCACGTCGTTGCCGTCGACGGTGACGCCCGGGATGCCGTAGCCGTTCGCGCGGTCGGAGAGCTGCTCGAGCGGGAACGCCTTCGCCGACGACATCGACATGCCGTACAGGTTGTTCTCGCAGAGGAACACGACGGGCAGCCTCCACATGGCCGCGAGGACGACGCCCTCGTGCCACGCGCCCTCGCCCATCGCGCCGTCGCCGTGGAAGCAGACGGCGACCTGGTCGGTGCCGCGCATCTGAGCCGACAGGCCGGCGCCGGTCGCGATGGGCACGCCGCCCGCGACGATGCCGTTGGCGCCGAGATTGTTCGTCGCGGCGTCGGCGATGTGCATCGAGCCGCCGCGGCCCTTGCAGTAGCCCGTCTCCTTCGCGAGCAGCTCGGCCATCATCCGCTCGAGGTCGGCGCCCTTCGCGATGCAGTGCCCGTGGCCGCGGTGCGTCGACGTGATGTAGTCGTCGCGCCGCAGCGCCATGCACGCGCCCGTCGGCACGGCCTCCTGGCCGATCGACAGGTGCATGGTGCCGTGCATGAGGCCGCGGCCGTAGAGGTCCTCGACGGCCTCCTCGAAGCGGCGGATGCGCCAGAGGGTGCCGAGCGCCTCGATGGCGGCGGCGCGGTCGGTGACGATCTGCATCAGCGAGCCCCCGCCCCGACGAGCGTGCCGAGGTCGATCGGGGCGTCGCCGCCGTCGAGCACGCCGGCGTCGAGCAGCAGGTCCTGCAGCCTGCGCAGCACGACGATCGTGCGCGACTCGTCGAGCGCCACGTCGTCGTACGTGATCGCGGTGCCCTTGGCGACGTCGCGCACGAGGGTCGCGGCGCTCGCGAGGCCGATGGGCAGCTCGCGACCGGCGCGGGCCTCCGCCGCCGGCACGGCGTCGCCGTAGACGTGCTCGCCGCCGATGCCGTCGATGCGCTCGCCCGCGACGAGGTCGCGCTTCGCCATCGCCGACACGTCGGCCTTCCAGGCGCGCGGCGCGAGGGAGGGCTGGCCGTCGACCATGACCTCGCCGATCGACAGCACGGCCTCGACCGAGGCGAGGTGGTACGGGCGGTAGAACGAGAAGTAGGGACCCTTGCCCATCTTGAGGTAGGAGAGCTCCTCGTGGACGACGGGGTGCGTCGCCTTGCCGATGACGAAGACGCCGGGGGCGACGTCGCCCGTGGCGTAGTCGACGACGCCGCTCGCCTCGAGGATGCCGCCGTCCTCGACGGGCTTGAACACGTCCTGCAGCGTCTTGACCGACGCCTCGGGTCCGTGCATGGAGCGGCGCGTGAGCTCGAGACCGGTCGCGTTGGCGAGGTCCGCCATCTCGATCATCGTCTTCGTACCGTCGACGAACGAGCACAGCATGCGGGGGTTCATGCCCTTCTGCTGCGCCTCCTCGGCGAGGCTCTCGGGGGTGGCGTCCTGGCGCAGCGGGTTGTTCTTGCCCTTGCCCGCCATGACGACCTCGAGGCCGATGTCCTCGACGAACTCGACGAGCTTCAGGCATTCGACGGGCTCGTCGCCGCGGCACACCGTGTAGATGGCGCCGGTCTGCTTGGCGACGGCCTGCAGCAGCAGGCCGACCGTCACGTCGGCCTCGACGGTCATGAGGGCGACGTGCTTGCCCGCGAGCAGCGACGCGAGGGCGACCTTGGCGGCGACCTCGGGCACGCCCGAGACCTCGATGACCATGTCGACGGGGAGGCGCGTGAGCGCGAGGCCGTCGTCGAGCACGACGTGCCCGCCCGCCTCGATCGCGTCGACGAGCGCGGCCTCGTCGCCGCGGGTCACGTCCTCGATGCCTGCCTTGCGCAGCGCCGTCTCGGCGCGCTCGATCGCGACGTCGGCGACGGCGACGACGTCGACGCCCTTCTGGCGGGCGATCTGGGCGATGAAGCCCGTGCCCATCTGGCCTGCGCCGACGAGTCCCACGCGGACGGGGCGCCCGAGGCGCTGCTCCCGCTCCACGAGCCTGCTGGTGTATCCCATGGTCTCGACCTCTCCGAATCTCGCGTCATGCACATTCGTGCATGTAGACGCGCACATTGTTGCTCTTACGATAGCAGGCTGTCGCCAGCCCGCGGGTGGATGGAGGCCGTCGCGAACGCGACGGGATCCCGAACGGCGCGAGCCCCGTCGCATCGGCGACGGGGCTCGCGGCTCAGCGCCTCTTGCGCATCGAGCGGTACTGCGCGATGGCCGACTCCACGGCCTCGCCCAGGCGCTTGTCCTTCGCACGGTCCCGAGCGCCCGAGAGCGACCCCAGCAGCTCGGGATGGGGGCGGAAGCGAGCGAAGACGCTCGCGCCCACCATGGCCTCGGCCGCCTCGATGCGCGAGGAGGCCGAGTCGACGACGAGCAGCACCACGGCTCCTCGGAACCAGCCCTTGCCGCGGCCGGAGACGAGGAACGACTCCCGCGCGCCCTGGTGCTCGGCGACCATCCGCCGCGTCGCGCGCTGGTACGAGAAGTGCTGCCACAGGCTCAGCGCGATGCCGAGCAGCAGGACGACGAGGAGGACGATGCCGAAGCGTCCGTCCAGCTCCATGGTCAGCCCCGTCGCTCGAGGGCGATGCGGTCGCCCGCCGCGATGGGGCCCGCCTGGCCGTCGACGAACACGGCACCCGGCAGGAGCGCCTGGTCGTCGGCGGGGTCGCAGTACAGCACGACGTGACCGAGCTCGCGCAGGTTCTGGCCGGCGAGCTCGCCCGCCGCGCGCACCGTGAGCTCGGTGGAGCCGAGCACGACGACGTCGCCGGGCTGCGGTGCGAGGCCCTCGCCGGCGGTGCCGCCCTCGTGGACGACGCTCACCTCCGCGAGCGCATCCGGGCACGGCTCCCCGAAGAGGATGACCACCCCCGCATCGATCATGTCCTGGGCATCCGCCCCGATCCTCGTCACCGTCGCCTCGTAGAGCGTCGTCATCGTGCTCGACATCCCTTCCATCGTTCGTCCCAGTCTCGTCGTCGTCGCGCGTTCGCCGCTACACCAGCAGGAAGCTGACGAAGTACGCGAGCACGACGGCCAATGGCGAGGTGATGAGCCTGGAGAACAGCACCGCCGGCACGCCGATCGAGACCGTCTCGGGCTTCGCCTCGCCGAGGGCGAGGCCCACGGGCACGAAGTCGCAGCCGACCTGGCCGTTGATCGCGAACAGCGCGGGCAGCGCGTAGGCGACGGGCAGGGCGCCGGCGCCGATCTGCGTGCCCATGAGCACGCCGACCACCTGGGCGATCGCGGCACCCGGGCCCAGGATGGGCGACAGGAACGGCAGGCCGGTGATGACGCCGAGCAGGATGAGGCCGAGCGGGTTCGACGCGAGCGGCGTGACGCCCTGCGCGATGAGGTCCGACAGCCCCGTGTACGTGACGAAGCCGATCAGGAGGCTCACGTACGCCATAAACGGGATGATCGTCTGCAGCACGAGCGTCAGCGCCTGACGGCCCGACGACAGCAGCGTGTTGATGATGCCGCCGATCACGCCGCCGAAGGACGTGGCCACGCGCGAGAAGACGCCGATGAAGCCGCCCTGGTTGCCAGCGTTCGCCTCGGCCTTCGCCGCCGCGATGCGGTCGGCGCCCACGCGGCTCGCCTTCGGGTCCGCCGACATGTCGAGGGCGTTCGCCGCCTGCGCGGGTGCCGCCGACGCCGTGACGTCCGCCCCCTCGCCGGCGAGCTCGACCTGCTCGACGCCGACCGCCGAGACGAAGACGTCGGGCGTGATGAACTGCGCGAGCGGGCCCGAGGGCTCGCCGGGGTAGACGTCGACCGTCAGCATGCGCTTCTTCGGGTAGACGCCGATGCGGGCGGTGCCGCCGCAGTTGATCACGACCGCCGCGACCTTGTCGTCGGGGACGGAGTTCGTGAAGCCGTCGACGGCCTCGGCACCCGTGAGCTCGGCGATGCGCGCCGCCACGGGGTGCACGCCGCCGCCCGTCACCGAGAGGATGACGTTCTTGTGCTCGTCGGGGGTCACGGTGAGGCCGGGGCCCCAGCCGCCGTTGCCCGCGGAGACGCGGACGCTCTGGAAGTCGCTCATGGTCAGGCCGCCTTCTTGGCCAGGCGAGCCGCACGTGCGTCGGCGAACTCGCGGTCGTAGCCGTCGAAGACCTCGGTGAGGCCCTGTCGGCGGATGAGGAAGCGGGTGATGAACTCCGTGATGAAGCCGCGGAAGAAGATCACGACGATGCCCGTGAGGAAGTAGAGGATCGCGAGGACCGGGTACTTCTCGGGCGCAGCCTGCAGCACGCCGGCCGAGATGCCCGCCCACACGAACAGCTCGCCGCCGTTGGCGTGCGGGAAGAAGGTCGTGACGGGGTGCACGAACGAGACGGCCGAGTCGTAGAAGGCGGGCTTCTGCCGCTCGGGCAGGTAGACGCCGAACGAGTAGCACATCGGGTTCGTCAGCAGGATGACCGCGAGGATCGGCATGAGCGTGTAGCGCGTGATCGCGAAGCGTGCGGAGAACTGCACCGCTCGCGTCATGCGCGCCTCGCCGACCCACGTCGTGATCGCGTACATGAGCGTGAGCAGCACGATCAGCGTCGGCAGGATGCCGGTCACGAGGCCGACGAAGGCCTCGCCGGATGCCTGGAAGAGTCCGATGAAGTGCGTGGCGATCCACGTCAGCACCTGCATCACGGGGTTGTCGCTTGCCGGAACCGGCGGCGCATCAGTCGCCGCGAGGTGTCCGAGGGACGCTGCTTGGAGCATCGGCCCGCCTTTCCGCCGACGCTTCGCTCGCGCCGGCGACCAGGTCGTCGAGGAGTCGACGACACGCCATTGTGTTGGGTTGTGCACATCCGTGCAGACGATGCTTCACGAACGTGCTGCGCATGTCTACCACGACCACGGGCCGTCGGCAACGCGCGAGGGCTTGACACGCCGGTGCGCGCTCGTCACGCGCCGAGCGGTCCCGTCTGCTGCGACGTCGCGGAGCGCACGAGCGCCGTCGCGATCGCCGCGACGCCCTCGCCGCGGCCGGTGAACCCGAGCGCGTCCGACGTCGTGCCCGCGACGCTCACCGATGCGCCGAGCACGGCCGACAGATGCGCCTCGACCTCGCGGCGGCGCCCGGCGATCCGGGGCCGCTCCCCCACGACCTGCACCGCGACGTTCACGAGCTCGTAGCCGTGCTCGCGCACGAGCCGGAGCGTCTCGGCGAGGAAGACGTCGCCCCGCGCGCCCGCGAGCCGCGGATCCGAGGTGCCGAAGACCTCGCCGACGTCGCCGAGCCGCACTGCCGACAGCATGGCGTCGCAGATCGCGTGCGCCACGACGTCGCCGTCGGAGTGCCCGGCGAGCCCCACCTCCCCCGGCCAGTGCAGCCCGCCGAGCCAGAGCTCGGCGTCGGGATGGAAGGCGTGCACGTCCGTGCCCGTGCCGACGCGGATCGTCGAGGCGGGATCGTGCTGCAGCATCTCCTCCGTGCGCCGCAGCTCCCACGTCGTCGTGATCTTCGATGCGAGCTGGTCGCCGGCGATGACGCGCACGGGACGGCCGAGCTCGCTCACCAGTGCGGCGTCGTCGGTGTGGTCTTCCGTCGCGCGCGCGTGGCCCTCCTCGAGCCAGGCTCGCGGGAAGCCCTGCGGCGTCTGGACCGCCGTGAGCTGCGACCGGTCGAGGGTCTCGACGACGCGGTCGTCGTCGGCGAGGCGCTTGATGGTGTCCGACACGGCGAGGCCCGTGATGACGCCCTCGCCCGTGCGCTCGACCTCCGCGGCGACCGAGTCGAAGATGACGGCGGGCGCGAGCGGGCGCGCGGCGTCGTGCACGAGCACCGTCTCGATCGACGCCGCCAGGTGGCCGAGGGCGATGCGCACCGAGGCCTGGCGCGACGGCCCGCCGACGACGATCGTCGCCCGCTCGACGTCGAGGCCCGGCACGCCGTGCAGCAGCTCGCGGGCGATCGCCTCGTGGCTCGGCGGCACGGCGAGGACGATCTGCGGATGCCGACGCATGCCGGCGAGCGACTCGAGCGCGTGCGCGAGGATCGGCCGGCCCGCCAGGTGCACGAAGGCCTTCGGCTCGCCGAGCCCGAGTCGCAGCCCCTCCCCCGCCGCCAGCAGGATCACCGCGACGGTGGGCGCGGGCGCGGTCGACGGGTCGGTCACCCGGTCGACGATACGCGCACACCCCCGGTGCGCTGCGCGCGCCGGGGGTGTGCTGCGGATCCGGGTGGGGCTACGAGGCGAGCACCTCGTCGAGGACGTTGCTCGCTGCCTCCTCGTCGGTCTTCTCCGCGAGCGCGAGCTCGGAGACGAGGATCTGGCGCGCCTTCGCGAGCATGCGCTTCTCGCCGGCCGAGAGGCCGCGGTCCTGGTCGCGGCGCCACAGGTCGCGGACGACCTCGCTGACCTTGATGACGTCGCCCGAGGCGAGCTTCTCGAGGTTCGCCTTGTAGCGGCGGCTCCAGTTCGTGGGCTCCTCGGTGAAGGGCGCCTTCAGCACCTCGAAGACCTTGTCGAGGCCCTCCTTGCCGATGACGTCCCGGACGCCCACCAGGCCCACGTTGTCCGCAGGGACCTCGATCGTGAGGTCGCCCTGCGTCACGTTGAGCTTGAGGTACACCTTCTCCTCACCCTTCACCTTCCGCTTCTTCACCTCGGTGATGGTGGCCGCACCGTGATGCGGATAGACGACGGTCTCGCCGACCTCGAAGTTCATAGGAATAGGCTCCTCGATTGCACAGACTCTTGATTCTACCACCGACCGCTGCCATGATCCGCGGCCGGCGGACGGGGCGGACGGGCCCGAGCGATCCGCCCCGCTAGACTCGGTGCCGTCCCGTGCGCGGAACCGAAGGAGCAGCACCCGTGAAGTCCCGTCTCGCCGCCGCAGCGGCCGCCATCCTCGCGACGGCGACGCTCGCAGGCTGCAACTTCATCACGCCGCAGGCCACCCAGTTCCAGTACGACCCGGCCGACGGCGTCTCGGGCGCGACCGGCCCGGTGGAGATCCGCAACGCGGTGCTCGTGGTCGACGGCGACCTGTCGAGCCTCGCGGTGACGTTCGTGAACGACGGCCCCGCGACGACGCTCGAGGTCACGGTCGGCGACGAGTCGCAGTCGATCGACCTCGACTCCGGCCTCACGCCCTACGGCTTCCCCGACCAGCAGCTCGTCTTCTCCGCACCCGTCACGGCCGGCACGCTCGAGGACGTCGTCTTCGCCGCGGACGCCGCCGAGCGCACCGCCGTGCCCGTGCCGGTCTTCTCGGTCGACGTCGCCAACTGGTCGTCCTACGGCCCCGTGGCGCCGGAAGAGGACGAGGCGGAGCCGTCGACGCCCGCCTCGAGCGAGCCCGCCCCGTCCGACGGGTCGTCGGAGGGCACGTCCGGCACCGACTTCGAAGACGGCACCCAGCAGAGCGAGGACGAGGGCTCGACGCCCTGACGATCCTGCGACACGACGAGGGGGCGGCATCCAGCGGATGCCGCCCCCTCGACGTTCCTCAGCCCTCGAAGCGGTAGCCGAGGCCGCGGACCGTGAGCAGCTGCTGCGGATCCGAGGGGTCGACCTCGATCTTCGAGCGCAGACGCTTGACGTGCACGTCGAGCGTCTTCGTGTCGCCGAAGTAGTCGCTCCCCCACACGCGGTCGATGAGCTGGCCACGGGTGAGCACGCGCCCCGCGTTGCGCATGAGGTACTCGAGCAGCTCGAACTCCTTGAGCGGCATCGACACCGACGTCCCCGCGACCGTGACGGTGTGGCGGTCGGCGTCGAGCCGCACCCGGCCGGCCTCGACGATGGCGTCGTCGAGGTCCTCGTCCGCGTCGGATCGGCGCCGGAGCACGGCGCGGATGCGCGCGAGGAGCTCGCGCGTCGAGTACGGCTTCGTCACGTAGTCGTCGGCGCCGAGCTCGAGGCCGACGACGACGTCGACCTCCGAGTCCTTCGCGGTGAGCATGATGATCGGCACGGTCGAGCGCGTTCGCAGCGTCCTGCACACCTCGGTGCCCGCCATGCCCGGCAGCATGAGGTCGAGCAGCACGAGGTCGGCGCCGTCGGCGTCGAACGCCTCGACCGCGTCGCGACCGTCGAGCACGTGGTGCACGTCGTAGCCCTCGCGGCCGAGCAGGTACGCGAGGGGCTCCGCGAGGGCGATCTCGTCCTCGACGAGCAGGATGCGGGTCATGCGGCTCCTCGAGCCTCGGGCTGCGCGACGGGCAGGCGCAGCGTGAACGTGGATCCCTGGCCGAGCCTCGACCAGAGCTGCACCTCGCCGCCGTGGCTGACGGCGATGTGCTTCGTGATGGACAGGCCGAGGCCCGTGCCGCCCGTGACGCGCGAGCGGGCGGGGTCGACGCGGTAGAAGCGCTCGAAGACGCGCTGCGCGTCGGCGGGCGCGATGCCGACGCCCTTGTCGGTGACGCTCACCTCGACGAGGTCGTCGTTCCTGCGCACGCCGACGCCGACGTGCGAGCCCTCCGGGGAGTACTGCACGGCGTTCGCGACGAGGTTCTGCAGCGCCATGACGAGCATCGCCTCGTCGCCGAGCACCGACGGCGCTTCGGCGACGCGCGTGGAGATGCGGATGCGCTTGGCCTCGGCGGCGACGCGCACGGCGTCGACGGCCCGGTCGACGACGCGTTCGACGTCGATGCGCTCCGGGTCGTCGAGGGGGTCGTCGTCCTGGACGCGCGAGAGGTCGATGAGCTCCTGCGTGAGCGCCCCGAGCCTGGCGGCCTCGACCATGAGGCGCTGCGCGAAGGCGCGGACGCGCTCGGGATCGTCGGAGGCGGCGTCGATGGCGTCGGCGAGCAGCGTGACGGCGCCGATGGGCGTCTTCAGCTCGTGGCTCACGTTGGCGACGAAGTCGCGGCGCACGCCCTCGAGCCGGATCTCCTCCGTGCGGTCCTCGGCGAGCAGCAGGATGAAGCGTGCGCCGATGGGCGCGGCGCGCGCCGAGAGGTGGCGCACCTGGCTCTCGTCGAAGCGGCTGCGACGCAGCTCGACCATCCGGTGCTCGACCTGCCCCGACGATCGCGCGTCCTGCACGAGCTCCATGAGCTCGGCGTTGGCGAGCGCACGGTCGGCGACGAGGCCGAGCGCGATCGCCGAGTCGGAGGCGCGCAGCACGGTGTTGGACGCGTCGACGACGACGCCGGCCGACTCGAGCGCGCCGACCACGTCGGCGACGCCGTCGGGGATCGTCTCGTTCGCGAGCTGCAGCGCGCGCTGGCCGCGCGTGGCGGCGACGCCGCCGAGGTGCACGACGAGCGCGCCGAGGCCGAACCCGAACGCGAGCGCGAGCAGCACGATCCAGGTCGCATCCACGTCGCTCACGATACCGGCGGGCCATCCGTCACCTCCCCCGGTTCGCGCGGAGTTCAGCAAGGGGGCACGCGGTGTTCACCTTCGTCTGCGATGCTCGTCCGGTATGCCCACGTGGCGGAGCTGAGGAGTGTCATGCGCGAGGTCTTCAAGCAGGAGATGGCGGAGGTCCAGGAGCGCCTGGTCGAGATCGCCGAGGACGTGGCGCGCTCGATCGCCCGTGCGACCGAGGCGTTCGGCGAGTCGAACGTCACGCTCGCCGAGCAGGTCATCGCCTCCGACGCGGAGATCGACGACAAGGCGAACGCGCTCGACGAGCTCGTGATCGACATCATCGCCCGCCAGGGTCCCGTCGCCCGCGACCTGCGCATCGTCATCTCGGCGCTGCGCATCTCGGCGTCGCTCGAGCGCATGGGCGACCTCGCCCGGCACATCGCGATGCTGACGCGCTACCGCTTCCCCGCGAACGTCGTGCCCGAGTCGCTCGCGCCCACGTTCGTGGCCATGGGCGCCGCCGACGTCGAGATCGCCACCCTGCTCGTCGAGCTGCTGCGGACGCAGGACGTGGCGATCGCCGAGCAGATCGCCGGCTCCGACGTGCGCGTCGACGCGCTGCACAAGTCGGTGTTCGAGCAGGTGCTGGGCTCCGAGTGGGAGGGCGCCGCGCACGCGACGGTCGACGCGACGCTCGCGAGCCGCTACCACGAGCGCTTCGCCGACCACGCCGTCGGCATCGGCAAGAAGATGGCCTACCTCGCCACGGGCGACTGGCAGGCCGAGCTGCACGAGGTCGTCTCCGACTGACGCGTCGAGCCACGACGAAGGCCCCCGGCGTCGCCGGGGGCCTTCGTCGTGCGTCGCAGGTCGTCTCAGCCCTTGCCCTGGCTCGCGACGGCCGCTGCGCCGGCGGCGGCGGCCTCGGGGTCGAGGTAGCGGCCCGGGCCCGTCGCCCGCAGGTCGGCGTCGAGGGTGTAGACGAGCGGGATGCCGGTGGGGATGTTGAGCGCGGCGATGTCGTCGTCCGAGATGCCCTCGAGGTGCTTGACGAGCGCGCGCAGCGAGTTGCCGTGCGCGGCGATGAGCACGGTGCGGCCCGCGCGTACGTCGTCGCTGATCGGCCCCTCCCAGTAGGGCAGGAAGCGCTCGATGACGTCCTTGAGGCACTCGGTGGCCGGCACCTCGCCGTCGATGTCGGCGTAGCGGGGGTCGTCCGCCTGCGAGTAGGCGTTGTCGGCCGAGATGGACGGCGGCGGCACGTCGAACGATCGGCGCCAGAGCATGAACTGCTCCTCGCCGTACTCCTCGAGCGTCTGCGCCTTGTCCTTGCCCTGCAGGTCGCCGTAGTGGCGCTCGTTGAGCCGCCACGACCGGTGCACGGGGATCCACGAGCGGTCGGCGGCCTCGAGCGCGAGGTTCGCCGTCTGGATCGCGCGCGTGAGCAGCGAGGTGTGGACGACGTCGGGGAGGATGCCCTCCTCCCGCAGCAGCTCGCCGCCGCGCGCCGCCTCCTCGCGCCCCTTGGCCGTGAGGGCGACGTCGACCCATCCGGTGAAGAGGTTCTTCTCGTTCCAGTCCGACTGCCCGTGGCGCAGCAGGATCAGCGTGTGCTCGCTCATGGCCTCAGCCTATCGGCGCGCCCCACCGCGCGACGCAGTGCCAGAGCCGCTTCACCACCTGCGGATCGTGCTCGCCGGAGGCTGCGGCGAGCCCGACGATGCGCGCGTCGAGCAGCCCGTGCTGCGCGACGCGCTCGCCGAGGGCGACGACGTCGGGACCCCGGTAGGCGGGCACGCGACGCAGCCGTTCGATCGGGAGCACGAGCCCCGGATGCCACGCGAGCGGCACGGGCAGGGATCGCGCGGCGTCCTCGACGGCGGTGCCGCGGAACGACGGGTCGAGCACGATGCGGGCGACGTCGCGCGCGAGGTCGAGGCCGCCGTGCACGTGCGCCTCGATCGCGTCGTCGAGCGGGTCGAGGTCGCTCGAGGCGGCGAGCGGCAGCAGGGCGAACCGGTCGTCGGTCGCGAACGCCTGCGGCTCGAGAGCGCTGTCCGGGAAGCAGTACGTCACGCGTGGGCGCGCCGCCACGCTGAGGACGAGCCTCGACGATCCGAACCGGATGCCGCCGCCGATCGCCCGCCGCCGCCAGTTCAGCGCGCCGTATCGCGGCCGCGCGGCGGCCGGGGCCGTGTCGTAGGCGCCGCCGAAGAGCCGTCGCTCCCAGCGGTCGCGGTCGCCTCCCGGCACCGCGGTGAGCCCGCCGTTCGAGGTGCCCGTCTCCCATTGCGTGCGGTAGACGCCGCCGGTCGCGAGCGCCTCGACGACGGTCACGCCGTCGCGCAGGCGATCCGGATGCAGGTGCACGTCGACGTCGAGGTCGCGCGGCGCGGGTCCGCCGCGAGCGCGACGACGCACGTGCGCGATCGCGGCGTCGGCCCAGCGGTCCATGGCGCGAGGCTAGCGGTGCGCTCCTGCGACGATGGGGGCATGGCTCCCATCGGGCGCGTGACGCGCGGCACGACGGGCGTGAACCGGCTTCGCAGGGTCGATCGATGGATCGCGGGCCTCCCCGTCGCCCGCACGCCCGGCGCGCTCGTCGTCGACCTCGGCTTCGGCGCGAGCGCCACGACGACCCTCGAGCTGCACGAGCGACTCGCGCGTCGGACGCCGACGATCGAGGTCGTGGGGCTCGAGATCGATCCCGAGCGCGTCGCGATCGCGACGCGCGAGCTGCGGGCAGCGATCGCCGCCGGACCCGAGCGGCACGGGCGCGCGCTCGCCGACGACGTGCGCGTGTCCTTCGCGCTCGGCGGCTTCGAGGTGCCGACGTCGCGTCCGCCGCACGTCATCCGAGCGATGAACGTGCTGCGGCAGTACGACGAGCACGAGGTCGAGGACATCTGGGCGCGGATGCTCGCACGGCTCGCGCCCGGCGGCGTCCTCGTGGAGGGCACCTCGAACGAGGTGGGGCGCGTCGCGACCTGGGCGACGCTCGGCGCCGATGGCCCGCGCAGCCTCACGCTCGCGGTGCGCGTCGCCTCGCTGGGCGGCGATGCGATGCCGACACCGAGCGTGCTCGCCGAGCGCCTGCCGAAGGCGCTGATCCATCGCAACGTGCCCGGCGAGCGCATCCACGACCTGCTCGTCGCCCTCGACCGAGCGTGGGAGCGGCAGGCACCCGTCGGCGCCTTCGGCGCCGGGCAGCGATGGGTCGCCGCCGTCGGCGCGCTCGCCGACGACGGGTGGCCGATCGATCGCGCAGCGCAGCGGCGCGCCCGGCTCGGCGAGCTCACGCTGCCGTGGTCGGCGGTCGCGCCGCGCTGAGCAGCGGTCGCGCTCGTCCCCGGTGGTCGCCCGAGGCCCTGTCGCGCCTCAGGCGGTCGGGCGGCGCACGGCGCCGAGGCGCGGCAGGCGCGGTGGGCGATGCGCATGGCCCGCGGTCGGCGGCACGAGCACCTGCTGCGCCGCCGCGACGGGCACGTCCTCGTCCCCGGCGAGCACGACGAGGGATGCGTCGGGGTCGACGGACCGCTTCAGCATCGCGAGCGCGACGGGTCCGAGCTCGTGGTGCTGCGCCGCGACGGTGATGCGGCCGACCTCGGCGCCCGCGGCCGTGACGACGTCGCCCGCGAAGGGGAGCACGGCGTCGCTGCCGTCGAGATGCAGCAGGGCGAGCCTGCGCGGCGGCGATCCGAGGTTGTGCACCTTCGCGACGGTCTCCTGGCCGCGGTAGCAGCCCTTGGCGAGGTGGACGGCGGTGGCGAGCCAGTCGAGCTCGTGCGGGATCGTGCGATCGTCGACGTCGGCGATCGTCGGCCGTCCGGCCGCGATGCGCCTCGCGTCGAGCGCGAGGGTGCCGGCGATCGCGGGCGGCTCGCCGACGTCGCCCGTGACGGCGGTCTCGTGCCATCCCCATGGCCCGAGGTCCTCGCCGGAGCCGTAGCGGACGCCGCCCTCGGCGACGAGCGGCCACGGGTCGTCCCAGGCGACGCCGACGGGCCCGATCGATCCGGTCCAGCCGACGACGGGAACGTCGACGCGGGCGATGTCCACCTGCGCCCAGAAGCGCATGCGCGTCAGCCAGGCCTCGAGCGCGTCGGCGCGGCCGGCATCCACGATCGCCCAGAGCGAGTCGCCGTCGTCGACGAGCCGCATGGCGTGCTCGATCCGCCCTTCGGGCGAGAGCACGAGCGTCTCGGTCGAGACGCCGGGCTGCAGCCGCGCGATGGCCTGGGTCGTGATGGAGTCGAGCCACGTGAGGCGGTCGGCACCCGTGAGGCGCAGCACCTCGCGCGGCAGCAGCACCCACGCGCCGTCGTCGAGCACGCGGCCCTCGGCGACGGGATTGCCCAGGTGCAGCGGCACGCCGGACACCCCCAGCACGGCGCCGGGGGCGTCGACGAACGCGCTCGTCATCCCTCGCCGTCCGGCGCCTCGAGCCTGCGCACGCGGGAGAGTCGTGCCGACGCGTGCGTCGCGAGGGGGCGACCGAGCGCGGCGAGATCCCACGCCCACAGCAGGTCGCCCTCGACGAGGCCGAGCATGCGCGTCGACGCCGAGTGCGCCTTCGCACTCGGCGAGCGCATGACCGCGTCGGTCGCGAGGTCGATGCGTGGGCCCGCGATGCGCCCCATGTAGAGCTCCGCGACGCCCGTCGGGTGCGCGATGAGCGCCTCGATCTCGAAGGCGCCGTCGTCGCCGCGCAGCGCCTCGACGTCGTCGACCGTCCGCGGCGCGGCCGCGCGGGGCAGCATGCCGGGGCCGTGGTCGCGCTCGTCGGCGACGCGGGCGAGCGACCAGTACCCCGACTCCGCCGCGAGCGGCGCGGACTCGTCGTCGAGCAGCCACGCGTACGCCGTGTAGGCGAGGAAGGGCAGGCCGTGGTGGGCGAACGTCACGCGCTGGCCGAACGCGTGCTCGCGCACGTCGTCGTCGCCGACGGCGAACTGCACGTGACCCGTGCCCTCCCAGTCGCCGATGAGCCACTGGAGGGGACCGAGCTCCGCGGGGAGCGTCGGGTCGATGTCGAGCACCGGCTAGCGCTGCCCGCGGAAGAGGTTGCGGATCACGACGAACGACAGCCCCGCGATCGCGAGGGACGCGAGGCCCAGCAGACCGAGGAAGAAGATCTCGAGCGCGACGACGGGGATGTCCATGCCCTCATCCTACGCGCGCGAGCACGCGGCGCATCACGCCGCCAGGCTGAGCGCCTTGAAGACGACCGTCGCGATCGCGAGCACGACGATCGCGCCGCCCACCGAGGCGAAGAGGCGATCGACGAGCCCCTTCTGTGTCGGGAAGCCCAGCTGCACCGCGAAGGATGCGAGCACGCACGCGCCGAGCACGATCGGCAGCCAGACCGTGCGGTCGACCGGCACGAGGATCGCGACGACGACGGAGCCGACGACGGCGAGCGCCCAGATGGGCCAGATGCCGTGCCAGCGCATCGCTCCCCCGTCCGACGCCGTTCCCACGCCACCCTAGACTGTCCGCGGGAGGTCGCTGCCGTGGCTCATGTGCTGATCCTCACCCGTCGGAGCGGCGACGTGCTACCCAGCCTCGACCTGCTCGATCACCGGGTGACGCGCCTGGCTGCCGAGACGGCCTCGCTCACGCAGGCGAACGACGCCGAGCTCGTCGTCGTCGACGGCGTCGTCGAGCTCGCGACCGCCAAGACCCTCTGCCGCATCGTCGAGCAGACGCTGAAGTCGCCCGTGCTGCTCGTGCTCGGCGAGGGCGGCCTCGCCGCGGTGCAGCTGGACTGGGGCATCGCCGACGTCGTGCTCGACGGCGCGGGGCCCGCCGAGGTCGACGCCCGCATCCGCCTCGCCCTCGCGCGCTCCGCGCCGCGCGACCAGCCGATCGTCGCCGCGGGGCTGCGCATCGACGAGGCGAACTACCAGGCGTCCATCAACGGCAAGCCGCTCGACCTGACGTACAAGGAGTTCGAGCTGCTGCGCTTCCTCGCCTCGCATCCCGTGCGGGTCTTCACGCGCGAGCAGCTGCTCAGCGAGGTGTGGGGCTACGACTACTTCGGCGGCACGCGCACGGTCGACGTGCACGTGCGACGCCTGCGCGCCAAGCTCGGCGACCTCGAGTCGGCGATCGGCACCGTGCGCAACGTCGGCTACCGCTTCGAGCTCTCGCATGACTGACGTCGCAGCGCTCGCCGCCCTCGTCGAGCGCTGCCGCAGCGCCGATGGCGCGAGTCCCGTCAACGACCAGGCCATGCTCGAGGCCCGACGCGGCGAGCGTGCGATCGTCGACCTCGACGGCTCGGGTGCCGCGATCGCGGTCGTCGCGACGGGCGCTCGCGCCGGCGATGCGATCGCCGAGGTCGAGCTCGCCGTCGATCCCGCACGCCGCGGTGCGGGCCTCGGCACGCGGCTCGCGCAGCGCATCGCCGCCGAGCATCCCGGGTTCGAGGCATGGGCGCACGGCGACCTGCCCGCCTCCCGAGCCCTCGCCGAGCGCCTGGGCATGCAGCGCATCCGCACGCTCCTGCAGCTGCGCGCGCCCGTGCCCCCAGACGCGGTCGTCGATCCGCGCCTGCGGCCCTTCGTCGACGCCGACGCCGACGCCTGGGTCGCCGTCAACGCCGCGGCCTTCGCCGCGCATCCCGAGCAGGGCAGGCTCACGGCGCAGGACCTCGCCGATCGACGCGCCCAGTCGTGGCACGACGACGCCAACCTCCTCCTGGCACCCGGCGAGGACGGGCTCGACGGCTACGCCTGGATCAAGCCGGACGGCGACGTCGCGGAGCTCTACGCCCTCGGCGTCGCGCCCCGCGCGCAGGGCACGGGGCTCGGCGGCGTGCTGCTGCAGGCGACGTTCGCTCGGATGCGCGCGCTGGGCTTCGACACGGCCCACCTCTACGTCGAGGGTGACAACGCGCCCGCGCTCGGGCTCTACCGCTCGCGCGGCTTCGTCGACCACGCACGCGACGTGCGCTGGCGACACGTGGTCTGAGGTGGCGCAGGCGCACCCATCCGTTCACCTGCCGGTGCCAGGATGAGTGCATGGAAGACCAGTCCGAGCCCACGCCCACGACGTCGCAGCCGACCGTGACCATGGCGCCCGAGCTCGCGGAGGGCGCCAGCTTCGCGCAGGCGACGGAGGCCGACCTCGACGACTTCGACGACGACGACGAGTACGACCTCGAGACCCACGGCGGCGACACCGAGGACGGCCTGCCCGGCGACCGGTTCCTCGACCGCGAGCTGTCGTGGCTCGACTTCAACCAGCGCGTGCTCGAGCTCGCGGAGGACGAGACGGTGCCGCTGCTCGAGCGCGCGAACTTCCTCGCCATCTTCGCCTCGAACCTCGACGAGTTCTTCATGGTGCGGGTCGCGGGCCTCAAGCGCCGCATCGTCACGGGCCTCGCCGTGCCCACCAACGTGGGCCTGTCGCCCGTCGAGAGCCTCAACCAGATCGTCGAGCGCGCCCACGAGCTCCAGCTGCGCCACGCCGACTGCTGGCGCCACTCCGTCCGGCCCGCGCTGTCGAAGGTCGGCATCGAGATCGTGCGATGGGGCGAGCTCGGCGAGGACGAGCAGCGCGTGCTGCGCCGGCGCTTCCACGACGACGTCTTCCCCGTCCTCATGCCGCTCGCGGTCGACCCCGCGCACCCGTTCCCGTACATCTCGGGGCTCTCGCTCAACCTCGCGGTGCGCGTGTTCAACCCGCTCACCGACTCCGAGGAGTTCGCGCGGCTCAAGGTGCCGCCCGTGCTCTCGCGCCTCGTCGCGGTCGAGGGCCCCGGCACGCGCTTCATCCCGCTCGAGGAGCTCATCGCCAACAACCTCGACGAGCTGTTCCCCGGCATGCGCGTCGTCGACTGCGACGTCTTCCGCGTCACGCGCAACGAGGACGTGACGATCGACGAGGACGAGACCGAGAACCTCATCCAGGCGCTCGAGCAGGAGCTGTCGCGGCGCAAGTTCGGCCCGCCCATCCGGCTCGAGGTCTCGGAGGACGTCGATCCCGACTCGCTCGACCTCCTGGTGCGGGAGCTCGGCATCACCGAGCAGGAGGTGTACGCGCTGCCGGGGCTGCTCGACCTCACGGGCCTGTTCCAGATCGCGGGCCTCGAACGGCCCGAGCTGCGCTACACGAAGCGCGTGCCCGTGACGGCGGCGCCGCTCAAGCCGACGGACGCCGACGAGCAGGAGTCGATCTTCGACGCCATCACTCGCAAGGACGTGCTCGTGCACCACCCGTACGAGTCCTTCGCGACCAGCGTGCAGGCGCTCCTCGAGCAGGCGGCGGACGACCCCGACGTGCTCGCCATCAAGCAGACGCTCTATCGCACGAGCGGCGACTCGCCCATCGTCGCCGCCCTCATCCGCGCCGCCGCGAAGGGCAAGCAGGTGCTGGCCCTCGTCGAGGTGAAGGCGCGGTTCGACGAGACGAACAACATCCAGTGGGCCCGCACGCTCGAGCGCGCCGGCGTGCACGTCGTCTACGGCCTCGTGGGCCTCAAGACGCATTGCAAGCTGCTCGTCGTCGTGCGGCGCGAGCGCGACCGCCTCCGCCACTACTGCCACGTCGGCACGGGCAACTACAACCCGAAGACGTCGCGCATCTACGAGGACTTCGGCCTCTTCACCGACAACGACCAGGTGGGGCTCGAGATCACGCGGCTGTTCAACCAGCTCTCCGGCTTCGCGATCGAGCGCAAGTTCCAGCGGCTGCTCGTGGCACCGCTCCACCTGCGCAAGGGGCTGCTGAAGCGCATCCGGCGCGAGACGCGCAACGCGCAGGCGGGCAGGCCCGCGCGCATCCGCATCAAGGTGAACTCGATCGTCGACGAGCAGATCATCGACGCCCTCTACCGCGCGAGCCGCGCAGGCGTCGAGGTGCAGGTGTGGGTGCGCGGCATCTGCTCGATCAAGGCCGGCGTGCCCGGGCTCTCCGAGCGCATCACGGTGCGCTCGATCCTCGGCCGCTACCTCGAGCACTCGCGCGTCTTCTGCTTCCTCAACGACGGCGACGAGGAGGTGTGGATCGGGTCGGCGGACATGATGCACCGCAACCTCGACCGCCGCGTCGAGACGCTCATCCGCCTCACCTCGACGGAGCACATGGACGACATCACGGCGCACTTCGACCGGGCGATGGCCGACACGACCGCCTCGTGGTGGGCGGAGCCGGACGGCTCCTGGACCCGCCACGCCTTCGACGACCAGGGGCGCCCGCTCGCCGACCTGCAGCGCGATCGGATGATCGAGATCCAGCGGCGGCGACGCCGGTGACCCCGCAGCTCGCTGCCGGCGTCGGCCTGTGGCGTCGCGCCGAGGGCGGCGTCGAGGTGCTGCTCGTCGAGCGCACGAAGCATCGCGACCTCTCGCTGCCGAAGGGCAAGCTCGACCCCGGCGAGGCGCTGCCGGAGTGCGCAGTGCGGGAGCTGGAGGAGGAGACGGGCTACCGCGCGACGCTGCAGGCGCCGCTCGGCACGAGCGAGTACCGCCTGCCGACGGGCCAGGACAAGGTCGTCTACTACTGGATGGCGCAGCTGCGCGCGGAGGCTCCGGTGCGCGCGTTCGCGCCGAACGACGAGATCCGCGCGCTGCACTGGCTGCCGCTCGACGAGGCGGTCGAACGCAGCACGTACGCGCACGACGCCGTGCTGCTGCGCCGGCTCGCCGAGCGCATCGCGACCGGCGAGGCCGACACCTTCGCGATCGTCGCGCTGCGGCACGCCAAGGCCGCCGATCCCTACGTGTGGGAGGGCGACGACGCCTCGAGGCCGCTCACGTCGCGCGGCGAGCGGCAGGCGCGGCAGGTCGCGCCGTCGATCGCGGCGTTCGGCGTCGAGCGCATCCTCGTCTCCACGGCGGTCCGCTGCCGCCAGACGGTCGAGCCGCTGTCGCGCCTGGTGGACGTCCCGCCGAAGCCCGTGCGCTCGCTCGCTCAGGACACCTACCTCGGTCGCGGCGATCGACTGCTGCGGCGCGTGGAGTCCGCGGTGCGCCGTCGTCGCCCCACGGTGCTGTGCAGCCACCTGCCCGTGGTCCCGGCGGTCGTCGACGCCGTCGCGAGCGCGACCGCCTCGCCGGACACGCCCGCGCTCCATCGCGGCTCGATGCTGCACACCGCCGACTTCACCGTGCTGCACGTCGGCGGACCCGACGGTCGCATCGTCGCGGTCGAGACGCACGGCGCGCCGCACTGAGGGCGTGCGCGGGCGCCGACCACCGCGTCCCCACCCCGCGCTCGGGTCCCGCCGAGGTTCGACGGCTAGCGTGCTGGTCGACCATCCGGAGGTGATCGCTCGCATGCGCATCGCACGCGCGACGACCGCGCTCGCAGCCCTCGCGCTGCTCGTCACGGGATGCGCCGCGACCTCGTCGGCCGACGCCAGCCGAGCCGACGGCGCGACGGGAGCCGATGCCGAGCGCATCCCCGAGGCGGCGACGCCGACGGCGTGGATCGACGGCGACACCGTGCGCGTCGACGCGGCGGATGCGTCGTGGACGCTCGAGCTGCTCGAGGCCGGCCCCGTCGGCGACGACGACGTCACGATGTTCGAGGGCGACGGAGGCTTCGAGCTCCCCGCCGGCGACGACCGCGTCGGCTGGGTGTGCGTGCGCGCGACGCAGCTCGCCGGAGCGGCGGGCGCGTGGCTGTCGGACGCCGTGCGCATCGAGGTGTGGGCGAGCGACGCCGGTCCGCGCTACGACGACCTCACGGGCTTCGACTACGAGCCGACGGGCGACGTGCTCGACGTCTACGAGGCGGAGGGGAACGCCCTCGGGATCCCCTACGAGCGGGTCTGCCCGATCTTCGTCGTGCCCGCCGACGTCGACTTCTCGACGATCGCGTTCGTGCCGAACGGCGGCGAGCCCGCCGTGCTCGAGCGTTGAGGCTCGACCGCGACGGGCTCGTCGGAGTCCGTGGGCGCGGGATCAGCCGAAGCGGCCGGAGACATAGTCCTCCGTGGCCTGCACCGAGGGGTTCGAGAAGATCGTCGTCGTCTCGTCGTACTCGATGAGCCTGCCCGGCTTGCCGGTGCCCGCGATGTTGAAGAACGCCGTCTTGTCGCTCACGCGCGCCGCCTGCTGCATGTTGTGGGTGACGATGACGATCGTGTACTCCTGCTTGAGCTCCTCGATGAGGTCCTCGATCGCGAGGGTCGAGATCGGGTCGAGCGCGGAGCAGGGCTCGTCCATGAGGACGACGTCGGGCGACACGGCGATGGCGCGAGCGATGCACAGACGCTGCTGCTGACCGCCCGAGAGGCCGGAGCCGGGCAGGTTCAGGCGGTCCTTGACCTCGTTCCAGAGGTTCGCGCCGCGCAGGCTCCGCTCGACGAGGTCGTCCTGGTCGGACTTCGACATGCGGGCGTTGTTCAGCAGCACGCCCGCGAGGACGTTCTCGCGGATCGACATCGTCGGGAACGGGTTCGGCCGCTGGAAGACCATGCCGATCTGGCGACGCACGAGCACGGGGTCGACGCCGGCGCCGTAGAGGTCCTCGCCGTCGAGCAGCACGCTGCCCTCGACGCGTGCGCCGGCGATGACCTCGTGCATGCGGTTGAGCGTGCGGAGGAAGGTCGACTTGCCGCAGCCGGATGGGCCGATGAAGGCCGTCACGGACCGGGGCGCGATCTCGAGGGACACGCCCTCGACCGCGAGGAAGTCGCCGTAGTAGACGTTGAGGTCGTCGACCTCGATGCGCTTGGACACGGAAGCGGTCTCCTTGTTCCTGCGGCTCAGCCGCGCAGCTTGGGGGCGAAGAACTTGGCGATGAGCCTCGCGACGAGGTTCAGCGCCATGACGATGAGGATGAGCGTCAGCGCGCCCGCCCACGCCCTGGCGACGGCCTCGTCCGGGTTCGTGCCCTGGTTCTGGTACTGGTTGTAGACGAACACCGGCAGCGTCATCATCCGGCCGTCGAAGAGGTTGAGGTTGAGGCTCGTCGTGAAGCCCGCCGTCAGCAGCAGCGGCGCCGTCTCGCCGATGACGCGCGAGATCGAGAGCATGACGCCCGTCATGATGCCCGCGATCGTCGTCGGCAGGACGACCTTCACGATCGTGCGCCACTTCGGCACGCCGAGCGCGTAGGACGCCTCGCGCAGCTCGTTCGGCACGATGCGCAGCAGCTCCTCGCTCGAGCGCACCACGACCGGGATCATGAGCACCGACAGCGCGAGCGCGCCCATGATGCCCAGCGATGCGCCCGGTCCGAGGAAGAGCGAGAACACCGCGAAGATGAACAGGCCCGCGACGATCGAGGGGATGCCCGTCATGACGTCGACGAAGAACGTGATCGCCTTGGCGATGCGCCCCGTCCCGCCGTACTCGACGAGGTAGATCGAGGTCATGAGGCCGATGGGCACCGAGATGATCGTCGCGGCGAGCGTGATGAGGATCGTGCCCCAGATGGCGTGGATCGCACCGCCGCCCGTGCCGACGACGCCGCGCATCGACGAGGAGAAGTACTCGACGTCGAAGCGCTCGATGCCCGACGACACGACGGTGTAGAGCAGCGACACGAGCGGGATGATCGCGACGATGAAGGCGCTCGAGACGAGCGCCGTCACGAACCGGTCGACGGCGTGGCGGGGGCTCTCGCTGAGCCGCGACAGCACGAAGATGGCGACGACGTAGAGCAGGGCGCCGACGACGAGCGCACCCGCGACGTCGAACTCGGAGGCCGCGGAGCCCAGGTTGATGAGCCCGAAGACCGTGGCGGACACGGCCATCGCAGCCGCGAGCGTGACCCAGGTGGCCCACTTCGGGAGTCGGCCGGCGGCGAGCGAGCTCGCCTGGCCGCGCGTGACGACGGCGCTCATCAGTTGGCTCCGGAGAACTGGGCGCGACGGTTGACGATCGCGCGGGCGATGGCGTTCACGAGGAACGTGACGGCGAAGAGCACGAGGCCGGTGGCGATGAGCGTGTTCACGCCGTTGCCGTGCGCCTCGGGGAAGGCGAGGGCGATGTTCGCGGGGATGGGCGTCGGGTTCGTCGAGGTCAGCAGCTGCACGCTGATGACGCCGGAGGCCGACAGCACCATCGTCACGGCCATCGTCTCGCCGAGCGCACGGCCCAGCGCGAGCATCGCGGCGGACACCATGCCACCGCGCGCGAACGGCAGCACGGCCATGCGGATCATCTCCCAGCGCGTCGCGCCGAGCGCGAGCGCCGCCTCCTCGTGGAGCCTCGGCGCCTGCAGGAAGACCTCGCGGCAGATGGCGGTCATGATCGGCAGGATCATGACGGCGAGCACGAGCGAGGCGGTGAGGATCGTGTTGCCCGTCGCGGACGCCTGCCCGCTGAAGAGGGGGAACCATCCGAGGTTCGCGTTCAGCCACACGTAGAAGGGCTGCACGAACCCGGCGAGCGTCACGGCGCCCCAGAGGCCGAAGACGACCGAGGGCACCGCTGCGAGCAGGTCGATGACGTAGCCGAGGACGGCGGCGAAGCGACGCGGTGCGTAGTGCGAGATGAACAGCGCGATGCCGATCGCGATCGGCGCCGCGATGACGAGCGCGATGAGCGACGCCCATACGGTGCCGAAGGCGAGCGGCACGACGTACTCGAGGAAGGAGCGACCGCGGAGGATCGTGTTGTCCTCGGTCGACAGGCCCGGGATGCTCTGCGCGACGAGGAAGACGGCCACGGCGGCGAGCACGAGCAGGATGATGATGCCCGCGCCGAGCGCGGTGCCGGAGAAGATCCGGTCGCCCAGGCGACGCACGGCGGGCTTCGCCTGCTGCGTCGCCGGCGGCGGCAGCGCAGGCTCCTCCTGCTGCTGCTGCGACGTGGTGCTGGTCGTCATGCGGCGGCCCTTCGTGGTCGAGGCGGTGGCAGTGGTGTGGGGCTGATGACCAGGATGCCCTGCATCCCGGCCATCAGCCCCATGGGTGTCAGGCGATCAGCCCTCGACCTGGATCAGCGCGATCGCCTCGTCGATCTGCGAGCGCAGGTCGTCGTTGATCGGCGCCGAGCCTGCGTTCTCCGCAGCGGCGTCCTGGCCCTCGGCCGAGGCGACGTACGAGAAGTAGGCCTGCACGGTCGCGGCGACCTCGGGGTCCTCGTAGGAGGTGCAGCCGATGAGGTACGACACGAGCGCGATCGGGTACGCGCCGTCGGCGGCGGCCGCCGGGTCGACGTCGAAGACGAGGTCGGCGTCGCCGCGACCCTCCTCCTGCGTGGCGCCTGCGACGAGCTGGGCGGCGGCCTCGGGCGAGAACGGCACGTACTCCTCGCCGACCTGCACCGCGACGGTGCCGAGGTCGCCGGCCTGCGACGCGTCGGCGAAGCCGATCGTGCCCTGGCCGTTCGAGACGCGGTCGACGACGCCCGAGGTGCCCTGGGCGGCCTCGCCGCCCTGGATCGGCCACTCGTCGGAGGCCTCGTAGGTCCACACGTCCGCGGCGGTCGCCTCGAGGTAGGCCGTGAAGGTCTCCTGCGTGCCCGACGCGTCCGAGCGGTGCACGGGCGAGACGGCGAGGTCGGGCAGGTCGACGTCGGGGTTCTGGTCGGCGATCGCCGGGTCGTTCCAGTTCGTGATCGTGCCCGCGAACAGGCCCGCGATCGTCGCGGCGTCGAGGTTCAGCGAGTCGACGCCGTCGAGGTTGAAGATGACCGCGACGGGCGAGATGTAGACGGGGATCTCGATGATGTCGTCGGTCGTGCACGCCTGGAAGCCGCCCGCGGCGACCTCGTCCATGGTGAACGCGCGGTCCGAGCCGATGAAGCTCGACGCACCGGCGAGGAAGTTGTCGCGGCCCACGCCCGAGCCCGTGGGCTCGTAGATGACGTCGGCGTCGGGGTTCGCATCGAGGAACGCGGCGACCCACGCCTCCTGCGCGGCCGTCTGCGACGACGCGCCCGTGGCCTCGATCGTGCCGGAGACGGCACCCTCGGCGGGCTCGCTGCCGGAGCCGCTGGTGCCCTCGTTCGCGGCGCAGGAGGCGAGGAGGATGCTGCCGACGCCGGCGATGAGCGCCGCGCGGCCGAGCTTCGTGATCTTCACGCTGTGATCCCTTTCGGAATGGGGTGCGGGGGCTTCCCGCATCGTCAGGCGCAGCAGAGGCGCCTCGCCCACGGTAGGGATCGGTCATGGCTCGCATGCCCTCCGCAGGTGAACGGAGGATGAACGAGCCGGGAACGTCTCGCGCGCGCCGGGCGCACGTCCAGGCGCGCCAGCGAGGATGCCCCGTCGCACGGCCGGCACGCGATGTGCATCGATGGCGGAGACGATGATGCCGGGCCGCGGAACGCCTCTCGGCGGTAGGCCGCTCGAAGCGGCGAAGATTGGAGCCCGGGGTTCGCGGCCCGGCGTCGACCACTGTAGCGAACGCGTCGCCGCGATGCCGAGCCCGTTCGCCCCGCGCGAAGGGTCGGGCGTGTCAGTGCGCCGCGGACCTCACAGCACGGGGACCTGGACGACCCACTCCTCGCCCGTCTCGTTGCAGACGATGCGCCAGTTCGCGATGTCCCAGCCCTCGGGCAGCTGGAAGATGGCGTCCGCGTCCTGGAACTCGGGCTGGCGGCCGAGCGTGAACAGGTCGTCCTCGGCGTAGAACTGCGTCGCCGAGCTGAGCCCGATGGTCTGCTCGGTCGCGGGGTCGTACGCCTGCACCGTGAACTGGAAGTAGAAGTCGGGGACTCCCGTCAGGAGCTGCCCGTCCATGTGCAGGATGACGAGCTGCTGGCCGGGATCCGGCGTCGCGCCGAGCGCGTCGCTCTCGACGCGCTGCGCGTCGACGGGCTGGAACGACCAGACCACCGACGCCGAGGGGTCGTTCTGCAGCTCGTAGGCGCCCTCGGTCGGCGCATCGCTCGCGCTCGGCTCGGTGGGCTCGCCGCTCGGCTCCGCCGGCGTCGACGGGCTCGGCTGCGGCTGCTCGCTCGTGGGCGGCGCCTGCTGCGCGGGCGGCGAGAGGACGCATCCCGCGAGGGATGCGGCGACCGCTGCCGCCAGGGCGAGGGCTGCAGGACGGCGGATGCGATGCGCGATGTGCATGGGACCTCCCGAGGCTCGCGCCAGGATAGCCGCACCTCCGGCGTCGAGCGTGGAGGTCCGCTGGATGCCGGCTGGATCCGGCGTCGACATCAGTGCAGCGCGTCGCGCCGCTGCAGCGCGGCGGAGGCGGCGAGGTCGCCGGCGAGGATCGCCAGGCGCGACGCGCGAGCCGTGAGCCGCGACGCGGCCTCGGCGTCGTACGCGTCGCGCGCATCGGCCTCCGCGAGGGAGCCCGCGGCGGCGATGCGGCTGAAGGCTGCGGCACGGTCGAGCGCGAGGGCGAGGTCGCCCGCGAAGACGCCGCGCAGGATCTCGTCGGCGAGGGTCGCGATCTCCTCCGGCCCGGTGGGCACTGCCGCCCCGGCGACGACCGCATCCGCGGTCTCGAGGCGCTCGGCACCGGAGGTGAAGTGCGCCGCGACGGCGACCGGCTGCTGCGCGACCATCGTCGCGAGCAGGTGGATGCGCCAGAGGGCGCCGGGCAGCGAATGGGGCCTGGCGTCCGCCCAGAGCTCCGCGACGGCGTCGATGCCGTCGTCGGCGGCGAGCGCGAGGATGCGCTCGACGACGTCGGCGTCCGCGTCGCTGCGCACGCGGGCCAGGAGCGCGGCCGCCGTCTCGTGCGCGAGCTGCACCCGGGCCACGGGATCCATGTCGCCGACGAACTGCTCGAACCATCGCGACGCGTACCGCGCCGGTCGTGCGTGCTGGGCCATGCCCCTCCCTCCGCCTCGGGATGCAGCGTCCAGGCTAGCGACCGCATTCCCGACCCGGGCGTCGGCGGTCGGCGTGCGCATCCGACCGCGGTCGTACCCCGACATCCATCGTTCGGGGGATCCGGGCGCTCGAGCACCGCGGCTAGGAAGGAGGGCATGCGTACGAGATCCACCAGACCACCGGTCCGCACCATCACCGCGATCGGCGCAGCAGCGCTGCTCGTCGTCGCCTCGCCCGCCGTCGCGAGCGCCGCGTCGCACGACGCCTCCACCGTCGCGGTCGGCAGCGCCGCCGGCGCACCCGCGACCGCGACGCAGGTGCAGGCCCCCGTGCCCGAGCTCGCGTGGGCGGCCTGCGAGGGCGTGGGCCTCGAAGCCTTCGAGTGCGCGAGCGCAGAGGTGCCCACCGACTACGACGAGCCCACGGGCGCGACGACGACGATCGCGCTCACGAGGCTCCCCGCGACCGACCCCGCGCAGCGCATCGGCAGCCTGTTCCTCAACTTCGGCGGACCCGGCGGGCCCGGCGTCTCGACGCTGCAGCAGCTCGGCGCGTTCCTCGACCCGCAGGTGCACGCGCGGTTCGACGTCGTCGGCTTCGACCCGCGCGGCGTCGGCGCCTCGGATCCGGTGACGTGCTTCCCCGATGCTGCGAGCGAGGAGGCCTTCTTCGCGCAGTCGATCGCCATCCCCCGCACGCCCGAGGAGGAGGCGACGTCGATCGCGCAGGCCGGCGCGCTCGCGCTCGCCTGCGAGACCCTCTCGGGCTCGCGCATCGACCATGCGTCGACGGCCAACGTGGCCCGCGACATGGACCTGCTGCGTCAGGCCGTGGGCGACGAGCGGCTGTCGTACCTCGGCTACTCGTACGGCTCCATCCTCGGCGCCACCTACGGGATGCTCTTCCCCGACCGCGTGCGCGCCCTCGCCATCGACGGCACGCTCGAGCCCTCGCGCTGGTCCGGCGGCGACGCCTCGGTCGGCGTCCGCATCGGCCAGGGGCCGGCGGCGGCGGAGGTGTTCGACGCCTTCCTCGACGCCTGCGCGGCCGCCGGTCCGACCGCCTGCTCGCTCGCGGCGACGGGAGATCCGCGCCAGGCGGTCGACACGCTGCTGACGCGACTGCAGCAGCAGCCCGTCGAGGTGCCGCTGCCCGACGGCACGACCATGCGGGTCGACTACGGCACCGCCGTCGCCATCGCCTTCCAGTCGCTCTACTCCCCTGCCGGCTTCGGCCCGCTGGCCGACTCGCTCACGCAGCTGCTCGCGCTCACCGAGCCTCAGCAGGCGATGACGACGCAGCAACGGGGCGTGCAGCTCAGCGACCTCGGCGACTGGCTGCGCGAGCTGGGCCTCCTCGAGGACTACTCGGGCGCCGGCGCGGCGCTCGCCGCGATGTGCGTCGACGGCGAGCACCCGCTGCAGCCGTGGGACTACCCGGCCCAGGCGGACGCCGCCGACGCCGAGGCGCCCCACTTCGGCCGCCTGCGCGCGTGGGTCGGCATCCAGTGCGAGGTCGTCGACTTCGTCGACGACGACGCGTACCTGGGTCCGTGGGACCAGACGACCCAGGCGCCCGTGCTCGTCATCGGCACCCGATTCGACCCCGCGACGCCGTACGACCAGACGCAGCCGTACGCCGACCGCTTCCCGAGCGCCTCGGTGCTCACCGTCGAGGGCTACGGCCACACGACGCTGAACGTCTCGAGCTGCGCGAACGCGGCCATCGCCACCTACCTCGCCACCCCGGGCGCCTCGGTGCCCACGACGTGCGAGCAGGACGTGCTGCCGTTCCAGTCGCCGGCGGATGCGGGCCTCGCGCCGCTGCACGCGCCGTCGCTGTCGCCGGGCATCTGACCGAGCCACGACGCGAGCGGGCGTCGCGACCGATCCGGTCGCGGCGCCCGCCGTCCGCGCGCGGTGGCAGGATCGATGGTCGAGGGCCTCTAGCTCAGTCGGTAGAGCATCGGACTTTTAATCCGCTGGTCGTGGGTTCGAGCCCCACGGGGCCCACGAGGGTCGAGACGGACCGGTCGACCGACACGACCCTGCCACCGGTGCCCTCGTCGGAGCGTCACGCGCTCGCGACCGTTCGGCGAGGGAGGTGGCGTCCCTCATGATCGGGCTCGGTGCCGGATCGCCGACGCCGCGGCGACGGATGCGCGACGAACGGATGAACGATCGGCGATCGCGACCCCGCACGGCGCTGACCACCACGGGCACACGCCACGCTGGACGCATCGGACGGGAAGGGGGGCGCGATGCTCACCGGCATCCTCTCGGGCTTCGGCGGGGCCAGCCTGAACCAGATCCTCAAGGTCGGCGGCGGCGTCCTCACGGTGCTGCTCGTCGTCCCCGCGCTGCTGAAGATGCTCATCGTCACGGTCGACGAGGGTTGGGCTGCGATCCGCACGCGCAACGGCAGGCCGATCGTCCGCAGGCGCGAGCATGCCGTGCGCTACGCCCGCGGCCCACGGGTGGGGCAGCTGAAGCACCCCGCGAGCCCCGAGGGCGAGCTCGTGGTGCTGCGCCCCGGCACGCACGGCGCCTTCCCGCTGCTGCTCTGGTACCGCATGGTCGACGTGCGCACGCGCGCCGCCGACCTTCCCGCTCGGCACCTCACGACCGGCACGGGGCACACCTACCTCGTGCCGGCGTCGATCGAGTGGCGGCCCGAGGTGTCCGGCAGGGCGTTGCGCGTGTTCGAGCTCGAGGTGCTCAACGTGCACGAGCGCGTCTCCAACGTCGTGGGCGCCGCGCTGCGCGACGTCATCCGCGAGCTGGGCGCCCCGCCCCTGCCGTCGAACGCCGACATGTCGGACCTCGTGCTCTCGGCGTGCCGGCAGCAGGTCCTCGACTCGTGCGGCGTCGAGCTGCTGCACGTCACGCTCACGGGCGATGCCCTCACCGAGGGCTACCTGCTCGCGGAGGCCATCCGCACCAGGGGCGCCGACGACGTCGTCGTGCCGCTCGCCCGCTGACGAGCGGAGGACGCGCACAGCCCGAGCGCGTAGCGTGGGCGCACCGCACACGACGCGAGGAGCCATCATGACCGCCTTCCCCGCCGCCACCTGGACGAGGCCGCCCCGTCAGCGCACGGGCGTGCTCGGCCTGGGCATCCTGGCGCTCGCCGCCTCGACCTGGCTCCTCGTGCCGCAGGCGCTCGTGGTGTGGGATGCGTTCCTCGGCGGGATCGGCGTCGGCGAGGTGTTCGAGCAGGGCGCCTCCGCCGCCGTCGCGGCGACGATCGTCCTCGCAGCCGGCGCCGTCGCGACGAGGATCGTGTGGCTGCTCGTGCTCGCGATCCCCGTGCTGGCCGTGCACGGGCTCGTGCTCGTCGTCGTGGCCATCGTGGCGGGAGCCTCCGGCGCCTCCGGCCTCGCCGTGCTCGCGCACCTCGGCGACGCGCTGGCGATGCTGCTCGCGCTCGCGGCCGTCGTCGTCGCGCTGGTCGCGACCGCGGCAGCCCGTGCCGGCGACCGGCGCGAGGGCGCCGGCTGGGTCGCGGCGCTCGTCCTCGTCGCGCTCGCGACCGTCGTCGTCCTCGCCACGGTCTACCTCGTCGCCTCCCCCCAGGAGCTGCTGCAGGTGCTCGTCGCCGACACGGTCGTCGTCGGCGCGCTCGTCGCCGCCGCGCTCGTCGCGGGCGTGCGATCGCCCGTCGCCCGCTGGGTCGCGGCGGGCACCCTGGCCCTCGTCGCGCTCTGGGTCGTGCTCCTGCAGACCGTCGTGCTCCCCGGCACGCTCTCGGCGCTCGTCGCCATCGCCGCCGTGCGGGCCGTGCTGCTGCTCCTCGCTGGCGCGCTCGTGGCGCTCTCGACGCGATGGCTCGCCCCGAGCGCGGGCGTCGCACCGCCGACGGTGGAGCCTCGCGCACCGCGAGCGCCCGAGCCGCAGGTCGCACCCCCCGTGGTGCCGACGACGCAGCACGTGCCCCCGCCCGCCGCCACGACCCACGACGCACCCGCCGCCGCGACGCACCACCCAGCCGCGGCCGCGACGCCCACCGATGCCTCGGCGGCGACGCATGCGCCGGGCGTCCCCGCGGATGCCGACGCCGCGATCGACCAGAGCGACCGCGAGGTGCCGGAGGACGCGGATCCGCCGATCGCCCCGCGCGACGATCGGCCGTGATCCGGGCGGCTCAGTAGCCGGCGAACGCGTCGACGAGCACGCGGCGCGCGCCCGCCGCCTTCGCGATCCGCCGCAGGCTGCCGACCTGGGCGGACGATCCGGAGACGAGCACCTGCCGCTCGGCCAGGTCGGGCACGAGCTCGCGCAGCCGATCGCCATCGATGCGGCCCGCGACGTGCTCCCAGCCCTCCGACATGCCCTCCGGCGCCGTCGGCGCGACGACGACGATGCGCGCCGAGGCCTGCGCGAGCGCGGTCGGGAACGGCACGGGGTCGCCGTCGCGCAGCAGCAGCACGAGCACGGTGTCCTCGTCGCTGGCGCCGAGGTGCGACAGGAACGGCGTC
Organism: Agrococcus sp. SGAir0287; assembly: GCF_005484985.1. Taxonomy (NCBI): domain Bacteria; kingdom Bacillati; phylum Actinomycetota; class Actinomycetes; order Micrococcales; family Microbacteriaceae; genus Agrococcus; species Agrococcus sp. SGAir0287. The sequence goes on from NZ_CP027942.1 coordinate 2,361,485, forward strand.
ACGCCGATGCCGGCGGCGACGAGCAGCCTCGGCCGGCCCGGCTTCGGCGTGAAGTCGCCTCCCTGGCGCGTCACCGCGACGGTGTCGCCGGGCTCCATGTCGAGCAGGTGCCGCTTGAACGAGGAGATGGGCTCGGCGGCGCGCACGCCGAGGCGCACCTCGGGCGATCCCGGCGGGGAGGCGACGCTGAACACACGGCGCTCGCCGCGCAGGTCGGCACGGTGCGGGATGCTCAGCTCCACCCACTGCCCGGGCCGATGCTCGAGCTCGGGCTCCGCGACGAAGCGCAGGTCGACGAGGTCGCCGTCGCGCTCGAGGCCCGTGAGTCGCAGGATCGTGCCGTGCCGCGAGCCGAGCAGGAAGGCGACGACGTTGCCGACCACCAGCGCCAGCGCCGGCCCCGGGTAGAAGGCGCCGATGCCCACCGGGATGCCGGCGACGCCGGCGAGCGCCGGCACCGCGACCAGCACGCCGACCAGCATGCCGACGAGCACGCGCTGCCACCGCAGCGGCGGCAGCGTGATGGGCTCGGAGAACATGAAGGCCGCCAGGAAGAGGACGGGGCTCTGGCCGACGGCCTGCGTCAGCGCCCTGGCGAGGTCGCCGGTGAACGCCGCGTACGCGACGGCCTGCAGCAGCACGCCGGCGGCGACGAGCGCGAGCGCGGGCGCGACGATGCGGGTGCGGACCAGCACGAGCGCGCCGCCCACGATCGTCAGCGGCAGCAGCGGCAGCGCGGCGACCCACCATGCCTCGACCGCGGCGCCGGGCGAGACGAGCGGCAGCACGATGCCCGCGACGACGAGCCCGGCGGCGGCGGGGTTCACGACGAGGCGACCGCGCCGCACGGCGAGCACCTTCGCGGCGGCGGCGAGCACGCTGACCGCTGCGACGACCGCGAGGTCGGCGAGCCCGGACGGTCGCGAGAGGCTCGGCGGCAGTGCGATGAGGGCGACGAGCAGGCCCGTGATGGCGGCGGACGGCAGGTGCGCCGGTCGGTGCGCGATGCGACCGAACAGCAGGCTCGCGACGATCGACGCGCCGACGCCCACGAGCGCCGAGAGCAGGATGCCGCCGCCGTCGTACGCGAGCACGCCGGCGAACGCGAGGATCGCCGCCAGCGCGACGTGCGCGAGGAGGACCGCGCCGACCAGCACGTGCATGGGCACGGCGTCGAGCCGTGCGATCGGTCCCCTGGCGCTCACGCGGCCACCCTCCTGACGTGCAGCCCTGCTGCGAATCGGCCGGTCGCCTCCACCTGGCCACCCGCGTACATCCTCGCGTGCTCGAACGACCAGTGGCGAGCGAGCACGCCGACCGGGGCGAACGAGAGCGCCGTCGCGATGGCGTCGGCGACCATGGCCCGCTCCGCGATCACCCACGTGCCGATGACCTCGTCGACCGGGGCGCCGGTGCGCCCGTCGAGGATGTGGTGCCGGCCGGCCCAGCGGCGACGGTTGCCCGCGGAGGCGCAGAACGCCTCGCCCGACACCTCGACGACGCCGATCGCGTGGCCGAGCGCCCGCGGATCCTCGAGGGCCACGCGCGTCGGCCTGCCGGCGTCGCCCGTGCCCGCGTGGCGCAGGTCGCCCGACGCGTCGACGACGACGTCGCGCACGCCGTGCGCCGCGAGCACGTCGCAGACGAGGTCGACGAGCTGTCCCTTGCCCGCGGCGCCCACGTCGAGCACGAGCGGCTGCAGCGCGCGCAGCGTCGTGCCCTCCCATCGCAGCGCCGCATCCCACGCCGGCGGCGCCTGCGGCGCGAGGCCGGTGTCGACGACGCCGTCGGCGCCATATCCGAGCCGCTCGAGGGATGCGCCGACGAGGGGCGTCACCGCGCCGTCCGTGACGTCGTGCAGCAGTCGGTAGAGCTGCGCGAGCTCGGCGGACTCGTCCGGCATCCGCACCTCGCCCGCCGAGCGCGCGAGCGGAGCGATCGTCGCGTCGGGGCGGAAGCGCGACCAGGCCAGGTCGTAGGCCTCGATGCGCGCGCGGATCGCGTCGACGACCGCATCCCCGAGCGGCTCGGGTGCGTCGATCGACCAGCTCGTGCCGATCGCGTCGAGGCGCAGCCTCGCCGGCATGCCTAGCCGGCTGCCTCGTCGCGGATCGTCTGCAGCGCGTCCTCGAAGCCGCCGCTCGTGAGGCTCGAGCCGCCGACGCGATCGACCGAGACGTCGTCGAGCGGCACGCCCACGACCTCGGCGGCGATGCCGTCGATGAACTCGCCCTGGTAGCGCAGCGAGTTCGGGTTCGTCGTCTCGGGGTTCGTGACCTCGACGTCCTCGATGACGCCGTCGGCGAGCGTGACGGTGACGGTGATCGTCTCCTGGCCGCCGGGAGAGGTGTACGAGCCGTCCGCGGTGTAGGTGCCGTCCGCGTACTCGCTGGAGCCCGTCGCGCCGGCATCGCTCGTCGCGGGCGACTCGGGCGTCGACGCCTCGTCGCTCGGCTCGGCGGGCTGGTCCGCCGTCGAGCAGGCTGCGAGGCCCAGGGCGGCGAAGGACGTCGTGGCGAGCGCGAGGGCGGCGCGGCGGCGGGGGATCATGAGCGGGCTCCTGTCGAGAGGGGTCGTCGTGGGCACGGTAGCCGTGAGGTGCGACGCGCCCACCATCAGGCGCCTAGGCGTCTCCCATGATGCCGCATCCGTCCCCCGTTCGCGCGGACTCGCATGACGGATGCCACGGCTCAGACCAGACCGACGGGTGCGATGCCCCAGCGTCCCGTCCACGACTCGCCCGGCTCGAGCCATGCGAGGCCGTCGCCGGAGTTCAGGGCATCGGCGGGCGCGGACATCGGCTCGACCGCGACCGCCTGGCGCACCCCGTCGACGGCGGGGAAGTCGCGCGGCGTGAACACGACGAGGGCGCCGAAGGCCGCGTCCTGCCACAGCCGCACGCCGCGCCCCTCGTCGTCGAGCAGGGTGGACGCGGCGATGCCGTCGACGTGCTCGACGTCGACGAGGCCCAGGTCGAGGTCGAGCTCCGCGAGGCGGCGTCCGCGACGCAGGTCGGCGCCGGCGGGCGCGTCCGGCGCGTCGACCGCGACCGATCGCACCGGTAGGAGGCGCTCGTCGGTCACGAGCGCCGTCGATGCGGGCACCGTGAGGGTCAGCGCCGACGCCGGCGTCCTGCCGACGGCGAGGTAGGGATGCGCGCCGCAGGCCCACGGTGCCCGGGTCGCGCCGACGTTCACCGCCTCGTGGGTGACGACGAGGCCCGTCTCCCCGACCTCGTAGCGCACGGTCGTGTCGACGAGGAAGGGATACCCCGGCTGCGGATGGATCGTGGCCGCGAGCACGGCGCGCGCCTCGCCGTGCTCGAGCACGCGGTACGGGGCGTAGCGCAGGAGCCCGTGGCTCGCGTTGCCGCGCGACGGCTCGGTGAGCGCGAGCTGCTGCGGCACGCCGTCCAGGAGCCAGCGGCCGTCGCGCACGCGGCCGCCCCAGGGTGCGAGCACGATGCCCTGACCCTTGCCCGGCCTCGCGTCCTCGTGGAACGGCTCGACGAGGTCCGTGTCTCCCAGCACGAGCTCGCGGAGCCCGGCGGCGAGCCCGGTGACCGTGGCGCGCAGCGGCACGCCGGAGACGGTGGACGCGATGGTCAGCTGCTGGCCTGTGGGGGGTCGCACACAGGCGATCCTACGGATCGGGCTAGGGTCGAGGCGTGACCCAGCCGAGCGCCACCCCGCCCGTCTCGTCCTTCCGCCCGGCCAGTGGCTGGCAGCACGGCGCCGCCCCGGAGCCGACCCTCGCGCGCGCGAGCCGTTCGGGTCTGCTCGTGCCTGGCATCCTGCTCGTGGCGGCCTTCCTCGTCATCGGCTCGCAGGGCGCGGCGAGCACGCTGAGCGTCGGCATGCCGTCGGGTCTCGATCTCGTGACGACCATCGCGCTGTGGAGCACCTCGGGCGTCGTGCTCGCGACGCTCTTCGCGCTCGCGTCGCGCGTGACCGGGCTCGTCGTCGCTGCGGGTGCCGCAGCGCTCCTCGACGCCGTCGTGATCGTCGTGCTCATGCCGATGGGACGGACGTCGGGATGGGATGCGGTGCAGCTCGTGCCGATCCTGCTCGCCGTCGCAGCCGCGGCGCTGGGCGTGCTGACCCGGCGCGACGGCGAGGGTCGAGCAGCGCTGCTGATGGCCGCGGCGGCCGTCGCCCTCTTCTACGTCTCGGCCGCCGTGGTGCAGGTGCTCCGCACGGGCGAGGCGACGGACCTCGCGGCGACGCTCGCGCGCTCGCTGCCGATCGCCGCCCTCGCGATCGCCTCCGCGCTCGCCCTGCACGGCTCCTCGACGCCGGCGCTGCCCGCCGTGCTGCTGTGGGCGCTGGCGCTCTCGCTCTTCATCGCCCCGGCGCTCGCCGCGGCCGCCGGCACCCCGCCGGTGCTCGCGTCGCTCGTCGTGCTGCTCCTGCGCGGCCTGCTGGTCCTGCTCGCCGGCGTCCTCGTGCTGCGCACGTCGCGGCGACGCTGACGGCGCTCGCTACGCTCGCGCCATGACAGCCCACGAGCGCGCCACGATCCTCGCCCTGCCCGGCCGTGCGCCGCGCATCCCGGACTCCGCGTACCTGCTGCCGAACGTCGTCGTCGCGGGCGACGTGCGGCTCGGCGAGCGGGTCGGCGTCTACCCCGGCGCGAGCCTGCGCGCCGAGGAGGAGCCGATCGTCGTCGGCGACGACTCGAACGTCCAGGACTCCTGCTCGCTGCACGTCGACGCCGGCTCGCCGCTGACGATCGGCCGCCGCGTGTCGATCGGCCACGGCGCCGTCGTCCACGGCTGCACCATCGAGGACGACGTGCTCGTGGGCATGCACGCGACCATCATGAATGGCGCGGTGATCGGCGCCGGATCGCTCGTCGCCGCCGGCGCGCTCGTGACCCAGGGGCAGGTCGTGCCGCCCGGATCCCTCGTCGCGGGCGTGCCCGCGACGGTACGACGGTCGGTGACCGACGACGAGCTCGCGGCCATCCACCGCAACGCCGCCGTCTACGTCGAGCGCACCGCGCAGTACCGCTCGCTCTGATCCCGGTCAGGACGTCGTCAGCGCGCCGCGCGCTCGGCCGCCCGCACGACGTTGTCGAGCAGCATGACGCGCGTCATCGGTCCGACGCCGCCCGGCACGGGAGAGAGCCATCCGGCGACGTCCGCGACGCCCGGATGCACGTCGCCGGCGAGCCGCGCCCGACCGTTGGCGAGCATCCGCTCCCGTGTGATGCCCACGTCGAGCACCGCCGCGCCCGGCGCGATCCAGTCGGGCCGCACGAGGTGACGGCTGCCGACCGCGGCGACGACGACGTCGGCGCGTCGCACGTGCGCTGCGAGGTCCGGCGTGCGGGAGTGGGTGAGCGTCACGGTCGCGTCGACGCCGCGACGCGTGAGCAGCAGCCCGATCGACCTGCCGACCGTGAGACCGCGCCCGATGACGCACACGTCGGCCCCGGCGAGCGGCACGCCGTGACGCGCGAGGAGCTCGACGCACGCGCTCGGCGTGCACGGCAGCGGTGCGTCGATCGCACCGTCCACGCCGAGCACGAGCCTGCCGAGGTTCGTCGGATGCAGGCCGTCGGCATCCTTCGCGGGGTCGACCTCCTCGAGCATCGCCTCCGCGTCGATCCTCGTCGGCAGCGGCAGCTGCACGACGAGGCCCGTGACCTCGCGGGCCGCGTTCAGGTCGCGGATGGCAGCGCGCACGTCGGTCTGCGTGGCCGTGGCCGGCAGCTCGACCTCGATCGAGGCGATCCCCACCTCGAGGCAGTCGCGGTGCTTGCCTGCGACGTACGATCGCGATGCGGGATCGTCGCCGACGAGCAAGGTCGCGAGACCGGGCGCCGCGCCGAGGCCGCGCAGGGCCTCGACGCGCGCGCGCAGCTCGTCCTTGACGGTCGCCGCGGTGGCGACGCCGTCGAGGACGCGAGCGGTCACAGCGTCGGGTAGAGCGGGAACGCCGCGGCGAGCGCGTCGACGCGGGCGCGGAGCGCGTCGACGTCGGCGCCGGGCAGCAGCGCGAGCGCGATGACGTCGGCGACCTCGCGGAAGTCGTCGTCGCCGAAGCCGCGCGTCGCGAGCGCCGGCGTGCCGATGCGCAGACCGCTCGTCACCATCGGCGGCCGCGGGTCGTTCGGCACGGAGTTGCGGTTGACGGTGATGCGGATCTCGTGCAGCAGGTCCTCCGCCTGCTTGCCGTCGATCGCGGCGTCGCGCAGGTCGACGAGCACGAGATGCACGTCGGTGCCGCCCGAGCGCAGCGTGATGCCGGCGTCGGCGACGTCCTGCTGCGTGAGTCGCTCGGCGAGGATCTGCGCGCCGCGCACCGTGCGCTCCTGCCGCTCCACGAACTCCGGCTCTGCCGCCAGCTTGAACGCCGTCGCCTTGGCGGCGATGACGTGCATGAGCGGTCCGCCCTGCTGGCCGGGGAAGACGGCCGAGTTGATCTTCTTCGCGATGTCGGCGTCGTTCGTGAGGATGAAGCCCGAGCGGGGGCCGCCGATCGTCTTGTGCACCGTCGAGGAGACGACGTGCGCGTGCGGCACGGGGCTCGGGTGGATGCCGGCGGCGACGAGGCCGGCGAAGTGCGCCATGTCGACCCACAGGAGCGCGCCGACCTCGTCGGCGATCGCGCGGAAGGCTGCGAAGTCGAGCTGGCGCGGGTAGGCCGACCAGCCGGCGATGATGACCTTCGGCTGGTGCTCGAGGGCGAGGCGGCGCACCTCGTCCATGTCGATGCGGCTCGTCTCCGCATCGACGCCGTAGGCGACGATGTCGTAGAGGCGACCCGAGAAGTTGATCTTCATGCCGTGGGTCAGATGGCCGCCGTGGTCGAGCGAGAGGCCGAGCAGCGTGTCGCCCGGTCGCGCGATCGCGTGCAGCACGGCGGCGTTCGCCGACGCGCCCGAGTGGGGCTGCACGTTGGCGAACTCGGCACCGAACAGCGCCTTCGCGCGCTCGATCGCGAGCGACTCGGCGACGTCGACGAACTCGCAGCCCCCGTAGTAGCGGCGACCGGGGTAGCCCTCGGCGTACTTGTTCGTGAGCACGGAGCCCTGCGCCTCGAGCACGGCGACGGGCACGAAGTTCTCGGACGCGATCATCTCGAGGTACTGCTGCTGCCGGCCGAGCTCCTGCTGCAGGACGGCGGCGATCTCGGGATCGACGGTCGCGAGCGGCTCGTTGAACGTCGTGGGCAGGCGGTCGGACACGATGCATCTCCTCGGGAAGCGATGGATGGCCCAGGCGCGCGACCGAACGGGTCTCGGCCGCTCCCCGGTGGTCCCCCACCCAAGCGCCAGTCGCGGCCGCTGCCGATGCTACTCGTCGGCGCTCGCCGCATCCACCTGCGCCGTCGACGCAGGTCATGCCATCGTGGGACGCGTGGACCGCCACGACCGCGACCGCGACGCCCTGCTGAGCGCGCTCGATGCCGCGCGCACGCACGTGCTCGACGCCGTCGCCGGCGTCGACGACGCGACGCTGCGTGCAGCGACCCTCCCGTCGGGCTGGTCGCCGATCGGCCTCGTACGCCACCTGACGCTCGGCGGCGAGCGCTACTGGTTCGAGACGGTCGTCGCAGGCGGGGACCTCGGCTGGTGGCCGGACGACGACGCGGCGCGCGACGGCGGCCGCCCCGCCGACTGGCGGGTCGACGACGTCGAGCCCACCGTCGAGGTGCTCGCCGCGTATCGCGCGGCGATCGCGCGATCCGGTGCTGTGCTCGCATCCGTCTCCCTCGACGACGCACCCCGGCGTCGCGAGGAGGGATGGGGTCCGCAGCGATTCCCCGACGTCCGTGCCGTCGTGCTGCACGTGCTCGTCGAGACCGCGACGCACGCTGGCCACCTCGACGCGGCGCTCGAGCTCGGCGACGGAAGGCAGCGCCTGGTGCTCTGAGGTCAGCGCACCTCGTGCGCTCGGCGCACGCGCGCGAGGCGCGCGCCGTCGGCGAGCACGAGCACGAGCCCGACGACGAGCGCCACGAGCAGCACGGCGGGCAGCGCCTCGATGCCCGCGCCCTCGTAGACGAGCGCGCCGAGCAGCGCCCCGCCGCCGATGCCGAGGTTGAAGCCCGACGTGTACCAGGCGGTGGAGGTCTGCAGCATGTGCGTGGGCGACGCCTGCAGCATCCGCGTCTGCAGGAGCGGCGGGAGCGCGCCCATCGCGAGGCCCCAGAGGAGGATGGCGGCGAACGCGACGGGCAGCACGTCGGTCGACGCGAGCACGACGCAGACGACGACCATGACGACCATGCAGCCGACGGCGCCGCCGAATGGGCGCCTGCCGAGCCACACCGACACGACCGCCACGGCGAGCGCGCCCATGAGGCCGTACGACAGCAGCGCGGGGCTCAGCCAGATCTCGGGCAGCCCGACGCGCTCCACCATGTACGGGGTCACGTACGTGTAGAAGGCGTACTGGCCCAGCATCACGACTGCCGTCACCGAGACGGCGACCGCGACGCCGATCGCCGAGCGGCCGGGCTCGCGCTGCGGCAGCGCCACGGATCCCGTCTCGGTCGTCGCGACGGCGGGCAGGTGCTGCACGGCGGGCAGCATGCGCCGCACGAGCGCCGCGGCGACCAGGCACGCGACGCCGAAGACCGCGAACGACCAGCGCCAGCCGAGCGCCTGCCCGAGCAGCGTCGACAGCGGCAGCCCGAGCACGAACGCGAGCGAGCCGCCCGCGCTCGTGATGCCCACCGCGCGACCGAGCTCCTCCTTCGGCACGAGGTACGCGGCGTACGCGCCCACGACCGTCCAGAAGACGCCGTGCGCGAGCCCCGCGACGACGCGCAGCACGACGACCATCCAGTACTCGGGCACGGCGGCCGTCGCGATGCACGTGATGCCGAAGACGACGAGCACCGTGACGACGAGCACGTGCCTCGGGATGCGCCGCGTCAGGTGCACGAGCACGGTCGACGTGAGCACGACGGTGCCCGCGAAGACCGTGACGAGCAGGCCGATCGCGCCCTCGCCGACGCCGAGGTCGCGGCTCATCGGCAGCAGCAGCCCCATGGGCAGCATCTCGACCGAGATGTTCACGAAGATGGCGAACGCGAGGGTGAGGAGCGCCACGAGCGGGAAGGTGGCTGGGGTCTCACGCGGCGTCGTCATGGCAACGGCTCAGCCTAGTCCGCGCGGCCTCGCGCGTCGGTCAGGACGGGTTCGTAGGGTCGAGCCATGCAGCCAGGCCACCTCCTCCTGCCCGACGACGTCGTGCGGCAGACCTTCTCGACCACTCGGCTCCGCGCCGGGTACGAGGTCGACCAGGTCGACCAGCTCCTCGACGACGTCGTCGCGACCATGCGCGCGCACCTCGACGGCTCGCCGATCGCCAGACCGGTCCGAGCCGACGACGTCGCCGCCGTGCGCTTCGAGGTCACCCGCTTCCGCGCGCGCTACGACATGGCCGAGGTCGACGGCTTCCTCGACCGCGTGCAGGCAACGCTCGCCGCGCTCGAGCGGGGCGACCGGCCGAGCTGAGTCGCGCGTCGGATCCGCACGTGAGCGGGGGCTCGCGTGCGAGGGGCACGCGAGGCATCCCTGCGGTGCGGATTCGGCGCACCGTGCGTAGGGTGAGGCGCATGGCGAAGGTGCCTGCGTGACGACGCTCAGCCCGTGGCTCGCGCAGCCGGGCAGCGACGAGGAGCGTGCGGTCGTGCGCGCGTCGTGGGAGCGCGCCCGGCGGGAGCGCCTCGCGCCCGACGTCTCCGCATCCCTCGCCCTCACGGGCGACGCGCTCGACGAGACGCGCTCCACGCATCCGCTCGCACCCGCGCTGCCCGTCATCTCGCGACTGCTGCACCGCGATGCCGACGACGGCTCGGGCGTGCTCGTCGCCGTCGGCGACGCCATGGGTCGGCTGCTGTGGGTCGATGGCGACCGCAGCCTCAAGGCGCGCGCCGAGTCGATGCTGTTCGTCGCAGGCGCGGACTGGTCGGAGCGGCGCGTCGGCACGAGCGCGCCGGGCACGGCCCTCGCGATCGATCACGCCATCCAGATCCATCGCGACGAGCACTTCGCCGAGGTCGTGCAGCCGTGGAGCTGCTCGGCGGTGCCCGTGCACGACCCCGAGCACGGCGGCCTGCTGGGCGTCATCGACATCACCGGCGGCAGCGAGGTCGTCGACCCGCACGTGCTGCCGCTGCTCGAGGCGACCGCGGCCGCCGTCGAGCGCGAGCTGCTCGTGCAGCGCCTCACGCGGGCGAGGCTCGAGACCACGAGCGTCCAGCCGACGCTCGCGTGCCTCGGTGTCGACACCGGGACGGTGAGCGACGGTCGCGAGCGCCGCCTCTCGCTGCGGCACACCGAGATCCTCGTGCTGCTCACGCTGCACCCCGAGGGGCTCGCGGCCGGCGAGCTCGCCGCGATGCTGTCGGAGCACGACGCCTCCCCTGTGACGCTCCGCGCCGAGATGACGAGGCTGCGACGCGCGCTGGCGGGGGTCGTTCGGGTGGAGTCTCGGCCGTATCGGCTCGCGTCGGCGCTCGAGACCGACGTCGACCGGCTCCTGTCGCTTCTCGACCGCGGCGCGCATCGCGTCGCGCTCTCCTGCTACCGCGGTCCGCTCGTGCCGGGGTCGAACGCGCCCGGCGTGGTCGCCGCGCGCGATGAGGTCGCGGGCCGGCTGCGCACCGCCATCCTGTCCGCCGCATCCGCCGAGGTCCTGTACGACTACGCGTCGACGCACGGACGCTGCGATCGGGAGGCGTGGATGCAGCTGCTGCGGGGGCTGCCGCCGCGCTCGCCGCGGCGCGCGGCGGTCGTCGAGCACCTCGAGCGCCTCGACCGCGACCTCGCGTAGGGTCGGGCCCGCCCATCCAGCTGGTCGAGGAGCGCGCGAGCGCAGCGAGCACGCGTCACGAGACCACGCGAACGCCGCTCCTGGCCGGCCATGCGCATGGTCGCGTCGAGGGAGCATCTCCCGTGGTCTCGCGACGGCTGCGGCCTTCGGCTGCGGCCTCCTCGACCAGCTGGTGGGCGGCGGGCTCCTCGACCGCCTGGCGGGGCGAATCGATGCGCGTCACCCGCTGCAACCTCGTGCAACGTCGCCGCGCGTACCGTGACGCGCACGGCGATCCCGCCGCACGACGACGACGTCGAGAGAGAGGGAGCGATGACCGTCTACGCACGACCCGGAGCCGAGGGCTCCGTCGTCAGCTACCAGTCGCGGTACGACCACTACATCGGGGGCCGGTACGTGCCGCCCGCCAAGGGCCAGTACTTCGAGAACCCGACGCCCATCACGGGCCAGACCTTCTGCGAGGTCGCCCGAGGCACGAGCGAGGACGTCGACGCTGCCGTCGACGCCGCATGGAAGGCGTTCGCGACCTGGGGGAAGACCTCCCCCACCGAGCGCGCGACCATGCTCAACAAGATCGCCGACCGCATGGAGGAGCACCTCGAGGAGATCGCGGTCGCCGAGTGCTACGAGAACGGCAAGGCGGTGCGCGAGTGCCTCGCCGCCGACATCCCCCTCGCGATCGACCACTTCCGCTACTTCGCCGGCGCCCTGCGCGCGCAGGAGGGCGGCATCTCCGAGCTCGACCATGACACGGTCGCCTACCACTACCACGAGCCGCTCGGCGTGGTCGGGCAGATCATCCCGTGGAACTTCCCCATCCTCATGGCCGTATGGAAGCTCGCGCCGGCGCTCGCCGCGGGCAACTGCGTCGTGCTGAAGCCCGCCGAGCAGACGCCCGCGTCGATCCACCTGCTGCTGTCGTTCATCGAGGACCTCATCCCCGAGGGCGTCCTGAACATCGTGAACGGGTTCGGCATCGAGGCGGGCGCACCGCTCGCGTCGCACCCGCGGATCCGCAAGATCGCGTTCACGGGCGAGACGACCACGGGCCGCCTCATCATGCAGTACGCGTCGGAGAACCTGATCCCCGTCACGCTCGAGCTCGGCGGCAAGAGCCCGAACGTGTTCTTCGAGGACGTCGCCCGCGAGAAGGACTCGTTCTACGACAAGGCGCTCGAGGGCTTCGCGTTCTTCGCGCTCAACCAGGGCGAGGTGTGCACGTGCCCGTCGCGCGCGCTCATCGCGTCGAGCATCTACGACGGCTTCATCGCCGACGGCCTCGACCGCGTCGCCAAGGTCCGCCAAGGGAACCCGCTCGACACCGACACGATGATCGGCGCGCAGGCGTCGAACGACCAGCTGGAGAAGATCCTCAGCTACATCGACATCGGGAGGCAGGAGGGGGCGGAGCTGCTCACGGGCGGCGAGCGCGTCGACCTCGGCGGCGACCTCTCCGGCGGCTACTACGTGCAGCCGACGGTCTTCAAGGGCCAGAACCGCATGCGCGTCTTCCAGGAGGAGATCTTCGGACCGGTCGTGTCGGTCACGACCTTCGACTCCTTCGACGAGGCCATCGCGATCGCCAACGACACCCTCTACGGCCTCGGCGCCGGCGTGTGGAGCCGCGACGGCGCGCAGCTGTACCGTGCGGGCCGGGCGATCGAGGCCGGTCGCGTGTGGTCGAACACGTACCACCAGTACCCGGCCCACGCCGCGTTCGGCGGCTACAAGCAGTCGGGCATCGGCCGCGAGAACCACAAGATGATGCTCGATCACTACCAGCAGACGAAGAACCTGCTCGTCTCGTACGCCGAGGGGCCGATGGGCTTCTTCTGATTCGCGCGCGAGGGCCGGCCGCGCACCGGCAAGCCCTCCCGCACGGCGGCCCGCGGTGCCATCCTGGTGCCGCGGGCCGCATCCGCATCCCGCCGTCAGGAGGTCGACGATGACCGAGTCCAGCACCCACCCCGCGATCGAGCGCGTCGCCGTCACGGACGCCGCCGCCGAGCTCATCCGCTCGCTCGTCGCCGCCCACGGGCCGGTGATGTTCCACCAGTCGGGCGGCTGCTGCGACGGCTCCGCACCCATGTGCTACCCGAAGGGCATGTTCCGCACCGGCCAGTCCGACGTGCTGCTCGAGGAGCTGCGCATCGACGGGGTCGACGAGCCGACGCCCTTCTTCATGAGCGCGTCGCAGTACGAGCTGTGGAAGCACACCCACATCACCGTCGACGTCGTCCCCGGCCGCGGCTCGGGCTTCTCGCTCGAGGCGCCGGAGGGCAAGCGCTTCCTCATCCGCTCGCGCGTGCTCTCTGACGACGAGTACCGCTCGCTCGTCGACGCGGGCATGCTGACGAGCTGAGTCGCCGGCTGCCCGGGCTCAGCCGAGCACGGCGGGCACGAGCACCTCGGCGAGCGCCGTGCCGGTGGCGAGGGCATCGATCGCGGTGAGGCGCAGCATCCGGCCGTCGGCCGCGGCCCACGTCGTCTGGACCTGGGTCGCCCCGTCCGACTGCTGGGCCGCGCGCACCTCGTGATCGCCGAGGCGCGTCGACGACCAGTCGCTCGATGCCTCCCATGCCTCGAGCTGCGCGGCGTCGACCTCGAGCAGCTCGACGAGGACCATCTCGTCCCCGGCACCGGCCGGCATCCACGCGCACGTGAGCGCGGGCTGCGGCAGCTCCACGTCGTGCTCCCAGACGTCGCCGGACGACTGCCACTCCTGCGCGCTCGGCCCGAAGCCGGCCGCCTCCGCGGCTGCAGCCGTGCCGGGCGCGTCGAGCTCGGCGCACAGCTGCGGCATCGGCGGCAGCGCGACCTCGGGCTGCGCCGACGGATCGGACGCGGCGCCGGTCGTCGAGGGTGCGCCGTCGTCGGGTGCGAGCGCGCCCGACTGGCAGCCGGCGAGGGCTGCCATCGCGAGCGCGGCGACGAGCGGAGCGAGGAGGCGTCGAGGCATGCCGCAATTCTCTCGTGCGTGACGGCGGGCACGAGCGGCGTGCGTCCAGGATGCCCTGCGACGCTGCCACCATGCCCTCGCGCCGCCTGCTCGCCCTCCCCGTCGTCGCCGCGCTGCTGCTGAGCGCGTGCGCCACCACGAGCGCGGTCTCGGACGACCCGTCGCCCGTCCCCTCGGCGAGCCCGTCGTCCACGCCGACTCCGACGCCCTCGCCGACGCCGACGGAGGCGGGCCCTGAGCCCACCGCCGCGGCCGGGTCGCCGATCGCCCTGACGCCGCTCGCTCCCGCCACGGACGTGACCGCCGAGCAGTTGCAGGCGTACCTGCCCGTCGCGAGCGACATGCCGAGCGGATGGGTGCAGGGATACAACGACTACGCGGCCATCCCCTACGCGCCCACCTTCGAGCCGTGCGGCCCGTCCTTCTGGTACGTGCTGGGCAGCCCGCTCGAGTCCGACGTGCCCTCCGCCGAGGTCCGCTGGGCCTCGAGCGGCGACGTGTCCGCTCCGCCGTTCCCGGTGTCGATCGGTGCGCTCCTCCGCGCGACGCCGGACGCCGCGTCCGCGTTCGCACGCATCGCCGCGGATCTGGAGACGTGCCCCGCTGCCGGCACGACGCAGTCCGGGATGACCGCATCGCTGCGGTCGGCGCCGCCGACCATGCCCGACGCCGTCTGCGGCGATCTGCTCCCGGCGGACGAGAGCACGCAGGGCGTCCGGCAGACCTTCTGCGTCGGCGCGGTCGCAGATCGCATCGCCGTCGTGAGCTACAACCAGTTCGCCCCTCCCCAGCTCGAGCTCTCCGACGAGGAGATCGACGCGGCGTTCGGGGCTGCGCTCGCGCGCATGCTCGGCTGAGCCGAGATCGGGTGGCGCTGCGTCGGGGCCGGCGATGCTCGGGAGGATGCCGCGCTCGGTGACGCATCCGGTGCCGAAGGCCCGGCGAGCCGCATGGGGATGCCGCGCTCGGAGACGCATCCGGTGCCGAGGGCCCGGCGACGAGCGGGACGATGCCGCGCTCGGTGACGCATCCGGTGCCGAGGGCCCGGCGACGAGCGGGACGATGCCGCGCTCGGAGACGCATCCGGTGCCGAGGGCCCGGCGACGAGCGGGACGATGCCGCGCTCAGTGACGCATCCGGTGCCGAGGGCCCGGCGACGAGCGGGACGATGCCGCGCTCGTAGACTCATCCGGTGCCCAACCACTGGATCCTTTCCTTCGCGTGCGACGACCGCGCGGGCATCGTGCACGCCATCACGGGAGCGATCGTCGCGTGCGGCGGCAACATCACGGAGTCGCAGCAGTTCTCGTCGGCCGACACCGACCGCTTCTTCATGCGGCTGCAGGTGGAGGCGGAGGCGCCGCGCGAGGACTTCGAGCGCGAGCTCGCGCCCGTCGTCGATCGGTACGGCATGCAGTGGCAGCTCGACGACGTCGGTCGACCGCTGCGCACCCTCGTGCTCGTCTCCAAGGCGGCGCACTGCCTCAACGACATGCTCTTCCGGCAGCGGGCGGGCCAGCTCGCCGTCGAGATCCCGCTCGTGCTCGCGAACCATCCCGACCTCGCGTCGCTCGCGGCGTTCTACGACGTCCCGTTCGAGCACGCACCCGTCGTCGACGCCGCGTCGAAGGCCGCGTTCGAGGCACGCATCCTCGAGGTCGTCGAGCAGCACGACATCGAGCTCGTCGTGCTCGCGCGCTACATGCAGATCCTCTCGCCCGAGCTCTGCGAGCGCCTCGCCGGCCGCATCGTCAACATCCACCACTCGTTCCTGCCGGGCTTCAAGGGCGCGAACCCGTACCGGCAGGCGCACGCGCGCGGCGTCAAGCTCATCGGCGCGACGGCGCACTTCGTGACGAGCGAGCTCGACGAGGGACCGATCATCGAGCAGAACGTCGTGCGGGTCGACCACGCGCACTCCCCCGCGCAGCTCGTCGCGATCGGGCAGGACGAGGAGTCGCGCACGCTCACGCGCGCCGTGCAGTGGATCTCGGAGGACCGCGTGCTGCTCGACGGCCAGCGCACCATCATCTTCCGCTGACGCGCGACGCGCGATTCCGCACGGAATCGGGGCCCGGTCCTATGCGATCCGTCGTCCGGACCCGCATACTGGGTGGAATCCGGTAGCGAAGGAGCGCGATTCCATGCAGTATCAGGTCGTCAACCCGTCCACGGGCGAGACCGGCGAGGTGCATCCCACCGTCACCGCCGAGGAGCTCGAGAGCGCCATCGCCGGCGCATGGAGCGCGTGGAGCGTGCTCGCCGCCGAGTCGGTCGCCGAGCGCGCGGCCCGCATCGCGAAGGTCGCTGACCTGCACGAGGAGCGCGTCGACGAGCTCGCCGCGATCATCATGCGCGAGATGGGCAAGCCCAGGAGCCAGGCGACGGGCGAGGTGGAGTTCGCTGCGGCGATCTACCGCTGGTACGCCGACCATGCCGAGACCCTGCTCGCCGACCTGCCGCTCGAGACCGACGACGGCCGCGCCGTCGTGCGCAAGTCGTCGATCGGGCCGCTGCTGGGCATCATGCCGTGGAACTTCCCGTACTACCAGGTGGCCCGCTTCGCCGGCCCGAACCTCATCGTCGGCAACCCCATCCTGCTGAAGCACGCGCCGCAGTGCCCCGAGTCGGCGCTCGCGATCCACCAGATCTTCGCCGATGCCGGCCTCCCGGTCGGCGCGTACACGAACGTCTTCCTCTCGAACGAGCAGGCGGCGGATGTCATCGCCGACCCGCGCGTGCGCGGCGTCTCGCTCACGGGCTCCGAGCGCGCCGGCGCGGCGGTCGCCGAGGTCGCCGGCCGCAACCTCAAGAAGGCCGTCCTCGAGCTCGGCGGCTCGGATCCGTTCATCCTGCTCTCGACGGACGACCTCGACCAGGTCGTCGAGGATGCG
This sequence comes from Agrococcus sp. SGAir0287, assembly GCF_005484985.1. Taxonomy (NCBI): domain Bacteria; kingdom Bacillati; phylum Actinomycetota; class Actinomycetes; order Micrococcales; family Microbacteriaceae; genus Agrococcus; species Agrococcus sp. SGAir0287. The sequence goes on from NZ_CP027942.1 coordinate 2,378,133, forward strand.
GTGAACGCGCGCCTCGACAACACGGGCCAGTCGTGCAACGCCGCGAAGCGCTTCATCGTGCACGAGGACCTCTACGACGCGTTCGCCGAGAAGATGGTCGCGAAGATGGCAGAGCAGGAGCCCGGCGCCCCCGAGGACGACCTGCTGCTCGGCCCGCTCTCGTCGAAGACCGCCGCCGAGCGTCTCGAGGAGCAGATCGAGGCCGCGATCGCCGCGGGTGCCACGGCGCTGCTGCGCGGGGCCTCCCCGCACGGCCCGGGCGGCGCGCACGTCGGCACGACGGTGCTCGCCGACATCGCGCCCGAGAACCCCGCCTACCAGCAGGAGTTCTTCGGCCCCGTCGCATCCCTCTACAAGGTCTCGAGCGAGGACGAGGCGATCGAGGTCGCCAACGCGACCCCGTTCGGCCTCGGCTCGTACGTCTACACGACCGACGAGGAGCAGGCGTCGCGCCTGGCCGACCGCATCGACGCCGGCATGGTCTTCGTCAACGCCGTGCTCGCCGACGAGGCCGGCCTGCCGTTCGGCGGCGTCAAGCGCTCGGGCACGGGCCGCGAGATGGGCGTGCTCGGCATCGAGGAGTTCCTGAACAAGAAGGTGGTGCGCCTGCCGTAGGGCGGGATGCGCAGCGCTCGAGGGCGCGTCGGCTGCGGCCGACGCGGCCTCGACGTGTCCGGCGCGCGCGGCGGCGACAAGGTTCATCGAATCGTCACGATCGGGTCTGCCGTGTCGTCGCACGTCCTGGCTAGGTTCGAGAGCATCCCTTGACCACCGGACCTTGGACGACCCATGCCTCAGGCCCTTCGACGCTCGCTGAGCGTCGCCACCGCGACGGCACTCGCGGCATCTGCCCTCGTGGCGCTGGGGGGTGCAGGCGTCGCGAACGCCGCCACCTACCCGACGATCAACGAGTTCTCGAACGACACCGCGGGGCCCGACCCCCAGTCGCCGCAACCCGACTTCGAGTACGTCGAGCTGCACGCGGCACCCGGCACGAGCATGGACGGGCACACGATCCTCGTCGTGCGCGGAGGCACGGCGACGAACGCGACCCTCAACGGCCAGGTGTACGCGTCGATCCCCGTGACCGGCACCACCGACGCCAACGGTCTGCTGAACGTGCCGCTCGCATCGAACACCATCCTCAACTCGACCATGACGCTCATGCTCGTCACGGGACCAGCGCCTGCCCGCAACGTCGACCTCGACACGAACGACGACGGCGTGCTCGACGAGGGCCTCGCATTCGACATCGTCGACTCGGTCGGCACCACGACCCCCAACGGCGTCGGCTTCGCGTACGGCGACACGATCCTCACGCCGACGTTCGACGGCCGGAGCGGGTTCGTCGGGGGCGCGAGCCGAGCCGTCGACGGCGTCGACACCGGCTCGGCGTCGGACTGGGTGCGCAACGCGATGAGCGGCTACGGCATCCCGGGGTACGAGGCGGCTCCCATCTCGAACGGCCTCGCCATCAACACGCCGGGTCTGCCGAACGCGATCTACGACGACGGGACGACACCCGAACCGAGCGAGCTCGTGTGCGGCACCGATGCGACGCCCATCGGTACGGTGCAGGGTCCAGGCTCCGCGAGCCCGCTGGTCGACCAGACCGTGCAGGTCGAGGCGGTCGTCACCGCGGTGATGCCGGGCCTCACCGTGACGCTGCCCAACAACGGCGGCACGCTCGCGACCTTCGCGGTGCAGCAGGCGACCGCCGACCAGGACGGCGACCCCTCCACGAGCGAGGGCATCGTCGTCGAGGCCGCCCCGGCCACCGTCGCCACGCTCGCCGTGGGCCAGGAGGTACGTGTGGAGGGCGTGGTGTCCGAGCAGTACGGTCGCACGCACCTCGACGCCCTCGGCGTCGCGATCTGCGCCGAGTCGGTCGCCGTCCCCGAGGCGACGCCGATCACGCTGCCGCTGACGAACCCCGACGCCACCGAGGGCATGCTCGTGACGATGCCGCAGGAGCTGTCGGTGCTCGAGGCGTACCGATTCGCGCAGTACGGCGAGATCTCGATCGGCACCGAGCGCCAGTTCCAGCCGACCGCGCTCGCCGCGCCCGGCTCGGCCGAGGCGGCCGCGATCGCCGCGTCGAACGCCGAGAACCGCATCATCCTCGACGACGCCAGGACCGCGCAGAACGCCGACCCCGCGATCCACCCCAACGGGCAGCCGTTCACGCTCGACAACCTGCTCCGCGGCGGCGACACCGTCGCGAACGTCACTGGCATCCTCGACTACGGCTTCAGCGCCTGGCGCATCCAGCCCACCGAGGGCGCCGACGTGACGTCGACGAACCCGCGGCCGGAGGTGCCCGAGGTGGGCGGCGACCTGCAGGTCGCGTCGTTCAACGTGCTCAACTACTTCACGACGCTCGGCAGCCGAGGCGCTCGCAATGCGATCGAGTTCGAGCGCCAGGAGTCGAAGATCGTGGCCGCGATCGTCGAGCTCGACGCCGACGTCGTCGGCCTGCTCGAGATCGAGAACAACGACGGGTTCGCGCTCGACACCCTGGTGGCGGCCCTGAACGATGCCGCAGGCGAGGAGCGCTACGCCGCGATCGACACCGGCACGATCGGCACCGACGAGATCACGACGGCGCTCATCTACCAGCCGGCGGCCGTCACGCCGCAGGGTGCGTTCGCCGTGCTCGACTCGTCGGTCGACCCGCGCTTCGACACGTCGCGCAACCGTCCGTCGCTCATCCAGACGTTCGCGACGAACGACACGGGCGCGCTGCTCACGGTCTCGGTGAACCACCTGAAGTCGAAGGGCTCTGAGTGCTCCGGCGACCCCGACCTCGGCGACGGCGCGGGCAACTGCAACGTGACGCGCACGCAGGCGGCCGCGGCGCTCGCCGACTTCCTCGCGACCGACCCGACGGGTGCGGACACCGACAACGTGCTCATCCTCGGCGACCTCAACTCGTACGACCACGAGCAGCCCATCACGACGCTCGAGGCGGCTGGCTACGCCGACCTGCTCGAGGCGTTCCAGGGCGAGGAGGCGTACACGTACGTGTTCGACGGCCAGCTGGGCTATCTCGACTACGCGCTCGCAGGCCCCGGCCTCGGCGACCAGGTCGTGGGCACGGCGGCGTGGACGGCGAACTCGGACGAGGTGCCGATCATCGACTACTCGACGCAGTACAAGCAGCCGGCGCAGCAGGCGATCTTCGCGCCGGACGCGTACCGCGCATCCGACCACGACGCCGTGCTGGTCGGGCTCGAGCTCGACCCGCCGACCGTCGAGGAGCCGGCGGTGTCGACGCTCTCGGGCTCGAACCGCTACGCCACGAGCGCCGCAGCGTCCGCCGCGCAGTTCGCACCCGGCACCGACGTCTACCTGACGGCGGGCGAGGGCTTCGCCGATGCGCTCGCCGCCGGTCCGGCCGCCGCGCACGACGGCGCGAGCCTGCTGCTGACGCCGACGGCCTCGCTGCTGCCCGAGACGCTCGACGAGATCGAGCGCCTCGCCCCGACGTCGATCACGATCGTCGGCGGCTCGGCGGCCGTGTCGGCCGACGTCGAGGCGCAGCTCGCCGCCGAGTGGCCGGAGGCCCAGATCACCCGCATCTCGGGCCCCGACCGCTACGCGACCGCTGCAGCGGTCGCGACGGAGGTGTTCGGCAGCGCCGAGCGCGCCTTCGTCGCGAGCGGTGCCGACTTCGCAGACGCCCTCTCGGCGAGCGGCGTCGCGGCGACCCTCGCCGACGCGCCGGTGCTGCTGACGATGGCGACGAGCCTGCCGGAGGTCACCGTCGAGGCCCTCGAGAGCCTCGAGGTCTCGCAGATCGTCGTCGCCGGCGGTCGTGCCGCGATCTCCGACGGCGTGGTGCGCGAGCTGCGCGACGTCACCGCGACGACGCGCATCGCCGGCGCCGACCGGTACGCGACGAACGCGGCGCTCGTCGCGGCGTTCGTCGAGCCGACGGATCCGCAGGCGATCGTCGTCGCGTCGGGCGCCGCGTTCCCGGATGCGCTCTCGGGCACCGCGCTCGCCGGGGCGACCGGTGGACCGCTGCTGCTGGCTGTCGGCCAGTGCGTGACGATCGACGTCGAGGATGCCATCGCCGGGTTCGAGCCCTCGATCGTGCTCAACGTCGGCGGCTCGGCCGTGCTGTCGCCGGAGGCATGGCGCACGTCCTGCTGACGCGGCTCGCATGAGGAGGGCGGCATCCGGGAGACCGGGTGCCGCCCTCCTCGCACGCCGCGGGGCGTCGCCGGTACCGCTCCCCGAGGCGCGAGCGCAACGCACCACCCGCCCCCTGAGGCGCGAGCGCAGCGAGCCTCGAAGGGGCACCCCGTCCACCCCACCGCTCAGCGGAAGTCGCGCGACCGCGGCGCGGCCGCGTCGAACGGCTCGATGTGGTCGGCCATCATCGTCACGACGCCCTGCGAGTGCTGCAGGATGCCGCGCACCTTGAGCGCCGCCGAGTGCTTCGCGACGCTGCGGTACCGCTTCCACAGCCCGACGGAGCAGACGACGTTGAGCATGCCCGTCTCGTCCTCGATGTTCATGAACGTCACCCCCTGCGCCGTCTGCGGGCGCTGCCGATGCGTGACGATGCCCGCCGCCCAGCGGCGCCTGCCGGGCTCGAGCTCCGGCAGGCGCGCGATGGGCACGACGCCGTCGGCCTCGAGCGCCGCGCGGGCGTGCCGCACGGGATGGTCGTCCGGGCTCACGCCCGTCGCCCAGATGTCGAGCGCCGTCTGCTCGGCCTCGGACAGGACCGGCAGCAGCGGCGGCTGCACCGTCACCGACGTGCCCTCGAGCTGATCCTCGCGCTCGGTGGACGCAGGGGCCGCGAGCCACAGCGCCTGCCGGCGCTCGAGCCCGAGCCCCTCGAAGGCGCCGGCCGTCGCGAGCGACTCGAGCTGCCTGCGGTCGAGGCGGGCGCGCCGCGCGACGTCGTCGATGCCCGTGAACGGCGACTGGGCGCGCGCCTCGACGATGCGCTCGGCGTCGTCGACGCCGACGTGCGCGACGCTCGACAGGCCCAGGCGCACCGCGAACCCGCGGTCGCGCCGGTGCCGCTCGTGGTCGTTGGGGCCGGGCTCCCACGGCACGGTGGGCTGGTGGGGCTCGAGGCACGCGTCGTCGCCGCCGGCCTGATCGCCGTGCCGCTCGAGGTCGGCCATGGCCGCCGAGCGCACGAGGTCGGGGCCGAGCACCTCGACCCCGTGCCTGCGCGCATCCGCGCTCAGCGTCTGCGCCGACCAGAACCCCATGGGCTGCGCCCGCAGCAGCCCCGCGAGGAACGCCGCGGGATGGTGCAGCTTCAGCCACGACGAGGCGTACACGAGCTTGCCGAACGCGAGCGAGTGCGACTCGGCGAAGCCGAACCCAGCGAACGCCTCGATCCGGCGCCAGATGCTCTCGGCGAGATCGCCGACGATGCCGTTGCGCTCCATGCCCTCGAAGAGGCGCTCGCGCAGCTCGGCCATCCGCTCGCGGCTGCGCTTCGACCCGATCGCGCGGCGCAGCTCGTCGCCGTCGGCCGCCGAGAAGCCGCCGACCGCCGTCGCGATCTGCATGAGCTGCTCCTGGAAGAGCGGCACCCCGAGCGTGCGGCGCAGCACGGGCTCGACGAGCGGATGCGGGTACGTGATGGGCTCCTGCCCGCTGCGCCTGCGCAGGTACGGGTGCACGGCGTCGCCCTGGATCGGACCGGGGCGGATGAGCGCGATCTCGATGACGAGGTCGTAGAACGATCGCGGCTTGAGCCTCGGCAGCGTCGCGAGCTGCGCGCGCGACTCGACCTGGAAGACGCCCACGGCATCCGCTGCGCACAGCATGTCGTAGACGCCGGGCTCCTCGGCGGGGATCGTCGCGACCGTCCACCGCTCGCCGAGGTGCTCGGCGGCGATGTCCATGGTGTGCTGCATCGCGCCGAGCATGCCGAGGCCGAGCAGGTCGAACTTCACGAGCCCCATCCACTCGCAGTCGTCCTTGTCCCACTGCAGCACCGTGCGCCCCTCCATGCGGGCGGGCTCGATGGGGCAGACGTGGCCGACGGGCTCCTTCGTGAGCACCATGCCGCCCGAGTGGATGCCGAGGTGGCGCGGCGCGTGCATGAAGTCGTCGGCGAGGGCGAGGACGGGGTCCGGGATGCCCTCGGTGCCGTCGACCGACGGCGCGCTCCACCCCTCGATGCGCTTCGACCACGCGTTCTGCTGCCCGACGGCGTAGCCGAGCGCCTTCGCGGCGTCGCGCACCGCCGACTTCGGCCGGTAGGTGATGACGTTCGCGACCTGCGCCGCGTTGCGCCGGCCGTAGCGCTCGTAGACGTGCTGGATGACCTCCTCGCGCCGTGCGGCGTCGAAGTCGATGTCGATGTCGGGCTCCTCGGTGCGGATCATCGAGATGAAGCGCTCGAAGGGCAGGTCGTACAGGATCGGGTCGACCGCCGTGATGCCGAGGATGAAGCACACGGCGCTCGCCACCGCCGAGCCGCGACCCTGGCAGAGGATGCCCCGGCCGTGCGCGAAGTCGGCGATCTCGCTGACGATGAGGAAGTAGCCGGCGAAGCCCTTCTCCTCGATGAGCCGCAGCTCGTGCGCGAGACGCCGCTCGATCCTCGCGTGGTCGAGCGCACCGTCGTCCGGCGGATAGACGCGATCGCGCCGCTCGGCGACGAGGTGGCGCAGCCACGTCATCTGCGTGTGCCCGGCGGGCACCTCGGTGTCGGGCAGGTGCGGGCTCGCGGCGCGCAGGCTGAAGGCGAGCTCGCGCCCGATGGCGGCGGCGCGATCGACGACGCCGGGAAAGGCGCGGAACCGCCACGCCATCTCGGCGCCCGAGCGCAGCCGGGGCACGCCGCCGGCGGGCAGCCAGCCGTCGAGCTCGTCGATGCTGCGGCGCGCGCGCACCGCCGCCATCGCATCCCCCAGCAGCTGCTGCCTGGGCCCTGCGACGTGCGCGTTCGTCGTCGCGATCACGGGCAGGCCGCGGCGCTCGGCGAGCGCGTGCAGCGCCTGGTTGCGCTCGCCGTCGTCGGGCAGGCCGAGGTCGGTGAGCTCGACGACGACGCCCTCGGCGCCGAAGAGGGACACGAGCCGGTCGAGCTCGGCGCCCGCCGCATCCGCCCCGTCGCGCTCGAGCGCTCGACGCACGGCGCCCTTGCGGCAGCCCGTCGACACGAGCCACTCGCCCGCTCGCTCGGCGACCTGCTCGAGGTGCAGGATCGGGCGGCCCTTCTCGCCGCCCGCGAGGTAGCCGTCGGTGATCGTCGCGGCGAGCCGCCGGTAGCCCTCCGGGCTGCGGGCGAGCACGAGCAGGTGGTCGCCGACGGGGTCGGCGACGCCCGTCTGCGGCTCGGGCAGCCCGAGGCTCAGCTCGGCGCCGAAGACGGTGGCGAGCCCTGCGTGGTCGGCAGCCTCGGCGAAGCGCACGGCTCCGTAGAGCCCGTCGTGGTCGACGAGCGCGAGCGCCTCGAGCCCGAGCGCCGTCGCCTCGGTGACGAGCTGCGCGGGGCTGGAGGCGCCGTCGAGGAACGAGTAGTGCGAGTGGGCGTGCAGCTCGGCGTACGGCACGACGCGCGCCGGATCGGGCCGCGTGCGCAGCTCGCGCTGCTCGGGCACGGGCACGAGGGAGGGCGCATCGGTGGCGCGGCCGTCGAGGATCGCCTCGAGCTCGCGCCACGGCATCGGCGGGTTGCGCCAGCCCATCCTCGCCTCCTGCTCGGTCGAGTCGCGGATGCGGTCGCATCCGTCGTGCGCATCGGGCCGGCCACCACGATGGTCGCTGCGACGATACGCCGGATTCGAACGTATGTTCGACCTCCGACGACGATTCGCCTCAAGGTGCGGTGGAGGGTTGCACCTCCGCCCGTGGCCTGACCGGTCCCTTGCGGTCGACGAGTGGCCACCTCTGGTCGATCAGTGGTCGATGGATGTCGCCGACACGCCCAGAGCGGCGACATCCATCGACCACTGACGGCCTCGGAGGGATGCGCGACCGGGGGATGCGGGCGGCGCGCCTCGGCCGTCGTGTCGGAGGTCGGTGCGACCCTCGTGGCATGACCCACCACGACGAGCCCGAGCTCCGGCTCTGCGAGAGCGCGTGGTGCACGACCGCCTACCTGCCCGAGGAGGGCTTCGGCGGTCGCTGCCCCGCCTGCCTCGCGGTCGCCGACGAGCACCACGCCTACGGCCACGCGACGCCGGTCGACGACTGCCTCGAGTGCGATCGCATGCCGAGCCTCGGCACCGCGCGCTCGCGCATCCGTCGCACCGCCGCGTAGCCGAGCCTTCGACGGCGAGCGTCGCCGCAACGACCTCGGGCTGACTAGTCTGATGCACGGTCGACAGGGCGGGGAGGACATGCACGGCGACGCATCCCGTCCGCTCGCGCGGTCCCTCAGCCGTGCCCGCATCGGCTCCGGCCTGTACGCGCAGGTCGTCGAGACGCTCGGGCAGGAGATCGTCGACGGCACGATCGCGACCGGCTCCATCCTCGGCAGCGACGAGGTGTGCGCGCGCTTCGGCGTCTCGCGATCGGTCGTGCGCGAGGCCGTGCGCACCCTCGGCTCCATGGGGCTCGTCGCGCCGCGCCCGCAGGTGGGCACGCGCGTCCAGCCACCGACGGAGTGGGACCTGCTGAATCCGCACATCGTGCGCTGGCGCAGCGCCGGCGTCGGCGGCGTCGAGCAGCTGCGCGAGCTGCTCGAGCTGCGTCTCGGGCTCGAGCCGGTCGCGGCGAGGCTGGCGGCGACGCGGATGCCGCCAGCGGAGGCAGACCGACTCGTCGCATGCGTGGCGGGCATGGAGTCCGCCCTCGCCGCCGGCGACGCACCGCGCTACTTCGCCTTCGACGTCGAGTTCCACGCCCTCCTGCTCGACGGCTCCGGCAACGGCGTGATGGCGCGGCTGGCGGAGGCTGTCGGCATCACGATCGCGGCACGCAGCCGCGACCCGAGACCCGGCATGGACGGCATCCGGCCGTCGTCGGTCGTCGACCACCGCGCGCTCGCCGAGGCGATCGCCGCGGGCGACGCCGATGCGGCGGAGGCGTCGGCTCGCGTGGTCGTGCGCGACACGCTCGCCGAGATCGACGACATCGCCGGCGCCTCCGACTCCGCGGCCTGAGCCCGCACGGCACGATCGCCCGGCGCTCGGCGCATCGTCAGCGGGTAGGCGCCGTCGCACGCTCCTCGACGGCGCCCGACCGACGCGCCGCACCGACCGCGCTGCCGCGACGCGCCGATGCGCGTTGCAATAAGTATGACGAGTATGAGTGAATGGCGGACGACCCGACATCCCGTGCGAAGGAGCACCGACCGATGACGATCCCCTCCGACCGCCTGCTCGACTGGACGACGCGCCTCCTCGTCGAATGGGGATTCGCCCCCGACGACGCCGCCTACGTCGCCGCCGGCCTCGTCGACGCGAACCTGCGCGGCGTCGACTCGCACGGCGTCATCCGCCTGCCCGCGTATCGCGCGCGCATCGATGCCGGTCTCGTCTCCCCCACCGCCGTCCCCGTCGTCGAGCAGCGCGGCGCGGTCGTGCGGATCGACGCCGCCGGGGCGCAGGGTCAGCTCGCCGCACGCGCGGCCGTCGAGGCCGTCGACGCCGCGGCCACCGCCCACGGCGTCGGCACGGTCGTCGTGCGCGGCTCGGCGCACTTCGGCACCGCGGGCACGTACGCGCGTGCGCTCGCCGCACGCGGCAAGGTCGCCATGGTCGTGTCGAACTCCGAGCCGGGCGTCGTGCCCTTCGGCGGCCGCGAGCCGCTGCTGGGCACGAACCCCTTCGCGTTCGCCGCACCCACGAGCGGCGAGCCCGTGAGCCTCGACATGGCCACGAGCACGAGCGCGATGGGCAAGGTCTTCGTCGCCCGGGCGGCGGGCACGTCGATCCCCGACACCTGGGGCGTCGACGCCGAGGGCCGCCCGACCACCGACCCGCATGCCGTGGTCGCGCTGCTGCCCGCCGGTGGACCGAAGGGCTACGGCATCGGCTTCCTCGTGGAGATCCTCGGCGGCGTGCTCTCGGGCGCGGCCATCGCGAGCGGCATCGGCAGCATGTACGACGACTTCTCGAAGCCGCAGGACGTCGGCCACTGGATGCTCGCGCTCGATGCGGAGGCGTTCATGCCCCTCGGCGAGCTCCAGGAGCGGATGGATGCGCTCGTCGCAGAGGCGCACGCCATCGCCCCTGCGCCGGGCTCCGACGAGGTGCTCGTCCCCGGCGAGCCCGAGGAGCGCACGCGGCGCACTCGACTCGCCGACGGCATCGCACTGCCCGACGCGACCGTCGACGACCTCGTCGCGCTCGGCGAGCGCTTCGCGGTGCCCTTCGAGGGCGGTGCGCGATGAAGGTGCTCGTGCCGACGATCGTCGACGGGCTCGACGCCCTCGAGGGCGCCCAGGTCGTGCGCTTCGACCCTGCCGCGCCCATCCCCGACGAGCATCTCGATGCCGACGTGCTCGTGGGCTGGGGCCTGGGCGACGCGCAGCTCGCCGATGCCGCGACGCGCCTGCGCTCCCTGCGCATGGTGCAGCTGCTCTCGGCGGGCAGCGACGCCGCGCTCGCCGCGGGCTTCGCGCCCGGCGTCGCGATCTGCAGCGGTCGATCGCTGCACGATCGCCCCGTCGCCGAGCACGCGCTCGCGCTCATCCTGGCCGCGGCCAGGCGTCTGCACACGCTCGTGCGGGCGCAGCTCGAGCACCGTTGGGCGAGCGAGCTCGGCGGCATCCAGCCCGAGCCATCGCCCGGCGTCTTCACCACCCTGCGCGACGCGCGCGTCACGATCTGGGGCTACGGCAGCATCGGCAGCACCCTCGCTCCGCATCTGCAGGCGCTCGGCGCGCACGTGACGGGCGCCGCGACCCGTGCGCGCACGGAGGGCGACGTCGAGGTCGTCGATCGCGATGCGCTGCCCGCGCTGCTCGAGCGGACGGACGTGCTCGTCATGATCCTGCCCGCGACCGACGCCACGCGGCATGCGCTCGACGCGACGATGCTCGCGCACCTGCCGCGCCACGCGTGGGTCGTGAACGTCGGCCGCGGTGCGACCGTCGACGAGGCGGCGCTCGTGGCCGCGCTCGAGGCGGATGCGCTCGGCGGGGCGGCGCTCGACGTCACCGAGGTCGAGCCGCTGCCCGCCTCGTCGCCGCTCTGGGAGCGCGACGACGTCATCCTCACGCCGCATGCCGCGGGCGGGCGGCCGCTCGGCGCTGCGTCGCTCGTCGCCGCGAACGTCGCAGCGCTCGCGAACGGCGACCCGCTCGCCAACCTCGTGCAGGTCGTCGGCGACTGACCGACGGCCCCCCCGCATCCGCATCCAGGCGAAGGAGCCGACATGACCGAGACCGCACCGGCTCGCCCGACCACCGTGGTCGAGGGCGACCCCTACGTCCTCGACCCCGCGAAGGTGCAGGAGCCGCCCAAGGGCTGGCGGGCGAGCATGCGCCTGCTCGGGCCCGGGATGATCACGAGCGCCGCGATCGTCGGCTCCGGCGAGCTCATCACGGCGACGACGCTGGGCGCGCAGGTCGGCTTCATGCTGCTGTGGCTCGTCTTCGTGTCGACGTTCGTGAAGGTCGCCGTGCAGATCGAGCTCGCGCGCTGGACGATCTCGACGGGCAAGCCGGCGCTGTTCGGCTACGACCTCGTGCCGCCGCGGATCTTCCAGCGCGGCTGGATCTCGTACCTCTCGGTGCTCATGGTGCTGCAGTTCGTCACGAGCCAGGCGGGCGTGATCTCGACGAGCGGCCTCGCGCTGTCGATCCTCATGCCGGTCTTCGGCCCGCCCGCGAGCGTCGCATCCATCGGGTTCTGGGTGGCGCTGCTCGTCGTCGCTGCCATCGCCATCCACATCGCCAATCGGTACACGGTCGTCGAGCGCGTCTCGACGGTGCTCGTCGGCATCGTGACGTTCGCCGCGATCGCCCTGGTCTTCGGCATCCAGGCGACGCCCTTCGCGTGGGACGGGGCGGACGTCGGCTCCGGCCTCACCTTCCAGCTTGCGCTCGGCGCCGTCGGCGTCGCGATCTCGATGTTCGGGCTCACGGGCGTCGGCGCCGGGGAGGTCACGAGCTACTCGTTCTGGTGCGTCGAGAAGGGCTACGCCGCGTGGACCGGACCGAACGACGGCTCGGAGGCGTGGCAGCGACGCGCGCGCGGCTGGATCGCCGTCATGAAGAAGGACGCATGGGTGTCGTGGGTCGTCTACACGCTCTCGACCGCCGCCTTCTACGTGCTGGGTGCCGCCGTGCTGCACCCGCAGGGGCTCGTCCCCGAGGGCAGCGAGGTGCTCACGACGATCTCGCGCATCTTCTCCGACACCCTCGGCCCGTGGGCAGGCGTCGCCTTCCTCGTCTTCGCGGCGATCACGCTGTACAAGACGATCCTCGCGAACGTGCCGAGCCTGTCGCGGCTCACGGTCGCCGCGTTCGCGATCTTCGGCGCGTTCGACTGGAGCGACGCCAGGATGCGCGCCCGCTGGCTGCGCATCATGATGATCGCGATGCCCGTGCTGTGGGGACTGCTCGGCGTCGTCGTGAACGCGCCGCTCGCGCTCGTCATCATCGGCGGCACGCTCAACGCGTTCTACCTCATCGCGGTGGCGATCGCGACGGCGTACCTCTCGTTCACGCAGACGGATCGCAGCATCAAGGACGGCCGCCTCACGACCGCCTACCTGGTCGTGTCGGCGATCGCGATCGTCGCGGTCGGCGTGTTCGGGCTGATCAACCTGTTCTGACGCCGCGTGCCGACGCTCCGTCGCCACCGCGGGTGGCGGGGCGTCGGCGGGTCAGCTCCCGTCCATCGCCTCGACGGGCACGCCAGCCCGTCGCAGCACGTCGAGTTCGTCGACGCCCAGCGGGCCCGGCTCGCGGTGCGAGCGCGCGACGTAGGTGCGCATCGGGTCGCGCGTGCGCGCGAGCCGTGCGGCCAGCGCCTCCCGCTCGTCGGCCGTCGTCTCGCCCTCGATCGACGCACCCCAGCGAGCGACCTCGTCGGCGCGACCGAGTCGCCGCGAGGCGTCCACGAGCACTCGGCGCGCGGCTCGGCGCGTGCGCAGCTCCCGGGACTCCAGCGCGCCGAGCGGGAGAGAGCGACGCTCGGCGGGATCGGCGAGGCCGGGCAGTCGCCGCCGGAGCTCCCGCGCGTACGCGTCGCGTCGCGACACCCGCGCCTCGAGGTGGTCGCCGAGCACCAGCCCGCCGACCGCAGCCAGCCCTCCGACGACCGTCGTGGCACCGCAGCCCGCGATCGTCGGCCAGAGCCAGCCGGGCTGCTCGATGCCGAGCAGCGCGAGCGTCACCGCGACGGGGAGCAGCAGGACCCCGACGACGAGAGCGAGGAGGCCGACGAGACCGATCGCCCCGCCCACCATCGCGAGCGGATGCTCCGGCCGCTCGCCCGTGCGCTCGATGTCCGCGACCGCCTTCGGCAGCCTGTCGTGCCTCGCGAGGCCCAGGTAGGCACGGGTCGGTTGCGTGGGACGCTGCTCGAGCAGATCCAGACGCAGCGCGCGCAGCTCGACCTCCGTCGCCCAGTCGTCGTCGGCCAGGCCCCACCGCCCCGCCTGCGCATGCTCGCCCAGCGCACGGTAGTGCTCGGCGAGCAGCCGACGTACCTCCGGATGCGGTGCCTTGCTCGCCGCCCGCACGATCGCCGCGCGCTCGTGCCGCAGCGCGTCGGTGGGGTGCTCGAGGAGCTCGGCGAGCACCCGCGCGACGCGCTCGTGCTCGATCTCCGTGAGCCGATCGTCGTTCGTCATCCACCGTCGGTCGATGGCCTCCGGTGCGACGCCCGCCCGGATGAGCGTGTCGCGCTCGTCGACGCCGAGCCGACCGGGCTTGCGTTCCGTGCGACGCTCGAGCTCGCGCATCCACTCGTCGCCCGCGTGCAGCGTCACGGCGAACCGCGCGCGCTCGTCGGGAGTCGTCACGCCGTCGATCGCGATGCCCCAGCGTCCGGCCTCCGCCGGCCGGCGCCGCTCACGAGCGAGGTCGACGAGCAGCCTGCGCACCCTCGCATCATGGTCGGGCATCCAGCTGCTCGCGAGCCAGCCGCGCAGCAGCGCATGCCGCTCGGTGTGCAGCTCGAGCGTCGGCAGCAGCGCCTGGGCGCGACGTTCCGCGTCGATGTCGCGCCGCCGCAACCAGTCGCCGCGCGGACGCGGATGCCGTCGCAGCCACATGGTCCCGGCGAGCCCGACCACGCCTGCGACGAACGCCTCGACGCGCACGGCTCGCAGCGCATCCAGCACCTCCACGCCCTGCGTCGCCGCCACGACGGCCCGCGCGACGACGACGACGAACCAGAGGACGCCGCCAAACGACGCGATCGTCGCGAAGGCGCGCGCAAGGCCGCTGCCGCGCGCGACCGCCCGCTCCGGGATCTCGATGAGGTCCGCGACCTCGGACGGCACCCGTGCGCGCCGGCCGAGCCCCAGGAGGTCGCGAACGCTGCCTCCCGCGACCTCCCGCAGCAGCACGCGGCGCAGCGCACGCAGCTCGCGCGGCCGCATCCATCCGGGCTCGACGACGCCGAAGCGCGCCGCCTGGTCGAGCGCTCCGATCGCGCGGTAGTGCTCTGCGAACAGCATGCGCAACGCGACGTCGTCGCCGCGCAGCACGCGCCAGCGCGCCTCGGCGCGTTGCACGCGCAGGTCGGCGGTCGGCTCGACCCGCAACGCCTCGAGCACCGCGGCGAGACGCTCGCGCTCGGCGCTGCGCGCATGCTCGGTCATCCGGCGAGCATCCCACGGCCGAGACGCCGCACCGCGCCGCGGCCCGTCAGTCGTACCGCCCCTCCGCGCGCCAGCCGGCCTCGTCGCCCAGCAGCACCCACGCATCCCCGGCGCCGTCGACGACCTGCAGGCGCGCGAGCGACTCGACATGAGCGCCCGCGCGCATGCGCAGCGGCCACGGCCCCGCCCATGCAGCGACGCGGCGACGGTCGCCCGCCGGCGAGCGGAACCACACGGGCTCGCGGATGCGCTCGTCGGCCACCACGGTCGCGCCGTCGGCATCGAGCAGCGTCACCGGCTGCGGCGGACGGAACACCGTCGCAGGTCGCGGCTCGGGCAGCGATCCCGGCCACGGCCCCTCGCGCGGCTCGGCGACCGCATCCCCCCACGGCGTGAGCACGCCGCGCTCGGCGAGCAGCCGCCCACCGCCGAGGCTCGCGACGACGACGCCCTCGCGCCCCAGCACGCCCTGCAACCGCTCGATGACGCCGCGCGTGCGCTCGTCGACGCCGCGCCCACCCCAGAGGCCGGGCATGTGCTCGGTGTCGCGCTCGAGCCGCTCCGGCGTGATGCGCACCTCCACGAGCGCGCTGTCGAGGCCGCTCTCCACGAGCTGCCAGCGCGCACGGTCGACGACGTCGCGCGCGCGGAAGAAGCCGGGCTTGCGCCACGTCCGCTCGCTGATGCCGCCGAGGTCGGCGCGCAGCAGGATGCGCACCTCGGCGACGACGAGGCGCCGGGAGGCGAGCTCGGCCACGTAGGCGTCGGCGCGCGCCTGCAGCGCGAACCCGAGCTCCTCCGCGCCCTCGATGCCCGGCTCGAACTCCATCGCGAGCGCGTCGGGCGGATGCTCGGACCCCGGCTCGACGCGCCGGTCGTCGAGGCCGCGGGCACGCTGCAGGTCGCGCAGCCCTTCGGCCCCGAAGCGATCGCGCACGCTCGCGTCCGGCAGCGCCGCGAGGTCGCCGAGCGTGCGCAGCCCGAGCCGCAGCAGCATGCCCGCGAGCTCGCCTCCCAGCACCGTCACCGGCACGGGCGCGAGGAAGGCGCGCGAGCCTCCGGGCTCGACGATGCACGTGGGCGTGGAAGGCAGCGCCGGGATCCGGTCGGCCGCGGCGGCCGGTGGGATGTGCTCTGGAGCGGGTCGGCGAGCGTCATGCGCGCCTGCCGCCTCGCGCGCGTGCACATCTCGCCGCGCGGGGTGCGGTGGCGCCGCCTCCGCGCCCACCGCATCCGCATCGGCCGTCGCCGCCCGCTCGGCGAGCTCGGCCGTGAACCGGTCGTCGGCGACGCCCACGCGCACGCGCAGCCCGAGCGGCGCGAGGGCGACGACGATCGCCGCGACCGCCTCCCGCTCGCCGCCGTAGAAGCGCGCCGCGCCGCGCATCGGCAGCGCGAGCGCGCCGTCGCCGAGCCCCTGCACGCCCGGCACGACCGACTCGACGGCGCGGATGACATGGGCGAACGCGAGCGCCTCCCCCACGGCGTCGGCGGACGCGAGCACGAGCGACGGCGCGCCCGCCTGCGCATCGCGCACCCGCTGCCCGACGCGCACGCCCGCCGCCCGCGCGAGGTCGTCGCACGCCACGATGCGGTGCTGATGCTCCGTCGCCACCGGCACGCCGCCGGGCAGCTCGCCCGCGGCACGCGCGACGACCACCGACCAGTCGGGCACGCGCACGACGGCGATGCGTCGGGTGCTCACGAGGTGCTCCGTCCGGGATGCGCGGCTCGGCTGGCGGGGCGCACGCCTCGCCGACGCGAGGTGCGGCTCCCGCGTTCGGGTGCGCTTGCGACCGCACCTCGATGCAGCGAGCGCACCTCGGCAGCGGCATCCGCACCCGAGCGCAGCAGGCGCACCTCGCGACGGGGACGACGCCCGCTGCCGCGGCCGGCGCCGGCGCCATGCGCCGAGGTGCGGTCGGCGCGCTCGGATGCGGAAGGAGCCGCACCCGAGCGCACCGAGCGCACCTGGGAGCCAGAGTGCGACGCGGCGCGGAGCCGCGGGGGCTGCTCGCCCGAGCGCGGCGCTGGCCGCTCGCTCCCCCGCAGCGCGCGCTCGGCGCGCTCGCGGAGCGCACCGCACCCGTGCGCCGCGCATCCACCCGCGCTCATCGCGCACCGCCCAGCTCGACGACCGCACGTCTGGGCACGCGGTCGGCCGCCGACACCTCGACCTCGAGCCGAGCGGCGCGGATGCGGCCGAGGCCGGCGTCGGCGCCCGTCCACCGCGTGCCGAGCGTGCGGATGCGGCTCGCCGGCTGCGGCCAGTCGCCGAGCACGAGGAGGCAGCCGTCGGCGCCGCGCACGCGGGCGGCGAGGCGTGCCGCCTCGGCGGGCGCGAGCCTGGGCGGCGCGGCCGCGAGCACGACGGGCAGCACCTCGGCGAAGCCCGCGACGGCGCTCGCCCATGCCTGCCCCGGAGTCGGCACGAGCACGATGCGATCGACCGGCACCCCGGCATCCGACGCCGCCTCCACGCCGACGTCGGCGAGACCGACGATGGCGCCCCATCCGCCCGCGGGCAGCGCCGCCGCGAGCATGTGCAACGCGAGCGAGCGGGAGTCGACGGCGTGCACGCCACCGATGCGCAGCGAGGGCAGCACGCGCTGCAGCGCAGCGGGCGTCGGCAGGCCGGCGACCTCGACGCTCGTCGCTTCCATGCCGCGCATCCGCGAGCGCAGCGCCTCGATCGTCGCGGCCTTGCCGCGGTCGAGGTCTGCGATCGTCATGCATCCATGATCGAACGTATGTTCGAATGCGGCAAGTCGTCGCGGCGTGTCCTCGAGCGACCTCGTGCCCCGGATGCGGCCGTCGCGTCGAGCGCGGATCGCATGCCGGAGCGCGGCGCCAGGGCGAGCTGCGAGCCGGACTCCGAGCATCGCCGACGCCGCTGACACGGACTCGGACCGCCAGCGTCTCGCACGCCCGCACCCCGACGTCGAGCGCGAGGCATCGGGTGATTGGTCACTCGCTGCCGCCCCACCGGCGTGTCGTCGACATCCGCTGACCACTCACGCGCACCGAGCGACCACTCCGCCGCACGCCCCTGCCGCGTCGGCGCATCGCCCGCAAGGCCGCACGTCGCACGCCGCGCGTCTGCCAGGCTCGAGGCGTGCTCCCCGAACGCGCCAGCGGCATCCAGCTGCACCTGACGTCCCTGCCGGACGGACGCCTCGGCGCGTCCGCACGCCGCTTCGTCGACTGGCTCGCCGACGCCGGGCAGACCGTCTGGCAGGTGCTGCCGCTCACGGTGCCGGATGCGTTCGGCTCGCCGTACGCCTCGCCGTCGGCGTTCGCGGCGAACCCCGCGCTGCTCGAGCATCCGGATGCGCCCGTGAGCCAGGACGAGGTGCGCGCGTTCGCCGAGCGGCACGCCTACTGGGCACCGTCGTGGGTGGCGCACGGCGGCGATCTCGCCGACCAGGTGCGCGTCGACCGCGAGTGGGGCGCCCTGCGCGCCTATGCGCGCGAGCGCGGCGTCATGATCCTCGGCGACGTGCCCATCTACGTCGCGCAAGGCGGCGCCGACGTGGCCGCGTGGCCGGAGTACTTCCGCGACGACGCCGTCGCGGGCGTACCGCCGGACGCCTACGCCGCGACGGGGCAGCTGTGGGGCAACCCGCTCTACGACTGGGATGCGCTCGCCGCCGACGGCTACCGCTGGTGGATCGAGCGACTGCGGCGCACCTTCGACCTCTACGACCTCGTGCGCATCGACCACTTCCGCGCGTTCAGCGACTTCTGGGCGGTGCCCGCAGGCGATGCGACAGCCGAGCGCGGCGTCTGGGAGCCCGGCCCGGGTCGTGCGATGTTCGACGCCGCGACGGCCGAGCTCGGCCCGCTGCCCGTGCTCGCCGAGGACCTCGGCGACATCGATCAGCCGGTGCTCGACCTGCGCGACGCGCTCGGCTTCCCCGGCATGGCCGTGCTGCAGTTCGCGTTCGAGGGCGATGCGACGAGCCCGCACGAGCCGGCGAACCTGACGCGCGAGCAGGTCGTCTACACCGGCACCCACGACAACGACACCGTCGTCGGCTGGTGGACGACGCTGCCACGGTCGCGGCGCCGTGCTGCGCGGCATGCGATGCGCGCGGCGGGCGCCCGGTGGTCGACGAGGCGGCGCGAGCCATCGTGGGGTCTCATCGAGGTGGCGCAGCACGCGCCGAGCAGGCTCGCGGTGGCCCAGGCGCAGGATGTGCTCGGCCTCGGCTCCGAGGCGCGCATGAACACGCCCGGCACCGCCTCGACGTGGGGCTGGCGGATGGATGCGGATGCGCTGACGAGCGCGCACGCGAGCCGGCTGCGCGCCATCTCGACGGCAGCCGGCCGCGTGTGAGGTGCCGGTGCTGCGAGACTCGCTCGCAGCACCGGCCCTCGACTCAGCGCTGCGCGAAGGCGCGGCGTCGCGCACCCATGAGCAGCAGGCCGAGCAGCAGCGCCGCGATGGCGAGCGCCAGGCCGGCGGTGCCGAGCTCGGCACCGGTCACCGGCAGCGAGGCCGAGGCCGTCGGCGTCGCAGCGGGCGCGTCGGCCTTGGGCGACGACGGCGCGGCGCCCGCGGGCGTCGCGTCGACGGGACCGCCGGTCGACGGGCCGCCGGGGCCGCCCGTCGAGGGCGTGTCCGTGCCCGGCGTGGTCGGCGTGCCCGGCGTCGTCGGCGTGCCCGGCTCCTCCGGCATCGTCGGCTCCGTGATCACCACGGTGGTCGAGCCCGTCGTGGTGGCGTCGCCGAGCACCGACACGGCGTTCCCGCCGATCGTGACGGGCGCCACGATCTCCAGGATCGAGGTTCCGCCGGAGAGCAGGCCGCCATCCGACGTCGAACCGGTCGACGACGAGGAGGCGGGGGCGACGACGGTCGTCGTCGCGTCCTGCGACCACGCGTCGCCCAGCACCGACACGGCGTTCCCGCCGATCGTCACGGGCGCCGTGATCGCGATGCCCGACGAGCCACCCGAGAGCAGCCCCTCGTCCGAGCCCCACTCCGACGAGCCGGAGCCCATCGCGTGCGACTCCGCCATCGCCGGAGCGTGCACGGTCGTCGTCGCACCCTCCGACCAGGCGTCACCCAGACCCGACACGGCGTTCCCGCCGATCGTCACCGGCGCCGCCGCAGCGATGCCCGACGAGCCACCCGAGAGCAGCCCCTCGTCCGAGCCCCACTCCGACGAGCCGGAGCCCGTCGCGTGCGACTGCGCCATCGCCGGAACGTCGACGGTCGTCGTCGCACCCTCCGACCAGGCGTCGCCCAGACCCGACACGGCGTTCCCGCCGATCGTCACCGGCGCCGCCGCAGCGATGCCCGACGAGCCACCCGAGAGCAGCCCCTCGTCCGAGCCCCACTCCGACGAGCCGGAGCCCATCGCGTGCGACTCCGCCATCGCCGGAGCGTGCACGGTCGTCGTCGCGTCCTGCGACCACGCGTCGCCCAGCACCGACACGGCGTTCCCGCCGATCGTCACCGGCGCCGCCGCAGCGATGCCCGACGAGCCACCCGAGAGCAGCCCATCGTCCGAGCCCCACTCCGACGAGCCGGAGCTCGTCGCGTGCGACTCCGCCGTCGCCGGAGCGTGCACGGTCGTCGTCGCACCCTCCGACCACGCGTCGCCCAGACCCGACACGGCGTTCCCGCCGATCGTCACCGGCGCCGCCGCAGCGATGCCCGACGAGCCACCCGAGAGCAGCCCCTCATCCGATCCCCACGCCGACGAGCCGGAGCCCATCGCGTGCGACTGCGCCATCGCAGGAGCGTCGACGGTCGTCGTCGCACCCTCCGAGTGCGCGTCCCCGAGGACCGAGACCGCGTTGCCGGAGACGGTGATCGGCGCCGAGATCACGGCACCGGACGAGCCGCCCGAGAGCAGCCCGCCATCCGAGCCCGAGCCGGCGCTCGACGACGTCGCATCGGCCGGCGCGTCGACGGTCGTCGTCGCACCCTCCGAGTGCGCGTCCCCGAGGACCGAGACCGCGTTGCCGGAGACGGTGATCGGCGCCGAGATCACGGCACCGGACGAGCCGCCCGAGAGCAGCCCGCCATCCGAGCCCGAGCCGGCGCTCGACGACGTCGCATCGGCCGGCGCGTCGACGGTCGTCGTCGCACCCTCCGAATGCGCGTCCCCGAGGACAGAGACCGCGTTGCCCGACACCGTGACCGGTACCGAGACCACGGCGGCCGACGACCCGCCCGACAGGAGCCCTCCGGAGCCCGAGTCGGCGCTGCCGCCCTGAGATGCGGTGGAGGTGGCTGCCGCGACGGACGTGTCGGCACCCGAGGTGCTGGCATCGTCGCCGCCGACCGCGTTGCCCGCGATCGTGACCGGCAGCTGGAGGTCGACGATCGAGGTGAGGTCCGAGCCGATGCCCGAACCCTCGTCGCCGACGTCGGCACTGGCGACTGCCGTGCCCGCGGCCCAGAGGCCGCCTGCGACGGCTGCGCACAGCAGCCCTCGCGTGACGTGCTTGTTCATGATGGAACCCTTCGTGATGGATGCTTCGCTCGCTCCGGTCGGAGCGGCGCCGTGCCGCGCGAGCGCGCGGTCGGGCATCCGTCAGTCAGGGCTCGTGTCGTGGTCGCCCACCACGGAGGCGGGCACGTGGTCGTCGCCGGCGGGAGCGGCGCGGACGCCGCTCGACGCGCCGATGCGCTCGTGGGTCGCGTCGCCGACGGGTCCGGCGGCGCCTGCCGAGCCGGATGCGGGCGCGGTCAGCGCTCGCTCGTCGGTCGGGAAGGGCGCACTGCGCTCGTCGTCGGCGGTCGTCGAGGCGGGCGCGCCGAACGTGGCCGCCTGCGCGGCGACGTCGTCGCTCGTGGCTGCGATCTGCGCGGCGAGCTGCGCCCCGACGCCCTCCGGCGATGCCGCCCGACTCGACGCGACGCCCGCCCAGGGGCCGGACGAGGATGCATCCACGACCATCGGGGGGACCTCGGCGCCGCTCGCGATGGGTGCGGCGACGGCGTCGTCGTCGACGACCTCGACCACAGGGTCGACGATCGCGCCGACCGGCTCGACGACGTCGCGCACGATGGGCACCGCGACCACGGCCTCCTCGAGGCTGTCGACGACGGGCGTGAGGACGGCGGCGACGGGCGGCAGCGCCGAGACGACGGGCTGCGCGAGCTGCACGACGGGTGCTGCGACCTGGGTCACGGGCACGGCCGCCGACTGCACGATCGGCGCCGCAGCGGCGACGGCCGGCCCCGCGATCGACTCGACCGGCGCGGTGACCGGTGCCACGACGGCGACGGTCTGCTGCACGACGTCGACCGTCGTGTCGCCGAGCGACTGCGAGGTGGACGAGAGGACGCCCTCGAGCGTCGAGCCGTCGTCCGCCGAGGCGTCAGGAGCGGCGAGCACGAGCCCCGCGACGACCGCACCGCCACCGACGACGAGCGAGCCGAGCAGCAGCCGCAGCGCACGGGAGCGGAGAGCCTTCGCTCTCGACGCATCCATGCGGCACCTCCCCCGGTACGCGACCAGTGGACACCTCAGACGCCTGGCGGAGACAGACCCTTGCGTCGGACGGCGCGTCGGGCGTACGCGCGCACGCGTTCGGAGTCGTCGACGTCTCGGATTGCAGATGTCCCCCGGACGGCGCGAGCGCCGTCCCCCTCGATCGGGGAGACGGCGCTCGAACGCGTGCGGGTTCCCCGCGACGAGTCAGTCGGTGCCGGCGTCGAACGCCGCGCGCTCCCCCGCCTCGTCGAGCGAGTCGAGGTCGGCGTCGGTCGCCGAGCCGCCGCTCGCGATGAGCGCAGCGCCACCCTCCTCGAGCTCGCCGATGAGGGTCGCAGTCTCACCGGTGACGAGGCCGGATGCCGCGTACTGCTCGAGGCGCTGCCGCGAGTCGGCGATGTCGAGGTTCCGCATCGTGAGCTGACCGATGCGCTCGGTCGGTCCGAACGCGGCGTCGCCGACGCGCTCCATCGACAGCTTCTCGGGGTGGTACGACAGCGAGGGGCCCGTCGTGTCGAGGATCGTGTAGTCGTCGCCGCGGCGCAGGCGCAGCGTGACGGTGCCGGTGACGGCCGACGCGACCCAGCGCACGATCGACTCGCGCAGCATGAGCGACTGCGGGTCGAGCCAACGGCCCTCGTACATGTAGCGACCCAGGCGACGGCCCTCGCCGTGGTAGGTCGCGACGGTGTCCTCGTTGTGGATGGCGTTGAGGAGGCGCTCGTAGGCGATGTGCAGCAGCGCCATGCCGGGCGCCTCGTAGATGCCGCGCGACTTCGCCTCGATGATGCGGTTCTCGATCTGGTCCGAGACGCCGATGCCGTGGCGCCCGCCGATGCGGTTCACCTCGTCGACGAGCGCGACGGCGCCCAGCTCGACGCCGTTCACCGTCACGGGGCGGCCGGCCTCGAAGCCGATCGTCACGTCCTCGGTCGCGATCTCGACGTCCTCGCGCCACGACGCGACGCCCATGATGGGCTCGACGATGAGCACGGAGGCGTCGAGCTGCTCGAGGTCCTTCGCCTCGTGCGTCGCGCCCCAGATGTTCGCGTCGGTCGAGTACGCCTTCTCGGCGGAGTCGCGGTAGCCGAAGCCGTGCTCGACGAGCCACGCCGACATCTCGGCGCGACCGCCGAGCTCCTCGACGAACTGCGCGTCGAGCCACGGCTTGTAGATGCGCAGGCCAGGGTGGGCGAGGAGACCGTAGCGGTAGAACCGCTCGATGTCGTTGCCCTTGTAGGTCGAGCCGTCGCCCCAGATGTCGACGCCGTCCTCCTTCATGGCGCGCACGAGCATCGTGCCCGTCACGGCGCGGCCGAGCGGCGTGGTGTTGAAGTACGTGCGACCGCCGGAGCGGATGTGGAAGGCGCCGCACTGCAGGGCGACGAAGCCCTCCTCGACGAGCATCTCGCGCGCGTCGACGAGCCGCGCCTGCTCGGCGCCGTACTCGAGCGCGCGGCCGGGCACGGCGTCGATGTCGGGCTCGTCGTACTGGCCGATGTTCGCGGTGTACGTGAAGGGCACGGCACCGTTGTGGCGCATCCACGCCACGGCGACGGAGGTGTCGAGCCCTCCCGAGAAGGCGATGCCGACGCGCTCGCCGACGGGCAGGGAGGAGAGGACCTTCGACATGCCTTCCAGCCTAGAGCCGCGCGGATGCCGGTCAGGACGCGCGCGCGTAGGGTCGAGGGGTGGAGCAGGTGACGGGGATCGACGTCGGCACGACGCTGCTGCGGGGTCGCATCGTGAGCGATGGCCGCGACCTCGACGACGCGTGGGCGCTCGTCGAGTCGGGCCGGATCGTCGAGGTCGGCAACGGGTCGGCGCCGACGGCGGACCGCACGATCGCGGGCGCGATCGTCGCTCCCGGCTTCGTCGACCTGCACTGCCACGGCGGCGCGGGCGTCGCGTTCGACGACGGCGAGGCGGCGATCGAGCGGGCGATGGCGTTCCATCGCGCGCACGGCACGACGCGGCAGCTCGCATCCCTCGTCACGGGATCGCTCGACGACATGACGGCGCGCGCGGGCGCGATCGCGGCGGTGGCGGCGCGCGACGATCGGCTGCTCGGCGTCCACCTCGAGGGCCCGTGCATCGCCGAGGCCCGCAAGGGCGCCCACGACGCCGCGCTGCTGCGCGATCCCGACGCCGCGTCGATCGACGCCCTCGTCGCGGCCGTCGGCGCGATGCCGGCCATGATCACCCTCGCGCCCGAGCTCGACGGGGGCATGGATGCCGTCACCGCGCTCGCGCAGCGCGGCTGGCGCGTGGCCGTCGGCCACACCGACGCCGTCGTCGAGCAGGGTGCCGCCGCGTTCGACGCGGGGGCGACGCTCGTGACGCACGCCTTCAACGGCATGCGCGGCCTCGACCATCGCGCCCCCGGCGTACTGCCCGCGGCGTTCGACGACGAGCGCGTGACGATCGAGGTCATCGCCGATGGCGTGCACGTGCATCCGCGCATGGTGCGGCTGCTGTTCGAGGCGGCGCCCGGTCGGGTGGCGCTCGTCACCGACGCGATGGCGGCCGCGGGGCAGCCCGACGGCGACTGGATGCTCGGCTCGCTCGCGGTGACGGTGACGGACGGCGTGCCGCGGCTGCGCGAGGGCGGCTCGATCGCCGGCTCGACGCTCACGATGGACCGCGCCGTGCGCGTCGCGGTCGACGCGGGCGTGCCGCTGCCTGCGGCGATCGACGCCGCGACGCGCGTGCCGGCGCGGGCGCTCGGCGTCGACGACCGCTTCGGGTCGATCGCGCCCGGCCGCGTCGCGGACGTCGTCGTGCTCGACGACCGCCTCCACGTCGCCGCGGTCCTCTCCCGCGGCACCCTCGTCCCGCAGGATTGAGGTTCTCGGCCGGATGTCGGGTCGCCGGCCGAACTCCTCCCATCCGTCAGGCGTCGGGCTGCACGACCCCGCGGTGCTCGACCGTGGAGCGGTAGTAGTCGGTGAGCGTGAGCTCGGCGGCCGCGGCCTCGTCGATCACGACGGTCGCGTGGCGGTGCAGCTGCAGCACGGATCCCGGCCACATCGACGACACGGGCCCCTCGACGATCTGGGCGATCGCGTGCGCCTTCGATGCGCCCTGCGCGACGAGCAGCGCTCGACGCGCGTCGAGGATCGTGCCGAGGCCCTGCGTGAGGCAGTGCATCGGCACCTCGTCCGGGCTGTCGAAGAAGCGCGCATTGTCCTGGCGCGTGCGCGGGGCGAGCGTCTTCACGCGCGTGCGCGAGGAGAGGGAGGAGGTGGGCTCGTTGAAGCCGATGTGTCCGTTCGCGCCGATGCCGAGCAGCTGCAGGTCGACGCCGCCCGCGGCGACGATCTGCGCCTCGTAGCCCGCGGCCGCGGCGTCGAGGTCGGCGGCGAGTCCGTCGGGCACGTGCACGCGCGACGGATCGAGGCCCAGCGGCAGGGCGACCTCGCGGGCGACGACCGCGTGGTACGACTCCGGATGGTCGTGCGCGATGCCGACGTACTCGTCGAGGGCGAACGCCGAGACGCGCGAGAGGTCGAGTCCCGCGCCGCGACGAGCGGCGAGCGCGCGGTAGGTCTCGAGCGGGCTGGATCCGGTCGCGACGCCGAGCACGGCCTCGGGCTTGCCGCTCACGAGGTCGGCGATGCGCCCCGCTGCGAACGCTCCGACCTCGACCGGTCCTGCGACGATCACGACTTCCACGCGCTGCTCCCCACGATCGCGGCCCCGACGGCGGCGGGCTGGCTGCCCGCGGGGACCATGTGCACCCTCGACGGTATCGCCACCGCGGCGACGAACGGCGACGCGAGCGCCCACTCGCCGAGGCGCTCCCGGATGCCGTCGAGGAGCGGCGCGCCGAGCTCGCGCAGGCCGCCACCGATCGCGATCGTGCCGACGTCGAGCGTGAGCACGAGGAGGCGGACGGCGTGCGCGATGCCGTCGACGACCGCCTCCCACTCGGCGGTCGCCTGCGCGGATCCCGCCCGCGCCGCCGCGAGCATCCGCGCGGCGGGCCACGGCTCGTCCCAGCGCTCGGCGAGCGCCCAGCCCGCCGCGACGGTCTCGAGGCATCCCGTCTGCCCGCATCGGCATCGACCGGTCGCACCCGGCACCGGCACGTGGCCGATCTCGCCGGCGACGCCCGTCGCGCCGCGCCAGACGGCGCCGTCGAGCAGGATGCCGGCGGCGATCCCCGTGCCGAGCCCGAGGTAGGCGAACGCGTCGGAGGCGTCGCCGAGCAGGTGGCGCGCGCCGACGACGGCGGCGTTGACGTCGTTCTCGACGAGCACGCGCACGCCGAGGCGCTCGCCGACGGCGGCGCCGACGTCGAACGCGTCGATGCCGAGGTGCACGGCGTCGCGGATGGTCGAGCGATCGTGCCCGACGACGCCCGGGATGCCGAGGCCCACGCCGTCGAGCGCGTCGACGTCGACGCCCGCGTGCCGCAGCACCGGTCGTGCGGCGGCGAGCACTGAGTCGACGACACCCTCGCCGCGCAGGGTCGGCACCCGATGCTGGCCGACGACGACGCCCCGCGCGTCGAGCAGCACCGCCGCGGTCTTCGTGCCCCCGACGTCGATCCCCAGGCGCATCACGCGCGCTCGATCCAGCGCCGCACGGCGGCGCCGACCGCGGCCGACGCGCCGAACGTCGCGACGTCAGCGACCTCGCCCGTCGACCAGCCGAGGTCGATCGCGAGCACGTCGTGCCGCGCGCGGAGCCCGTCGATCGTCGCGCGGGTCGCGTCGCCGCGCTCGAGGTCCTTGCCGACGACCACGACGGGTCCGGGCTCGAGCTCGGGCACGACCCCCGGCTCGACGACGACCGCGGCGTCGAACGGATCCCACGGCACGGCACCGGCGGCGATGTTCGCGGCGCGCTCGATGCGCACGACCGTGGTCGTGCGATCGGCGCCGCGGAAGCGCTGCAGCCACGCGCTCGCGTGCTCCGACAGCGAGAAGGTCGCGGCGATGCGGTCGAGCTCGTCGTCGTCGACGCCCGCGACCTCGTCGAGCGTCGGCGGCGGTGCGGCGGCCGCGAGCGCGCGCACGCGCGCCGCCGCCTCCGCGAGCCGCGACCGCGCGAGCCGCCCGTCGTCGACGGCGGCGAGCACGGCCTCCTCGATCGCGGCCATGCCCTCGGCCCCCGTCGCGGTGCCGAGGCACAGCAGGTCGCAGCCCGCGGCGAGCGCGCGCACGGCGGCCTCGGGGATGCCGGTCTCGCCGGAGGCGCCGGCCATGTCGAGCGCGTCCGACACGATGACGCCTGCGAAGCCGAGCTCGTCGCGCAGCAGCCCCTGGAGGATGCGCGAGGAGAGCGTCGCCGGCACGTCGTCGAACGCGGGCAGCACGATGTGGCTCGTCATGATCGTCGCGACGCCCGCCTCGATCGCCGCGCGGAACGGCGCGAGCTCTCGCGAGCGCAGCACACCCTCGGACGCGTGCACGATCGGCAGCCCCAGGTGCGAGTCGACCGCGGTGTCCCCATGCCCGGGGAAGTGCTTGGCGCTGGCCGCGACCCCCGTGGACTGCACGCCTGCGACCCATGCCGCGACGTGCCTGGCCGCGAGCGCGGCGTCGGCGCCGAACGATCGCACGCCGATGACGGGGTTGCGCGGATCCACGTTCACGTCCGCGACGGGGCCGAACGTCAGCGTGGCGCCCGCCGCCCGCACGTCGCGGCCCACGCGTGCGCCGACGTCGCGCGTCCAGCCCACGTCGTCGGCCCGTCCGAGCACCGCGGCGCCCGGGTACGGCGCGCCCGTGGCGTAGTGGATGCGCGTGACGTCGCCGCCCTCCTCGTCGATCGCGACGATCGCGTCGGCACGGACCGCCCGCACCGCGCCGGCAAGGCCGCGCAGCGTCGCCGCGTCGGGCGCGTTCTCGCCGTACAGGCAGACGGAGGCGAGCCCGTCACCGAGTCGATCCGCGACCCACGTCGGCAGCGTCGTGCCCGCGAAGCCCGGCATGAGCGTCGCCCGCACGTCGTGCAGCAGCGCGCTCATCCCTTCACCGCCCCGCTCACGAGCCCGCTCGTCATCCGCCCCTGCACGATGAGGAAGAACACGACGACGGGGATCGCCATGAGCGTCGAGCCGGCCATGATCGCCGCCCAGTTCGTCGTGCCGTTGAGCGCGAGGAACGTGCGCAGCCACACGGGCAGCGTCATGAGCTGCGGGTCGGTGTTGACGATGAGGGCGATGAGGAACTCGTTCCAGGCCTGGATGAAGGCGAAGACGCCGGTGGCGACGAGTCCGGGCGCGAGGAGCGGGAAGGTGACGCGCAGGAACGCGCCGATGCGCGAGCAGCCGTCGATCATCGCCGCCTCCTCGAGCTCGATCGGCACGCCGTCGACGAAGCCGCGCAGCGTCCAGATCGTGAAGGGCAGCACCGTCGCCGTGTACACGAGCACGAGGGCGAGGATCGTGTTCAGCAGCTGCCAGCCGTCGAGCACGCGGTAGAGCGAGACCATCATCGCCTCGAGCGGCAGCATCTGGATGACGAGGATCGCGACGATGAACGCGCGGCGGCTGCGGAAGCGGAACCGCGAGATCGCGACGGCGGCGAGGAACGCGAGGACGGCCGCGATGAGGACGGTCGCGAGCGTCGCGATCAGCGACGTGCCGAGGGCGGGCAGGAAGGGCGTGCGGCCCGGGTCGAAGAGCACCGTCTCGTAGTTGCGCAGCGTGAACGTCTCGGGCCACAGCTGCAGCTCGGGCGTGCGCACGTCGCTGTTGGGCTGGAACGAGGTCTTCACCATCCAGAAGACGGGGAAGACGGAGCAGACGAAGACGACGACCGCGACGGCGCACCACAGCACCGTCATGCCGCGGGCGGCGGCCGAGCGCCTCACGACTCGCTCCGCAGCATGCGGCGCACGAGCGCGATCGACGCGATCGAGATCGCGGCCATCGTGATGATCGCGAGCGCGCCGCCCTCGCCGAACTCCCCGCCGGCGATGGCGGTCTGGTAGATGTACACGCCGAGCGTCGACGTCTCGGCGCGGATGCCGCCGATGTCCTGCAGGGCGAAGATCTGCGTGAAGACCCGCAGGTCCCAGATGATCTGCAGGATCGTCGCGATGACGAGGATGGGCGCGATCTGCGGCAGCACGATCGCGGTGAAGCGCTGCACGGGGCCTGCGCCGTCGAGCGCCGCGGCCTCGAGCTGCTCGTCGGGCACCTGCGTGAGGCCCGCGAAGACGGTGAAGGCGACGAACGGCACGGCACCCCAGACGATGATGACGACGGCGACGCCGAGGAACGACATGGGCTCGATGAGCCAGGAGTGCCGGTCGAACTGCGCGAGGCCCAGGCCGTCGCGCAGCAGCTGGTTGACGACGCCGTACTCGGTGTCGACCATCCATCCCCACACGATCGTCGCCGTCAGCGCGGGCATGGCCCACGCGAGCAGCAGGCCGACGCTCACGAGGATGCGGAAGGGCGTCGGGAGCCGCTGCATGAGCAGCGCGACGAGGGTGCCGAGCAGCATCGTGACGGCGACGCACACGGCCGCGAAGCCTGCGGTGCGACCGAGCACCTCCCAGAAGACGGGGTCGGTGAGCACGCGCACGTAGTTGTCGACGCCCACCCACTCGGCGGGCCGTCCGAAGGCCTGCGCGCGTCCGAACTCCTGGAAGGAGAGGATCACGAGCTGCACGAGCGGCCAGCCGATGATCGCGAGCACGACGATCGTCGCGGGCGCGAGCAGCGCGTACGGCAGCGCGCCCGCGCGGCGACGCTCGCGCGTCGCGGGCCGCCTGCCCGGCGGCGGGGCGACGGCCGTCACCGCGGGGCTCGCGGCGGTGGGCACCTGGGTCTGCACCATGCGGTGAGCCTCCTAGGATCGTGTCGGCCTTCCTAGGGCCGGATGCGGTCGGCGCGGCGGGCGATGCCGCGCCGACCGCATCGTCGGGATGGGGCGGGGCGTCTCAGCCGTTGAGCACGGCCTCGATGTCGCGGTCCGCCTGCTCGGCGAGCGCCTGCACGTCGCCGCCCTGCGCGATGGACACGAACAGGTCCTGCATGATGCCGGCCGCCTCGACGTCCGCCCATCGCGGCGACGCAGGGGTGAGGCGCGCGTTCGCCGCCGCCTCGGTCGACGCCTGCGCCGACGCGTCGTCGCCGAGCGTGCTTGCGAGCGAGACGCGAGCGGGTACGAGGCCGTTCTCGCCGTAGATCGTCTGGAAGTCGTCCCCCAGGATGATCGTCAGCGCGTCGAGCGCGAGCTCGGGGTGCTCGGTGCGCGCCGAGATGGCGATGTTGGATCCGCCGGCGAACACTTGCGCGGCGCCGCCATCCATGCCGGGCATCGCGTACACGCCGAGCTGGGCCTCCATCTCGGGGCAGCCGGGCGTCTCGGCGTCGGCAGGCGCGAGGATCGACCAGCGCACCCAGTTCGGCGCGGAGACCTGCAGGCTCGTGCCGTCGCAGAACCCGACCTGCGGGTTCGTCTCGTTCGCGTCGACCGGCGCGCGCGACGCACCCTGCATGACCTCTTGCACCTGCTCGAGGCCCGCGACCGACTCCGGGCTCGACAGCTGCGCATCCCACGCGTCGCCGTCGGGCACCGCGACCTCGCCGCCGTGCTCCCAGATGAACGGGAGGCCGTTGTACCAGTCCTGCCCGGGCCACCACAGGCCGGAGGCGTCGGGGTTCGCGGCCGCGAGCGCCTCTGCGTTCGAGACGTACTCGTCGAGCGTCGTGGGCACCTCGAGGCCGGCCGCGTCGTAGGCGGCGGTGTCGTAGTAGACGACGCGGGCGCCCGAGTACAGCGGCGCGGCGTAGAAGGCGTCCTCGTACGAGCCGATCTCGACGAACCCGGGCAGCAGGTCGTCGCCGCCGAGCTCCTCGTAGTGGTCGGTCAGGTCGAGGAACGCGCCGGCGCTCGTGAACGCGGGCGTCTGGGTGTTGCCGATCTCGACGATGTCCGGGCTGTCCGAGCCCGACAGCGCGGTGGTGAGGCGGTCGACGAGGCCGTCCCACGACTGCTCCTCGATGACGAGCGTGCTGTCCGGGTGCTGCTCCTCGAACCGCTCGACGAGCAGGTCGCGTGCCGCGTCGGGCGTGTCGGTGCCGACGAGCCAGACGCGGATCTCGGCGCCCTCGTCACCGCCTCCGGCGCCGTCGCCGCCTGCGCTGCAGCCGGCCGCGGCGAGCACGCCGACCACGGCGACGCTCGCGAGTGCGATCTTCCTCATGCGTGTTCCTTTCCTAGGGCGGCCGGCGGGCTGACCCGTCGGCTCTCGAGGGTCACGCGACCCCGAGCTCTCCGGAGCGCACGAGCATCGCGGCTCCTCGCACGACGACGTCGTCGCCGTGCGCGGTCATGGCGACGACGACCTCCTGGCCGTCATCGAGGGTGCGCTCGCGCAGCGTGCGCTCGGCGGCGCGCGCGAGGGGTCCGTCGAGCAGGTCGGCGGGTCCCGACAGGACGACGCGCGGCAGGTCGAGCACGCCGACGATCGGCG
Organism: Agrococcus sp. SGAir0287; assembly: GCF_005484985.1. NCBI lineage: Bacteria > Bacillati > Actinomycetota > Actinomycetes > Micrococcales > Microbacteriaceae > Agrococcus > Agrococcus sp. SGAir0287. The sequence goes on from NZ_CP027942.1 coordinate 2,409,746, forward strand.
CGAGCGCGATGCCGAGGCGGTGGCCGGCCTCGTCGAGGATGCGGTCGTGCTCGGATGCGTCGGCCTCGGCGAGCGCCTGACGGAGCCTCGGCTCCGCGAGCCAGGCCTCGAGGCATCCGTCCCGCCCGCAGGCGCAGCGGGGTCCGCCGTCGGTGCCGATCGTCACGTGCCCGATCTCGCCGGCCGCGGATCGCGTGCCGCGCACGGGCACGCCGCCGACGGCGAGGCCGGCGCCGACGCCGAGACCGATGCGCACGACGAGGACGTCGGCGTCCGAGCGTCCGCGCTCGGCGAGGAGGGCCGCGTTCGCGTCGTTGGCGACGTGGACGGGCACCCCGAGCTCGGCGACGAGCCGGTCGCGCAGCGCGAGCCCGTGCCAGTCGAGGTTCGGCGCCTGCAGCACGACGCCGTCGACGTCCACGACGCCGGGCGTGCCGACGCCGACGCCGACGACGCGGACGCCCGCGCGGTCGCGGAGGGTGCGGGCGAGCTCGAGCACGAGCGCGAGCGCATCCTCCCCTCGCGTGCCGCGCGTGGGCACCTCCGCCCGATCGAGCACGGTGCCGTCGACGGCGAGGAGCGCGCCGCGGAAGGCGGTGGCGTCGGAGAGGTCGAGGCCGACGATCTGGAACGCGTCGCGCGCGAGGTCGACGAGGGTCGCCGGCTTGCCGGGTCTCGGGTCCTCGCGGTGACCGAGCTCGACGAGCAGCCCCTCGGCGACGAGCTCGCCGACGAGGTCGGAGACCGTCACGCGCGTCAGCGCGGTCGCCCGGGCGAGGTCGGCGCGGGACGAGGGGCCCTCGTCGAGGAGGGTCTGCAGCACGAGCGTGCGGTTGTGCGCGCGTGCGTGCTCGGGCAGCACCTTGTGCCGTCGCTTGGCCCCGGCGGCGAACGCGTCGCGGGGCAGGGCGACGGCGGCGTCGGAGCGGACCTGGGTGGGTGCCATGTTTGTTAGTACACCTTCCATACAAACGCGCCGCAAGAGGTGTCGGATCACGATCCGGTCACGACGGCGCCACCCGACCGCGCACGGCGGGGTCGCTCGACTCATCCCGAGGTCTGATGCAGCGCACGGGTCGAGTCGGCTAGCGTGAGGGCATGCACGACCTGCGCCTCGAGGAGCTGAACGCCAAGAACGCCGTGGCAGCCAACGGCCTGACGCTCAAGCGCGGGCAGGAGGCCTTCCTCGTGCCCGCCTCGAACGAGGCCTACGTCGACCAGTCGTCGACCTGGACGCGCGTCGTCTACGCCGGCGACGAGCTCGTCGCGTACATCATGGCCAACTTCGACCCCGAGGCGAGGGCCGAGGAGTACCGCTGCAGCGTCCTGCGCATGCACGTCGCCGCGACGGCGCAGGGCCAGGGCGTCGGCACGTACGCCGTCGACCAGGTCGCCGCGGAGGGCAAGCGCCGCGGCTTCGACGCGCTCTACGCGATCTGGGAGCAGGGCGAGCTCGGCCCCGAGCCGTTCTTCACGGCCATCGGCTTCGAGGTCGTCGGCCAGACGGAGTTCGGCGACCAGATCGGCCGCCGCCCGCTGTAGCGCGCTGCGCCCCGGCGGATCCCCCGCCCGCCCGACGCCGCGCTCCGTCGCGTCTCGCAGGCGATCCCGCCCCACGAGGGAAGATCGCCCTCACGAGCCGGAATCGCCTGCGCAACGCAGAGGGCACGGTTCGGTACCGTACGCTGAGCCCGGCGCCGCCGCGGGCGCCGAACGTCGCCGCGGTCGCCGCGACGTCAGGCCGTCGCGAGCGCCGCGCGCACGTCGCCGCCCGCGGCATCGAGCAGCGCCTGCGCACCCGTCGCGTCCCGGTCGGCGAGCAGCATGACGATCGCGACCTTCGCGTGCTCGCCCGCCGCGGCGAGCGCGTCCGCCGCAGCCGCACGATCCGCACCCGTCGCCTCGGCGACGATCCGCTGCGCGCGGTCGACGAGCTTCGCGTTGGTGGGCCTCACGTCGACCATGAGGTTGCCGTAGGCCTTGCCGGTGCGCACCATGCTCGCCGTCGAGAGCATGTTGCACACGAGCTTCTGGGCCGTGCCGGCCTTGAGTCGCGTGGACCCCGTGAGCACCTCGGGGCCTGTCGCGACCTCGATCGCGACGTCCGCGGCCGCGCCGATGCGCGAGCCAGGGTTGCACGCGACGGCGACGGTCGCAGCGCCGCGCGCACGGGCCTCGGCGAGGCCGCCGAGCACGTACGGGGTCCGGCCGCTCGCCGCGAGCCCGACGACGACGTCGTCCGCGCCGACGCCGAGTCCCGCCACGTCGGCGGCGCCGAGGTCCGGATCGTCCTCCGCCCCCTCGACGGCGACGACGAACGCGTCGCGCCCGCCTGCCATGAGCCCGACGACCTCGCCGGGATCCGTGCCGAAGGTCGGCGGGCACTCCACGGCGTCGAGGAGGCCGAGCCGCCCGCTCGTGCCCGCTCCGAGGTAGACGAGCCGCCCGCCACGGCGGCGCGCCGCGGCGATGCGGTCGACCGCGTCGGCGATCTGCGGCAGCGCGGCACGGACCGCACCCGCGACCGTCGCGTCCTCGTCGTTCATGCGCTCGAGCAGCGTCGTCGTGTCGAGCGTGTCGAGGTCGAGGGTGCGCGGGTTGCGACCCTCGGTGCCGAGCGCGGCGATGGCGTGGATGTCGTCGGTCACGAGCTGCCCCTTCGGCGCGGATGCGGTGGTCATGCGTCCGCCGCCGCGGACGCGGCGACCACGACGGGTGCCTCGGCGTCGCGCTCGACGATCGCCCAGGCGCCGCCGTTCAGGACGACGACGGGCGAGACGAGCGAGGGCACGCGGTCGCGGATCGCGTCGAGGTCGACGTCGACGACGGCGTCCCCCGCCTCGACGACGTCGCCCTCCGCCCGCAGCACGGTGAAGCCCTCGCCGCCGAGCGCGACCGTGCCGAGGCCGACGTGCACGAGCACCTCGAGCCCCTCGGGCGTCGTGACGCCGAACGCGTGCCCCGTCGGGAAGAGCGCGGTGATCGTGCCGGCGACGGGGCTCGCGAAGCGGCCGCTCGTGGGGTCCACGGCGAACCCGTCGCCGAGCGTGCGCTCGCGGAAGGCGGCGTCGGGCACGTCGTCCAGCGAGAGGATGCGCCCCTCGGCCGGCGCGGCGATCGCGATGCGCGTGCCGGGCGTCGGCGACGTCGACGGCGTCGCGGCGGCGGACTCCGCGTCCGCATCCACCGCTCCCCCGTGCTCGGCGAGCAGCGCCTTGGGGAAGCCGAAGAGCATCGTGATGACGAATCCACCGACGTACCCGGCGAGCAGTCCGATCGCGTAGGCGAGGATCGCGTAGCCCTGCCCTGCATCGCTCTGCAGCAGCGGCAGCAGCGCCCAGCCCGAGGGCCCGATGGCGGTCGCGCCCCACGGCGCGACGAGCTGGTTGAACGCACCGGCGACCGCACCGCCGACGGCGCCGCCGAGGCACGCCGTGAGGAAGGGCCGCCCGAGCGGCAGCGTGACGGCGTAGATGAGCGGCTCGCCGACGCCGAGCACGCCGACGGGCAGCGCGCCCTTGATCGCCCGGCGCAGCGAGGCGTTGCGGCGCAGACGGATCCAGATCGCGATCGCCGCGCCCACCTGACCGGCGCCGGCCATCGCGAGGATCGTCAGCAGCGGCGTGAAGCCGAGCTGCTCGATGAGGGTCGCGTGGATGGGGATGAGCGCCTGATGCAGGCCGAGCATCACGAGCGGCAGGAAGAGCCCGCCGAGCACGAATCCCGCCAGGATGCCCGACACCTGCAGCAGCCACACGGCGCCGGAGCCGATGCCCGTGGCGATCGCGCCGGCGAGCGGCATGAAGGCGAAGATCGTCGCGAGGCCCGAGCCGAGCAGCGCGAGCGTCGGCGTGACGAGGATGTCGATCGCGTCCGGGATGCGGCCGCGCAGCCCGCGCTCGATCCACGAGGCCAGCACCGCGGCGAAGATGGCGCCGATGACCCCTCCCTGTCCCGGTGCGAGGGTGATCTCGCCGACGACCGGCAGGGCGTACGTGACGTCGGCGATGCCGGGGAAGACGATGATCGCGGCGACGGCGCCGCCGAGCGCGGGCGTGCCGCCGAACTCCTTCGCGGCGTTGATGCCCGCGAAGATCGCGAGGTAGGCGAAGAACGCCGAGCCGATCGCGGTGAGCGCGGGGATGAGGCCGGCGACCCACGCCGGGGCCGCGCCGACGGCATCCCAGTTCACGAGGAGGCCGCGGACCGCAGCGACGATGCCGGCACCGATGAGCGCCGGAATGAGCGGCACGAAGATGTTGGCGATCTTCCGGATGAGGTTCTTGAACGGGGTGTCGTTGCGCCGCCGCTGCGCCGCCTTGATGTCCGCACCCCGGGCCGCGAGCGCCTGGGCGTCGGAGCCGCCGGCCGAGAGCCGGGCGCGGAACGCGGTCGTGATGCGCGTCACGGCGCCGGGTCCGAGCACGATCTGGAACGTCTCGTCGTCGACGATGCCGAGCACGCCGTCGGTGCCGCGCACGGCCGACTCGTCGATGCGGGCGCGATCGACCGGCGTGACGCGCATGCGCGTCATGCACTGCTCCACGCCTGCCACGTTCTCGGCGCCACCGAGGTGCTGCAGCAACTGGGCGGCGATCTGGTCGGGTGCGGCCATGGGTGGATCCTCGCGTCGATGGGAGCGATCGTGTACATAGCGTACACGAATGCAGTAGTTCGGGTACATTGGGTACATGCGCGGTGACTGCGGAGCGGCGGCCCACGACTGTACGGTGACGAGGCACCGAGAGGACGACGATGACGACCGAGCGACGCACGCCGCGCACCGTGCTGACCGAGACGCGCGCACGCTACGAGGAGCTGCGCCCCTCCGAGCGGCGCATCGCCGACGCGCTGCTCGCCGACCCCGAGGGCTTCGCAACGCGGTCGATCGGCGAGATCGCCGCCGCCGCCAGCACCTCGACGACGACGGTCGTGCGGTTCACCCGCACCGTCGGCTTCGAGCGCTTCCGCGACCTGCGCCGCGCGCTCGCCGAGCAGAATCTCCGCGAGCGCCTCGCGGTCGCCGCGATCGACGTCACGAGCTCCGACGTCTCGCTCGGCGACGGCATGGAGGACGTCGTCGCCAGGGTCGCCGCGAACGAGTCGCTCTCGATCGCCGACACCGCCGCCGCCGTGGACGTGGATGCGCTGACGCGCGCCGTCGACGCGATCGTCCGCGCCCGCCGCGTCGACCTCTTCGGCGTCGGGGCGAGCGCGATCGTCGCCGTCGACCTGCAGCGAAAGCTCTCGCGCATCGGCCGCGTGGCGATCGAGTGGCCCGAGCCGCACGCGGCATGGACGGCGGCGGCCGTGCTCGACGAGGCGTCCGTCGCGATCGCCATCTCGCATTCGGGCACGACCGTCGAGACCGTGCGCTTCCTGCGCCTCGCGGGCGAGTCGGGCGCCACGACGGTCGCGATCACGAACGACGACGCCTCGCCGCTCGCCGCCGACGCCGACGTCGTGCTGCGGACCGCCGCCCGGGAGGCGGCGCCGCTGCGCTCGGGCGCGCTGGGCAGCCGCACGGCGCAGCTGCTGCTCGGCGACTGCCTCTACCTCGGGGTGGCGCAGCGCGACGCCGAGGCGGCGACCGACGCGCTGCGTCGCACGTACGCGGCGGTCGGCCGCACGCTGCCCGGCGCCTGATCCCTCCGCCGTCTGCGTCTCGCAGGCGATCTCGGGCGACCAGGTCGTCGCGTCTCGCAGGCGATCTCGGTGGTCGGAGGGAAGATGCCCCTCGGGCACCTTCGATCGCCTGCGAGACGCAGCCATCCACATCCGCACTGCTCGTCTCGGAGGCGATCGCGGGTCTCGAGGGAGCATCCCCCTCACGACCCGCGATCGCCTGCGGAACGCACTCCGCCAGCGTCGTATCGTGACGACGTGACCGAGGAGCCCGAGCCCGACCGCGACGCCTTCGCCGAGGCCGTCCACGAGCTCGTCGCGAGCATCCCGCCCGGACGGGTGATGGCGTACGGCGAGGTCGCCGCCGTGCTCGGATCGCGGGCCGCGCGCCGCGTCGGCCGCATCATGGCGACCGACTCCGAGGGACTGCCCTGGTGGCGCGTCGTCCGCGCGAGCGGCCTGCCGCCGGCCGGACTCCACGACCGGGCGCTGCCGCACTACGAGGCGGAGGGCACGCCCCTCGCGGACACGCCGCCGGGCGCCGATGCCCCGTTCCGCATCCAGCGACGAGCCCGATGGATGCCCGACTGACGCGCTCGGCTGGCACGCAGCCGGCGAGCGGATGATCGGCGCATGACGCAGCCTCCTCCTCCGCAGCCCCCGTCGTGGTCGCAACCCCAGCAGCAGTCGGTCGGCGCCGCGCCTCGACCGCTGCAGCCGCCGCTCGATCCGGCACCGCGCCGGCGCGCGAACGTCCTCGGCATCGCCGCCATCGCGGTCGCGGCGCTCCTGACGCTCACCGCACCCGCGCAGCAGCTCGCCGTCAACCTCGCCATCTCGCAAGGTGGCGGCGTGCCGACGATCGAGCCGCTCAGCAACGCCTTCACCGCCGTCCGCGTCGTGCTGTCGCTCATGACGATCGGACTCGCGATCGCTGGCCTCGTGGTCCGCGACAGAAGACGACTGCTCGCGGCCGCGGCGCTGGGCATCGGCGTGTCGGTGCTCGTCCAGATCCTGCTCTCCGTCGGCGTCGGATTCGTCGCGTCGAGCCTGTGACGGGAGCGGCGGGCGCCACCAGGGCGCCCGCCGCATCGCTCAGACGAGCGACTCCCGCCACGCGCGGTGCAGGCTCGCGAACCTGCCGCCGGCGGCGATGAGCGCATCCGGCGCGTCGTCCTCGATCACGCGTCCGTGCTCCATGACGAGCACGCGGTCCGCGATCGCGACCGTCGACAGGCGGTGGGCGATGATGATCGCCGTCCTGTCGGCCAGCAGCGTCTGCAGCGCCTGCTGCACGAGCCGCTCGCTCGGGATGTCGAGGCTCGCGGTGGCCTCGTCGAGGATGAGGACGGCGGGGTCGGCGAGGAACGCGCGCGCGAACGACAGCAGCTGCCGCTGACCGGACGACACGCGTCCGCCGCGCTTGTTCACGTCGGTGTCGTAGCCGTCGGGCAGCGCCGTGATGAACTCGTGCGCCCCGACCGCGCGCGCGGCGGCCTCGATCTCGGCGCTCGTCGCATCCGGCTTGCCGAGCGCGATGTTCTCGGCGACCGTCCCCGAGAACAGGTACGCCTCCTGCGTCACCATGACGACCGATCGACGCAGGTCGTCGTTCGTCAGGTCGCGCAGGTCGACGCCGTCGAGGCGCACGGCGCCCTCGGTCGGGTCGTAGAAGCGCGAGACGAGCTTCGCGAGCGTCGTCTTGCCCGCCCCGGTCGTGCCGACGAGCGCGATCGTCTGCCCCGCCGGGATGGCGAGGTCGAGGTGCGGCAGCACGTCGCCGCCCGTCGCGTACGCGAAGCGCACGGAGTCGAACTCGATCTCGCCCGATGCCCGCTCGAGCGCGACGGGCGACGCGGGCTCCGGCACCGTCGGCTCCTCCTCGAGCACGCCCGAGATCTTCTCGAGCGCGGCCGAGGCCGACTGGTAGCCGTTGAAGAACATCGCGATGCCCTGGATGGGCTGGAAGAACTGCCGCGCGTACAGCGCGGTCGCGAGCAGCACGCCGACCTCGAGCGAGCCGTCGATGACGCGCAGGCCGCCGAGCAGCACGATCGCGGCGATGCTCGTCGCACCGATCGCGACGATGCCGGGCTCGTAGATGCCGAAGAGCGCGATGACGCGGTGGTTGGCCACGCGGTAGTCCTCGGTGCGCTCGCCGAACTCCTCGTCGTTGCGCTGCTCGGTGCGGAACGCCTTGACGGCGCGGATGCCCGTCATGGTCTCGACGAAGTACACGATCATGCGCGCGCTCGTCGTGCGCGTCTCGCGGAAGCGCACCGTGGAGCGCTGCTGGAACCAGCGCGTGAGGATGATCGCCGGCATGAGCGCGATGCCGAGCACGAGCCCGGAGAGGGGATCGAGCAGCACCATCGCGACGCCCGTGAACGCCATGAAGAGGATGCCGCGCACGAGCTCGTTGAGGCCCTGGTCGAGCAGGTCGCGGATCGACTCGAGGTCGCTCGTCTGGCGCGCGATGATGCGGCCCGACGTGTACTGCTCGTGGAACTCGAGGCTCAGCCGCTGCGTGTGGTCGAAGAGCCGACGGCGCAGCGAGAAGAGCACGGCCTGGCTGATGCGCGCCGATGAGACCGTGTAGACGTACATGAGCACGCCCGCCGCGATCGCCGACACGACGTAGACGATCGTCGCGCCCCACAGCGGCAGCCAGTCCTGGTCGTCGAGGATCGCGGGCAGCGCCGTGTCGACGCCGTAGGCGATGATCGCAGGGCCGACGACGCCGGCGCCGGCCGAGATGACGACGAGCACCATCGTCCACGCGATGCGCCGCAGGTGCGGGCGCACGAGCTGCACGAGCAGCCTGCGCGAGCGCAGGCGGATCGCCCGCGACTCCTCCTTCGTGTAGTCGTCGCGGTCCTCGCCGGAGACGCCGTGGACGCTCACAGGTTCACCTCTCGGTTGCGCTCGGCCTCTTCCAGGCTCGAGATGACGAATCGGTAGTGGTCGTTGCGGTCGAGCAGCTCGGAGTGCGTGCCGACGTCGTCGATGCGGCCGTCGCGCATGAGCGCGACGCGATCGGCGAGCTGCACGGTCGACGGACGGTGGGCGACGATGAGCGCGGTCGTCTCGGCGAGCACCTGCCGCAGCGCCGCCTCGACCTGCGCCTCGGTGTCGACGTCGAGCGCGGAGAGCGGGTCGTCGAGCACGAGCACGCTGGGCTTCGCCGCGACGGCGCGCGCGAGCGCGAGCCGCTGACGCTGCCCGCCCGACAGCGACAGTCCCTCCTCCCCGATCACGGTGTCGACGCCGTCCGGCAGCTCGTGCACGAAGCCCGCCTGCGCGATGCGCAACGCCTCCTCGAGCACGTCGTCGCCGGCGTCCGGGACGCCGAGCAGCACGTTCTCGCGCACGGAGCGCGAGAACAGCGTCGCGTCCTCGAACGCCATCGACACGTGCGTGCGCAGCTCCTCGCGCGCGAGGTCGCGCACGTCGACCCCGTCGAGCAGCACGCGACCGCCCGTGACGTCGTAGAGCCGCGCCGGCAGGGCCGTCAGCGTCGTCTTGCCGCTGCCGGTCGAGCCCACGAGCGCCATGGTCTCCCCCGGCTCGAGCACGAGGTCCGCCCCGTCGACGAGGTCGCGCTCGTGCGCGGCGGCGTCCTGGTAGCGGAAGTGCACGCCCTCGAACGCGAGCCGCCCGCGCGGCTCGGCGATCGTCGCCGGACGCTCGGGGTCGTCGATCGTGTTCTCGGTGTCGATGACCTCGTGGAAGCGCACGGACGCGTTGGCGGCGTCGATGGCGAAGGCGTAGAGGAAGCCCATCGACTCGATCGGCCAGTTGAGCACCACGGCGGTCGCGAAGAAGGCCAGCAGCTGGCCGATCGTGAGCTGGTCGATCGTGACGAGCCAGACGCCGACGAAGAGGCACACGGCGTAGGAGACGAAGGGGATGATCGTCAGCCACATCCACAGCGACGCGTCCTGGCGTGCCTTGGCGATCTCCGTCGAGCGCAGCTCGCTCGCCTGCGACGTGAAGCCGTCGAGGGCGTGCGCGCCGCGGCCGAACGCCTTGAGGACGCGGATGCCGTGCACCGACTGCTCGACCGTCGTCGCGAGGTCGCCCGCCTGGTCCTGCGCGCGACGCGAGACCCGGTGGTAGCGCTGCTCGAAGCGGAAGGCGACGACGACGATCGGCAGCGACAGGAGCACGAAGAGGCCGCCGAGCAGGGGGCTCCACCACACGAGGACGGCGACGCCGACCACGAGGGTCAGGAGGTTGACGACGAAGAGCACGGAGCCGAAGGCGAGGAAGCGTCGCAGCGTGCCGAGGTCCTGCACCGCACGCGAGAGCAGCTGGCCCGACTGCCAGCGGTCGTGGAAGGCGACGGGCAGCTGCTGCAGGCGCGCGTAGAGGTCGCGCCGCATCGACGCCTCGATGTACGTCGAGGGCGACAGCACGAAGAAGCGGCGCAGGAAGATGCACAGCGCCTCCGCGACGCCGAGCGCCAGCACGGCGATGGCAGCCGGCCACACGGCCTCGCGTGCGCCATCGGTGAGCGGACCGTCGACGAGGGCGCGCAGGACGAGCGGGATCGCGAGCGCGAGCAGCGCGCCGACGAGGGCGGCGACGACGCCGGCGACGAGTCGGGGCATGTACGGCCGCACGTACGGCATGAGCCGCGCCAGCGACGGGAGGATGCGGGGCTTGGTGGGGGCAGCGGGCTGCGACGGCATGGGGGATTCCTCGATGACGCGCTCGTGACGCGCGTGGAAGGCGGTGCTGGATGTCGGGCGGGATGCGCCCGGGGAGGTTCGCGCCGGGTGGGGCGCTGGCGATGCGGCGGTGCGGGTGGTCGTGCTGCCCTAGCGGGCGACGACGCCGACGAGCGTGGGAGCGGGTGCGATGAGCATGGCGTCCTCCTTGGTCGGCGAGAGCCCTCCAGGCTATGCGCGCGACGCCTCGACGCGCAAGCGGGAGGCCCCGCATCCTCTCGGATGCGGGGCCTCCCGCGTGGTGGCGTGGTGCCTGGATCAGCCGTGCGCGCGGAGGCGACGGGTGACGAGCGCGGCGCCTGCGAGCGCCAGCAGCGCGCCCAGGGCGAGCATCGGCGTCACGTCGAAGCCCGTCTGGGGCAGACGCGGCGTGGTCGCCTGCGGCGGCGTCTGGCCGGCCGGCGGCTGGGCCGGCGGCGTCGCGACGGTGCAGAGCTCGCCACCGGCTGCCGGCACGTCCACCGTGAAGGTGCGCGTCGTCAGGTCGCTCGAGACGCCGGGCAGACCGGCCTGGAAGGCCGCGCCCTGGTCGGCCACGGCGACGAAGGTCGCCTGGCCGCCCGCGGCGGGGGCGTCCGTCACGGTCCACGAGGCGTTCTCGATGGCGCCGGTCGTCGCCGACCCGGGAGCCGTGCAGGACGCGGGCGTGACCGTGACGTCGGCCGTGGCGACGCCCGTGACCGGGGTGTCGCACTCCTGCTCCTGCAGGGTGAACGTCCACGAGGTCTGGGCACCCTCGGGCGCGGTCCAGCCCTCGTCGAACGCGACGGTGATCGTGATGACGCGCTCGCCGTCGGTGTAGGTGCCCGGGTCGGTCACCACGTAGCGGTAGTGCTCGCCGTCGGCGGGCAGCGTGTACGGCGCGTCGCCGTCGGGGCCGCAGATCTCGGTCGGCGTGGGTGCGGGGATGGGCCCGGTCGTGCACGGCTCGTTCGTCACGTCGAAGGTGAACTGGCGCGGCGCGGTGGTGCCGTCGTCCCACGTGAAGCCCTCGGCGAGGGTTGCGGTGATCACGACCGTGCCCTGGCCGTCGACGACGCCGCTCTCGTCGACCGAGAAGGAGTAGCCGTCGGCGTCCGTCACGGCGGGCAGCTGCACGTCGTAGCCGGGGCCGCACTCGTCGACGACGTTCGGCGTGCCCTCGATGGTGGTGGGCACGTCGCACGGCTCGTTCGTCGCGTGGAACGTCCAGGTCTTCGGCGCGGTCGAGCCGTCCTCCCACACGTAGCCGTCGTTCAGGGTCGCGGTGACGACGACGTCGCCGGCGCCGTCCTGCGTGCCGTCGGCCACGCTGAAGCGGTAGCCCTCGGTGTCCGCCGGGACCGTCAGCTGGAAGTCCGGGCCGCAGACGTCGTGGAAGGAGGGCTCGGTCGTGATGCCGACGTGCGTCGCGGGCGGCTCCTCGCACGCCGTCTGCGTGCCGGAGCCGTGGTAGTCGTACTGGTCCCCGTCGCCCTGGTCGATCGTCACGGCCCAGGTGTGGTCGACGGTGTCGTCCCACGGGAAGGAGCGCACGAAGCTCGCACCGAACGTCTCGTCGACGACGGTGTCGCCGTCGATGACGACGGTGACGCGGTTCGGAGCGTTGCCGTTGTAGTTGGTCGCGGACACGTCGAGGGACGTGCACGTCGGGTTCGCCGCAGGCGTGTGCGCCTGCGCGGCCTGGGGCGAGACGGTCACGAGCAGGGCGCTGAGGAGCGCCGTCAGCAGGAGAACCGCCGCGAGCGCGAGGGCTCGCGGACGCCTGGAGATGGAGGTGTCGAGCACGGAGGATCACCGATTCGTCGAGAGGACAGGGGCGGTGGCGCCCGCGCGAGGATCGTGCCGCGGAGGCCGACGACGAACCTAGGAACGGCGCGCATCCCTGGCGACCGCGGGGGGACGGATCGGGGGACCGATCCATCGGAAGCATTGCTATCAGCACCAGCAGACGACGGATTCCGAAGGGGACGACGTACCCCGCAGGCCGACACGTCCGTTCGACGATCGAGACATCCTCGGCCTCGCGTGCGTGCCGCCGACGACGACGCCCCGCATCCCTCGAGGGGTGCGGGGCGTGGCCGCTCGAGCGCCGCGGCGCGGCGCGTCAGTGGAAGAAGTGCCGCTCCCCCGTGAGGTACATCGTGAGACCCGCGGCCTCGGCAGCTGCGATCACCTCGTCATCGCGCTTCGATCCCCCGGGCTGGACGATGGCGCGCACGCCGGCGTCGATGAGGATCTGCGGACCGTCGGCGAACGGGAAGAAGGCATCCGACGCGGCGACGGAGCCGCGTGCGCGGTCGCCGGCGCGCGAGACGGCGAGCACGCACGAGTCGACGCGGTTGACCTGGCCCATGCCGACGCCCACGGCGGCGCGGTCGGCGGCGAGCAGGATCGCGTTCGACTTCACCGCGCGCACGGCGCGCCAGGCGAACTCGAGGTCCGCGAGCGTCGCGTCGTCGACGTGGGCGCCCGTGACGCGGCGCCACGTGTGGCTCGAGAAGCCGTGGAAGGTGTCCGGCTGCTGCAGCAGCAGGCCACCCGAGATCTGCCGCAGCTCGCTCGCCTCGCGCGCGTAGCCCTCCGGCAGACGCAGCAGCCGGATGGCGGCCTTCGCGCTGAGGATCTCGATCGCCTCGGGCTCGAAGTCGGGCGCGACGACGACCTCGGTGAAGATGCCGGCGACGGTCTGCGCCATCGCCGCGGTCACGGTGCGGTTGGCGGCGATGACGCCGCCGAACGCCGACACGGGATCGCATGCGTGCGCGCGCTCATGGGCGGATGCGATCGGATCGGTCGCACCTGCGGCGGCGAGCGCGACGCCGCACGGCTGCGCGTGCTTGATGATCGCGACGGCCGGCTCGTCGTGGTCGAAGGCGGCGCGCAGCGCTGCATCGGCGTCCACGTAGTTGTTGAACGACATCTCCTTGCCGTGCAGCAGCGTCGCCTGCGCGATGCCGCGGCCGGCGGGGAGGGTGAACAGGCCCGCCTGCTGATGGCTGTTCTCGCCGTAGCGCAGCGGCGTCGCGAGCGTCGCGTCGCCGATCGCGGCGAGCAGCTGCGCGGCCGCGCCGGCGGGCTGCTCGGCCGACTCCTCCGCGGTCGCGGGGCCGGCTGTCGCCGCATCCTGCTCCTCGACGGACCCGGTGGCGAACCAGCGGGCGACCGCGGCGTCGTAGGCCGCGGTGTGCGCGAACGCGTCGCTCGCGAGCGCGCGGCGCTGCGCGAGCGAGAGGCCGGTCGGCAGCGCCCGCGCGACGAGGTCGTACGCGCGCGGATCCGTGACGATCGCCACGTTCGCGAAGTTCTTGGCGCTCGCGCGCACCATCGCCGGGCCGCCGATGTCGATCTGCTCGACGACGGCGTCGGCCGCGGCGCCCGAGCGCACGGTGTCGACGAACGGGTACAGGTTCACGACGACGAGCTCGAAGGGCGCGATGCCGAGCTCGGCGAGCTGCTGCTCGTGGTGCTCGAGCCGCAGGTCGGCGAGCAGACCCGCGTGGATGCTCGGGTGCAGCGTCTTCACACGACCGTCGAGCGCCTCCTGGAAGCCTGTGACGTCGGCGACCTGGGTCACGGGGATGCCCGCGTCGGCGATGCCCTGGGCCGTCGACCCGGTGGAGACGAGCTCGACGCCGGCCGCGTGCAGCGCAGCGGCGAGCTCGAGGATGCCGGTCTTGTCGCTCACCGACAGCAGCGCGCGGCGGATCGGCACCACGTCCCGCTCGCGGTAGAGGCTCTCGTCGTGGGTGGGACCGCTCACGTCAGGACTCCTGGTTCCAGTGCGTGACGACGTCCGCGAGCAGGTCGCGCTCGACCGGCTTGATGCGGTCGTGGAGGCTCGCCTCGTCGTCGTCGGGGTGGATGGGCACGCGCACCTGCGCGAGGACGGGACCGGTGTCGACGCCGGCGTCGACCACGATGACGGATGCGCCGGTCTCGGTCGCGCCGGCCGCGAGCGCGTCGCGCACGGCATGGGCACCGGGGAACTCGGGCAGGTAGGCGGGGTGCGTGTTCACGAGGTTCGGGCTCAGCCGCGCCACGGCATCCGCCGACAGCAGCCGCATGAAGCCGGAGAGGATCGTGAGGTCCGGGGCGTGCTCGAGGACGCGGTCGACGATGCGGCCGCTCCACGCGGCCCGGGGCTGCGCGAAGGGCTCGACGAAGGTCGGGATGCCCGCGGCACGAGCGAGGTCGATGCCGCCGCACTCCTGGTCGGCGCCGACCGCGACGATCGCCGCAGGCACGCGGCCGTCGCGCGTGCGCTCGAGCAGGTCGGCGAGGTTGCTGCCGCCACCGGAGACGAGGACGACCAGACGCAGCACGCCCGCCAGCCTATCGGCGGCCGGATGCGCCGCTCGCGCCGTCGGGATCGTCCGGGTCGCGCTCGACACCGGGGGGCTGCGCGTCGCGCTCGGCCGGGTCGACGACGTCCTCGAGCGGGAGCACGGGCTCCGTCTCCTGCTCGTCGGCGGCGAGCGGACGCGCGGGCGCCGCCTCGGCATGGGTCTGCGTCGCCGCGAGCGGCGCGACGGGCGCGGTCTCCGCGTCCGCCAGCCGCCCGGCGACCGCGCCGTCCGACGATGCCGAGCCCCCGCCGTCGGCCGACAGCGACGGCAACGGCCCCGTCTCCCCCGCCGCGCGAGCACGGGCCGCCGCGGCGAGCGCCGCGACGTCGAGGTCGGCGGTGTCCGCGTCGTCGTGGTCGTCGTCCACGTCGCCATCGGTCGTCTCGGGCGAACGGCCGGAGAGCAGTCCGGCCGTCAGGCCGACAGCGGCCACGCCCGCGGCGACGAGGCCCACGATCCACCACGTCGGCCCGGCGACGTCGAGCCGGCCGGGGCCCATGCCTCCCGACGTCGCAGCCGCGAGCGCGGCGAGCACCGCGCCTGCGACGACGCCGCCGCCGACCGCGACGACGACGGACTGCCACCAGCGCGTCAGCGTGGATCGCTGCCGCACGAGGGCGCCGATGCCGACCGCCGCGACGAGCGGCACGACCACGACGACGAGCGACCACGGCTGCACGCCCGGGGCGATCGCGCCGAGCAGCGGCAGCGTCGGCACGGGGCCGAGGTCCGTGCCGAGCGGCGAGACGCTCGAGCCGGCGCCGATGGCGAAGCCCGGCCCGAGCATCCACGACGTCGACCACACGACGGCCGTCGGCAGCAGCGCGAGCTGCACGAGCCACAGCACGACGACGCCGAGGTGGTCGGGCTGCAGCGCCTCGAAGAGGCCGATGACGTCGGCCTGCCGCACGAGGAGCGCGATCGCGAGCAGGACGGCGCCGAGCCCGACGAAGGCGGCGGCGACCGCGAGCCCCGCCCGAAGGGACGCGCGCACGAGCGGCACGGCCGAGGCGTCGATCGCGAGCCACGAGCCCGCGTCGCCCACGACGTCGCGCGCCTCCCACAGCGCGCCGATCGCGAGCCCGAGCAGCATGCATGCAGCGGGTCCGATCGCGGCGTGCACGACGTTCGGCGCCGCCGCCTCGTGCTGCGCCGTCAGCGCGAGCGCGACGCCGACCGCCGAGGTCGCGAGCACGCCGCCGACGAGACCCCACGCCGGCTCGGCCGTGCGGGCGAGCCGCATGCCGCTGCGCGCGGCGAGCAGGATCGTCGCAAGGCCGATGCCCCATGCGCCGACGCCGAGCACGAAGGGCTGCGCCGCGGCGTCCGTGCCGACGGCGGCGACCGCCGCGTCGCCGAGCGCGACCCCGACGTCGACCCCGTGGCCAAGCATCCACGCGTCGACCGCGATGCGCCAGGGCACGGCCGCGTCGCCGGAGAGGCCGCCCGCTGCGAAGGTCACGACGGCGGGCACGAGCGTGAGCACCAGCGTCGCGAGCGCGATGGAGGTCGACTCGACCGCCTGCAGCAGGACGGACGAGAGGCGACGCACGCGGCGAGCCTAGTGGCGCTGGCCCCGGCCTCCCGGCCGCCTCGCCCGCGACGCGGGCGACCCGCGCCGCAGCCGCGATAGGTTGGGATGCGGGCCTGCGCCGCCATCCGGCGCGCCCCCACCGACCATCGACGAGGGACGACGCATCCATGGCGACGATCATCTACACCCACACCGACGAGGCGCCGATGCTCGCGACGCACTCGCTCCTGCCGATCGTGCAGGGCTTCGCGAAGGCGGCCGACGTCGCCGTCGAGACGCGCGACATCTCGCTCTCCGGCCGCATCGTCGCGGCCTTCTCGGACCGCCTGCCCGCCGACCAGCGCCAGGACGACGCGCTCGCCGAGCTCGGCGAGCTCGCGAAGACGCCCGAGGCCAACATCATCAAGCTGCCGAACATCTCGGCATCCGTGCCCCAGCTGAAGGCGGCGATCGCCGAGCTGCGCGCGCAGGGCGTCGACCTGCCCGACTACCCCGACGAGCCATCGACCGACGAGGAGCGCGACGTGCGCGCCCGCTACGACGCCGTGAAGGGCTCGGCGGTGAACCCCGTGCTGCGCGAGGGCAACTCCGACCGCCGCGCACCCCAGTCGGTGAAGCAGTACGCGCGCAAGCACCCCCACTCGATGGGCCGCTGGTCGCCCGACTCCCGCACGCGCGTCGCGACGATGGGCGTCGACGACTTCCGCTCGAACGAGCAGTCGGTCATCGTCCCCGAGGCCACCGACCTGCAGATCCGCCACGTCGGCGCCGACGGCGCCGTGACGGTGCTGAAGGAGCGCGTGCCCGTGCTCGCCGGCGAGATCGTCGACGCGACCGTCATGCGCGTCGCCGCCCTCGACCGCTTCCTCGCCGAGCAGGTGCGCGTTGCGAAGGAGGAGGGCGTGCTGTTCTCCGTCCACCTCAAGGCGACGATGATGAAGGTCTCGGACCCGATCATCTTCGGCCGCGTCGTGCGCGCGTTCTTCCCCGTGCTCTTCGAGCGCTACGGCGCCGAGCTCGAGGCGGCGGGCCTCACGCCGGACGACGGCCTCGGCTCGATCCTCGCCGGCCTCGACGCGCTCGAGCCGTCGGTCGCCGAGGGCGTGCGCGCCGCCGTCGAGGAGGGGCTGCGCGAGGGTCCGCGCCTCGCGATGGTGAACTCCGACAAGGGCATCACGAACCTGCACGTGCCCTCCGACGTCATCGTCGACGCCTCGATGCCGGCCATGATCCGCACCGCGGGCCACATGTGGGGCCCCGACGGCGAGGAGGCGGACACGCTCGCGGTCATCCCGGACTCCTCCTACGCCGGCGTCTACCAGGCCGTCATCGACGACTGCAAGGCGAACGGCGCCTACGACCCGACGACGATGGGATCGGTGCCGAACGTCGGCCTCATGGCGCAGAAGGCCGAGGAGTACGGCAGCCACGACAAGACGTTCACGGCGACTGCTGACGGCCGCATCGAGGTCGTGGACGCCGCCGGCGAGGTGCTGCTGTCGCACGAGGTCTCGACCGGCGACATCTGGCGCGCCTGCCAGACGAAGGACGTGCCGATCCGCGACTGGGTGCGCCTCGCCGTGCAGCGCGCACGCCTCTCCGACACCCCGGCCGTGTTCTGGCTCGACGAGGACCGCGCGCACGACGCGAACCTCATCCGCGTCGTGCAGGACGAGCTGCCTCGCCACGACACCGAGGGCCTCGACATCCAGATCCTCGCGCCGGCGGCGGCGACGACCCACGCGGTCGGCCGCATCCGTCAGGGCCTCGACACCATCTCGGTGACGGGCAACGTGCTGCGCGACTACAACACCGACCTCTTCCCCATCCTCGAGCTCGGCACGAGCGCGAAGATGCTGTCGGTCGTGCCGCTGCTCGCCGGCGGCGGCCTGTTCGAGACCGGCGCGGGCGGCTCGGCGCCGAAGCACGTGCAGCAGGTCGAGCAGGAGAACCACCTGCGCTGGGACTCGCTGGGCGAGTTCATGGCGCTCGCGGAGTCGTTCCGCCACCTCGCGCTCGCGACGGGCAACGAGCGCGCAGGCGTGCTCGGCGAGACGCTCGACCGCGCCACGGCGACGTTCCTCGACGAGAACAGGTCGCCCTCGCGCCGCGTCGGCGAGATCGACAACCGCGGCAGCCACTTCTGGCTCGCGCGCTACTGGGCCGAGGAGCTCAGCCAGCAGACCGAGGACGCGGCGCTCGCCGAGCGCTTCGGCCCCGTCGCCGCGGAGCTCGCGTCGAAGACCGAGGAGATCGAGGCGGAGCTGCTCGCGGCGCAGGGCTCGCCCGTCGACCTCGGCGGCTACTACCGTCCCGACGCCGCCAAGGCCGAGGCGGCGATGCGTCCCTCGCCGACGCTCAACGCGATCGTCGACGCGCTGCGCTGACGCGTCGAGACGCAGCAGAGGGGACCCGGTCGATGCCGGGGCCCCTCTGCGTCTCGACGCCAGCACGAGATGCGCGTGAGGGGCGCCGCGAGGGCGCATTCCACCTCATGCACCGCTCCCGTTCATCTCGTGCGGGGAGCACGATGCACGTCGGCGCGGACGAGCGCCAGGATGTCCCGCTCGACGGCCGGCCAGTCGTCGAGCACCTGCCGGTAGGTCAGTCGGATGACGCGGTAGCCCAGGACCACGAGCCTGCGATCACGAGCCCGGTCGGCTGCATGCGCAGCCCATGAGCCGTGGTGCTCGGCGCCATCGCATTCGATGACCAGGACCTCCCCCACCACCATGTCCACGCGCATGTCCTCGATCTGCACCTGCGTCCGGACGACGATGCGGTGGCGGCGCAGTCGGAGTCGCACGATGCTCTCGAGACCCGACTCGGCAGCAGCGGTGCGCGACAGGAGCGCACGGAACCGGCTCGGCGACGTGTCGACCCACCGCTCGAGGTCGTGCATCGTCGCGAGCCGCAGGTGGAGCAGCGAGTCCGCGACCACCACGACGTCCTCGTCGCTCCCGCACCTCAGCAGGCAGCGGAACGCGACGTCGATCGGGTCCACCGCGTCGTGCACCGGGGGCATGCGTCCGTGCGGTCGGCATCCCCGACCCGTCCCGGCTCCGTCGGCGCGCCGGGCGAGCCGCACGTGAACGCGGCCGAGCGACTCCGGCACCCACGCACCGTGGGCCCGCAGCGCGGTGGCGCAGGCGAGGCAACCTCCTGCGGCGACGGCCGCGACCACCCGGGGGTCGGCCGCCGGCTCCGCGAACCAGCCGTCCCTGATGCGCGTCAGATGCCCGTTCGCGACCGAGGCGTCGCGATCCCTCCTCGACCAGCCGAGGAGGCGCAGCTGCGCGGCCGTCAGCACGCCGTGTCGGATGAGCACCGGATCGATCACTCGGCGAGGATGCCGTCGACCGACGCCGTCCCACCGCCAGCAGGCACGACAGGTGGATCGCACGGCACACGATGCACCTGTGGAGGACGAGGAGGGTGCATTCCACCGCACGCCCCGCCCACGTGCATCTCGTGCACGAGCGCAAGCCCGATCGCGGATCGGGGATCCGTCAGGTGCGCATGCCATGGTGGACCGTCCCGTCAGGAAGGTCCTCCGTCATGCGCCGACTCGCCACCGCCGCCACGCTGCTCGCAGCCTCGCTCGCCCTCAGCGGCTGCGTGCTCACGCCGCCCTCCGCACCGCCGCCGCCCACCGACGCCGCGCCTGCCCCCGATCCCACGTCGACGCAGCCGAGCAGCTCTCCGGACGCTGCGCCGTCCTCGACGCCGACGCAGGCCGCCGACGGCGAGCCGACCGGCACGGTGGAGGGCTCGACCGCCGTCATCTCCAACGACGGCGTCACCTGGCGACTCGAGCTGCTCGACTTCGGACCCGCACCCCTCGACCAGCTCACCGAGTACGCCGGCGAGGATGGCGCCCCCGCACCCGCGCCGCCGGCCGGCATGGAGGTCGGCTGGGGCTGCTTCCGCGCGACGCTCGAGGAGGCCGAGAGCGGCTACGGCTCCCTCATCGACGTCGTCAGCCAGTTCACGGTGCCCGGCGGGGACGACGGCTGGGACTACGAGACCGTCGACCGCGATCTCGACCTCTACGGCGCGAGCGGCGACGTCGGCACCGTCATCGACCGCGTGTGCCCCGTCGTGCTCGCACCGGAGGGCTTCGACTACGCGGCGATCACGACGATCACCTACGGCAACCAGGGCGACGACCTCGAGCTGCAGATCCCCGCACCCTGATCGATCCGTCCGGCGCTCGGCGCTCGCGAAATCAGGAGGGCCCCGGCTGATGCCGGGGCCCTCCTGTCGTCCGCTGCGCGTCAGAGCGCCGCGATGACCTCGCGCATGAGGCGCGCCGTCTCGGAGGGCGTCTTGCCGACCTTGACGCCCGCGGCCTCGAGGGCGACCTTCTTGGCCTCGGCGGTGCCCGACGAGCCCGAGACGATCGCGCCGGCGTGGCCCATCGTCTTGCCCTCGGGAGCCGTGAAGCCCGCGACGTAGCCCACGACGGGCTTCGTGACGTTCGCCTTGATGAAGTCGGCCGCACGCTCCTCGGCGTCGCCGCCGATCTCGCCGATCATGACGATCGCCTTCGTCTCGGGGTCGGCCTCGAACGCCTCGAGGGCGTCGATGTGCGTCGTGCCGATGATCGGGTCGCCGCCGATGCCGATGGCGGTCGAGAAGCCGATGTCGCGCAGCTCGAACATCATCTGGTACGTCAGGGTGCCCGACTTCGAGACGAGGCCGATGGGGCCCTTGCCCGTGATGTTCGCGGGCGTGATGCCGACGAGCGACTCCTCGGGCGTGATGATGCCGGGGCAGTTCGGGCCGATGATGCGCGTCGTGCCCGTGGCCTTCGCGTGCGCCCAGAACTCCGCGGAGTCCTGCACGGGGATGCCCTCGGTGATGACGACGAGCAGGCCGATGCCGGCGTCGACGGCCTCGATGACGGCGTCCTTCGCGAACGCCGGCGGCACGAAGACGATCGAGACGTCGGCGCCCGTCGCGGCCATGGCCTCCGAGACCGAGCCGAAGACGGGCAGCTCGACCGACGAGCCGTCCTTCGCGACGTGGCTCACGGTGGTGCCGGCCTTGCGCGCGTTCACGCCGCCCACGACCTGCGTGCCGGCCGCGAGCATCCGCGCGGTGTGCTTCGAGCCCTCGCCGCCGGTGATGCCCTGGACGATGACCTTGGAATCCTTGTTCAGGTAGATCGACATGCTGCTTCCCCCTACGCCGCTGCCAGCTCGGCAGCCTTGGCGGCGGCCTCGTCCATGGTGTCCACGACCGTGACGAGCGGATGCGCCGCCTCGGCCAGGATGCGTCGACCCTCGTCGACGTTGTTGCCGTCGAGTCGCACGACGAGCGGCTTCGTCGCCGCGGATCCGAGGATCCCCAGCGCCTGCACGATGCCGTTGGCGACGGCGTCGCACGCCGTGATGCCGCCGAAGACGTTGACGAAGACGCTCTTCACGTCGTCGTCGCCGAGGATGACGTCGAGGCCCGCGGCCATGACCTCGGCCGAGGCGCCGCCGCCGATGTCGAGGAAGTTGGCGGGCTTCACGCCGCCGAACTGCTCGCCGGCGTACGCGACGACGTCGAGCGTCGACATGACGAGGCCAGCGCCGTTGCCGATGATGCCGACCTGGCCGTCGAGCTTCACGTAGTTGAGGTCCGACTCCTTGGCCTTCGCCTCGAGCGGGTCCGCCGCGGCGGCGTCCTCGAGCGCGGCGTGGCCGGGGTTGCGGAAGCCGGCGTTCTCGTCGAGCGTGACCTTGCCGTCGAGGGCGACGATCGCGCCGTCGGCCGTCTGCACGAGCGGGTTCACCTCGACGAGCGTCGCGTCCTCCTTCTCGAAGACGTCGTACAGCGTGACGAGCACCGGCGCCGCGCGCTCGATGACGTCCGCGGGGAACGACGCCTGCTCGAGGATGCGGCGGGCGACGGGCAGGGTGATGCCGACGGCGGGGTCGACCTCGACCTTGGCGAGGGCCTCGGGGCGCTCCTCGGCGAGCTGCTCGATCTCCATGCCGCCCTCGTACGAGCACATGGCGAGGTAGGAGCGGTTCGCGCGGTCGAGCAGCACGGAGAAGTAGTACTCCTCCTCGATCTGCGCACCGGCGGCGACCATGACGCGGTGGACCGTGTGGCCCTTGATGTCGAGGCCCAGGATGGCCTCCGCCGCGGCGCGCGCCTCCTCGGGGCTCTTCGCCACCTTGACGCCGCCGGCCTTGCCGCGGCCTCCGGTCTTGACCTGCGCCTTGACGACGACGACGGGGGTGCCGATCGAGCGGGCTGCCGCCTCGGCCTCCTCGGGGGTGTCGGCGATGATGCCTGGCAGGACGGGAACGCCATGGGACTCGAACATGTCCCTGGCCTGGTACTCGTAGAGATCCACCGGAATCCTTCTGCTGGGAGTGGGGGCCGCCGACCAGCCTAGCCCGGTCGCGCCACCCGCCTCGTCGCGCGTGGTACGGCGTCTGCGGACGGTCGAGGACGCTCGCGGACGCGATGCGCGCGCCCGTGCGGATCGGCTCTCGGGCCGCCCCGAGGATTCGGTGCGCCGAAGCCGTTGCCTTCGGCTCCGTCGGCGCCGAGATGGCAGGCCCGCCCCCGTCGCGCGAGCGCGCGCATGCGCGGACGATGGAAGGCATGGATCCCGCGCTGCACCGCCACCCCGACCTGCCCGCGCCGGTCGAGTCGACCGCCTCGCGGCTGTCGTGGCTGCGCGCGGCCGTGCTCGGCGCGAACGACGGCATCGTCTCGACCGCCGCGCTCATCGTGGGCGTCGCGGCATCGGGCGCGAGCTCGGGCGCGATCCTCACGGCCGGCACCGCGGCGCTCGTCGCGGGCGCGCTCTCGATGGGCGTCGGCGAGTACGTCTCGGTGTCGTCGCAGCGCGACAGCGAGCGCGCCGCGATCCGCCGCGAGCGCCGCTTCCTCGCCTCCAACCCCGTCGGGCAGGAGGCGCAGCTCGCGCACATGTACGAGCTGCGCGGCCTCTCGCCGCGCACGGCGCACGCCGTCGCCGCCGAGCTCTCGGCGGCCGACCCGCTCCGCGCGCACCTCGACATCGAGTACCGCCTCGACGAGGACGAGTCGCCGAACGACCCGTGGGCCGCTGCCGCCGCGTCTGCCGCGGCCTTCTCGGCGGGCGCCGTGATCCCGCTGCTCGCGGTGATCCTCATGCCGACGTCGTGGGCGCCGTGGTCGATCGTCGCCGCGGTCGTCGTCGCGCTGCTCGCGACGGGCTTCACGGCCGCGCGCATCGGCGCGGCGGGCAAGCGACGGGCGATGCTGCGCGTGCTCGTCGGCGGCGTCGGCGCCCTCGCGATCACCTTCGTCATCGGCTCGCTCTTCGGCACGCACGTCGCGTAGCGGCGCGGGCGACCGCGCGTCGGTGGTGCGGCGTAGCGTCGGCGCATGGACACCACCGCGAACGAGGGCGGCGCAGCCCTCGAGGTCAGGATCGAGCTCGTCTTCGTGCCGGTCGCCGACGTCGACCGCTCGGTCGCCTTCTACGGCGAGACGCTCGGCTGGAGCGTCGACCACGATCAGCGCGTCTCCGACGCGCTGCGCTTCGTGCAGGTGACGCCGCCCGGCTCGGCGTGCTCGATCGCCTTCGGCACAGGCATCAGCGACGACGAGCCCGGGTCGATGCGCAACGTGCAGGCCGTCATCCCCGACGCCGACGCCGCCCTGGCCGACCTGCGAGCGCGGGGCGTGGATGCCGAGGGCGTCGACGAGCTGGCGTGGGGCCGCTTCGTGTCGTTCGTCGACCCCGATGGCAATCGCTGGGTGCTGCAGCAGCTGCCGCAGCGCTGATCCCGGCGCTCAGGGCTCGATGGCGGCGAGGATGCGGTCGAGGCCGTAGGCGAACGCGGCATCGACGTCGCCGCCGAGGCGGAAGGCGCCGGCGAGGTCCATGGCGAGGAAGCCGTGGAGCCAGGCGGTGAGCAGTCGCGCCGCGT
The DNA here is from genome assembly GCF_005484985.1 of Agrococcus sp. SGAir0287. Classification (NCBI taxonomy): domain Bacteria; kingdom Bacillati; phylum Actinomycetota; class Actinomycetes; order Micrococcales; family Microbacteriaceae; genus Agrococcus; species Agrococcus sp. SGAir0287. Next base: position 2,433,894 of record NZ_CP027942.1, read on the forward strand.
CGAGCGCGTCTTCGTCGCCGACGAGCTCCCGCGTCGCGGCGAGCAGCGGGTCCGCGGCGGTCGCGAGCGCTGCGGGATCCGGCGCCTGCGGCGACGGGGGCCCGAAGACGAGGCCGTAGCCGACGGGCGCGCGACGCGCGAAGGCGCGCGTCGCCTCGGCGATCGCCACGAGCCTGCCGCGCGCATCCGTGCCGGCGTCGGCAGCCGCGGCGAGCTCGCTCGCGAGCTCGTCGAGGGTCGCGGCGACGACGGCCGCGAGAAGCGCGTCGCGACCTGCGACGCGCTTGTACAGCGACGGCGCCCGCACGCCGACCCTCTCGGCGACGGCCTGCATCGTCAGCGCCGCCGCGCCGCCCTCCTCGACGATGGCGCGACCGGCGGCGATCACGGCGTCGGTCGTCGTGCGCTCGGGTGCCGGCATGCGCCCTCCTCGGTCGCCTCGAGCATAGGCTATTGACCGTAGCCATGAAGGCTATGTACCGTAGCCATCATGCAGCTCGCACCCGGCATCCACCGTCTCGGCGACGATCGTGTCGCCTTCCTGCTCGTCGTCGCCGACGACGGCCTCACCCTCGTCGACGCGGGCCTGCCCGGCCATCGACGCGACCTGCGACGCGCGCTGCGCGCGCTCGGCCGCTCGGAGGCCGACGTGTGCGGCATCGTGCTCACGCACGGCGACGTCGACCACATCGGATTCGCCGAGGCGCTGCGCCGCGACCACGGCGTGCCCGTCTACGTGCACGGCGCCGACGCCGCACGCACGCGCGGCGACGAGGCCGCGCCGTCGACCGCGACGCCGCCGTGGCGCCCGGGCGCAGCGCTCGGCTTCATCGCCACGATGCTGACGAAGGGTGGCCGCACGCGACGCGTCGCCCAGGTGCGCACCGTCGTCGACGGCGACGTGCTGCCGCTGCCGGGTGCCCCGACGATCGTGGCGATGCCGGGGCACTCGCCGGGATCGATCGCCGTGCTCCTGCCCGAGCACCGCGTGGTCGCCGTCGGCGACGCGCTCACGACGCGGCACGTGCTCACGGGCGACGAGCAACCGCAGCTCGCGCCGTTCACCGACGACCCCGCCGCGGCCGCCGCCTCGCTCGACCGGCTCGCGGCGCTCGACGCCGACGTCGTCGTGCCCGGCCACGGCACCGTGGGGCGCGGCACGCCCCGCGCGCTCGTCGAGGCGATCCGCGCCTGAGCGAGCGCGCGCGGCATGCGCGCGCCGCGATGGCCCGTCAGTCGAGCGTGTCGAGGATGTCCGTGAGCACCTCGACCGTCGTGAGCGGACTCACGATGGCGAAGCGCAGCACGGGCTCGCCGGCGTGCGAGCTCGGCACGCAGAAGGCGCGCTGCTCGTCGAGCAGCCGATCCGACCACCGCTGGTAGTCGGCGAGCGTCCATCCCTCCCTGCGGAAGACGACGACCGAGAGCTGCGGCGGTCGCACGAGCGAGAGCTGCGGGCGCTGCTCGATCTCGGCGGCGATCGCCGCCGCGGCGTCGATCCCGTGCCGGATCGCGGCGCGGTACTGCTCGGTGCCGTGCGTCGCGAGCGAGAACCACAGCGGGAGGCCGCGCGAGCGCCGCGTGAGCTGCACCGCGAGGTCGGAGGGGTTCCAGTCGGCCGACTCGGTGAGGGTGTCGAGGTACTCGGCGTGCTGCGTGTGCGCGAGGCGCGCCCCTGCCGGGTCGCGGTACAGCAGGGCGCACGCGTCGAAGGGCGCGAAGAGCCACTTGTGCGGGTCGACGACGAGCGAGTCGGCGAGCTCGACGCCGGCGAAGGCCGGGCGCAGGTCGTCGACGAGCATCGCGGCCAGCCCGTACGCGCCGTCGACGTGCAGCCACACGCCGCGGTCCTTGGCGGCGCGCGCGATCCCCGCGATGTCGTCGACGATGCCGAAGTTCGTCGTGCCGCCGGTCGCGACGACCGCGAAGACGCCGGGGTGCGCGTCGAGCGCCGCGGCGACGTCGTCACCCTGCAGCCGGCCGTCCTGGCCCGTCGGCACGCCCACGACGTCGACGTCCATCACGGCGGCGGCCGACGCGATCGACGAGTGCGCCTCGGCGCTGCACACCACGGCGAGGCGCACGGGCGCCTGGTCGTCCATGGCCGCCCGATGGCGGCGATAGGCGTCGCGCGCGGCGACGAGCGCCGAGAGGTTGCCGATCGTGCCGCCCTGCACGAAGACGCCGCCCGCGCCCTCGGGGAGGCCGAACTCGCGCGCGAGCCAGTGCAGCACCTCGTTCTCGGCGTGCACGGCGCCCGCGCCCTCCATCCACGATCCGCCGTAGATCGCCGACGCGGAGACGACGAGGTCGAACGCGATCGCCGCCTTGCTCGGCGCCGAGGGGATGAAGGAGACGTATCCGGGGTGGTCGGTCGACAGGCACGCGGGGGCGAGCACGTCGGCGAAGAGCGTCGTCGCGCGCTCGGCGCCGATGCCCTCGGGCGTGATCGACGCGCCGGCCTGCGCGGCGAGCTCGTCGGGCGGCACCGCGCGGTCGAGGGGCACGCGCTCGTAGAGGGCGCGCTCGCGGGCGTATCGCAGCACGCGGTCGACCACCTCGCGGGTGTCGTCGGAGATCTCGTGCATGGCATCGGGTCGCAGCATCGCGTCCCCAGGGGTCTCGGCAGGCATCGACTCCATGGTGGCGTACGCGTGTGGCGGGCGGGACCCCCGCCTGGGACGATGGGAGCATGCAGCAGCAGCGGGAGCCGTGGCACGAGCACGAGCGCGACCGCGTGCCGCCCGAGCTCGACCCCGCGTTCTCGGAGTTCGACGACGATCGTCCGTCGCGCACGATGGCGAACCGGCTGCGGCCCGTCATCTGGGTCGCGGCCATCGCGGCGCTCGTCGCCATGACGCTGACGTTCGTGCTCTGACCCGCTCGGGCGGCCCCCGCCAGCCCCTGTCGCGGCCGCGGCGGCGGCGATAGCGTGCGGATGCATGACCCTGACGCGCAGGACGATGCTCTCGGGGATGCTCGCGACCGGCCTCGGGCTGGCAGGCTGCGCCACTGCCGACGTCGTCGTGCACTCGCCTGCCGACGCCGATCCCGACGCGGGCGCATCCCCCGCGCCGCCCGCACCGGCGTTCCCGACGCTCGATCGCACGATCGCCTCGGGGCTCGCGGTGCCGTGGTCGCTGGCGTTCCTCGCCGACGGTGCCGCGCTCGTCTCCGAGCGCGGCACCGGCAGGGTGCTGCGCGTCGACGACGCGGGCGCCGTCGACGAGGTCGGGGTCGTGCCAGGGGTCGTCGGCCGCGGCGAGGGCGGCCTCCTCGGCCTCGCCCTCTCGCCCGACGAGTCGGCGCTCTACGCGTACCTGTCGACCGAGTCCGACAACCGCATCGTGCGCATGCCGTTCGACGGCGGCCTCGGCACGCCGGAGGTGCTCGTCGACGGCATCGCGCTCGCGTCGAACCATCAGGGCGGGCGGCTTCGCTTCGGGCCCGACGGCATGCTGTACGCGACGGTCGGCGACGCCGCCGACGGGTCGAGGTCGCAGGATCCGGACGACCTGGCGGGCAAGATCCTCCGCCTCGACGCCGACGGGCGGGCCGCCGAGGGCAATCCCTTCGGCACGCGGGTGTGGTCGCTCGGGCACCGGAACCCGCAGGGCATCGCATGGGACGGCGATCGGATGTGGTCGGCGGAGCTGGGGCAGAACCAGGTCGACGAGCTGAATCGGATCGATCCGGGCGCGAACTACGGCTGGCCGACGATCGAGGGCACCGGCGGCGCCCCGACGTACGCCGATCCCGTCGTGACGTGGCCGACCTCCGAGTGCTCGCCGTCGGGCCTCGAGATCGACCGCGGGGTCGCCTACGTCTGCGCGCTGCGCGGGCAGGGCCTGTGGGTCGTGCCGATCGCCGGCGACGGGGCGGGCACGCCCCTCAAGGCGTTCGACCGCGAGCTCGGCAGGCTGCGCTGCGTCGCGCTCGCCCCCGACGGTGCGCTCTGGATCACGACGAGCAACCGCGACGCGAACGGCACACCCTCGGCCGAGGACGACCGCATCGTCCGCGTCTTGATCTGACCCTCAGCCGCTCGTCGCGGAGTACCTGTGCTCAGGCCTCCCGGTCGAGCCGTACCGCGGCTCGACGCGCGCGACGCCGAGCTCCACGAGCCGCTCGAGGTAGCGGCGTGCGCTCACGCGCGACATGCCGATCCGCTCGGCCACCTCGGCGGCCGAGGCGTCCGCGCCCACCGCGACGAGCGCCTCCTCGACCGTCTGCAGCGTGCGGTCGTTGACGCCCTTGCGCACGAGGCGGGGGCCGGCCTGGCTGCCGAGCACCGCGTCGATGCCCGCCTGGTCGAGCGTCGACGCGGCGAGCGCGCGCTCCTGCACGACGGCGCGATGGACGTCGTCGAGCCGCTGATGCAGCGTCTGCATGTCGAAGGGCTTCACGAGGTAGTGCCGCACGCCCTGCGTGCGCGCCATGCGCACCGTCTCGAGGTCGCGCGCTGCCGTCACCGCGACGACCTCGACGCGGCTGCCGCGCGACCGCAGCCGGCGCAGCACCGTGAGGCCCGACATGTCCGGCAGGTGCACGTCGAGCAGGACGACGTCGGGCGCGAGCGTCTCGGCGGCGTCGAGCGCCTGCTCCCCCGTCGGCGCGACCGCGACGACCTGGAAGCCCGCGTGCCGCTCGACGAAGCCGCGCGTCACGATCGCGACCTCGGGCTCGTCCTCGACGACGAGGACGCGCAGCACGACGGTCACGGCGCGATCTCCGCCGCCGCACGCGTCCGCACCGGCATCACGACCGTCATCCGAGCGCCGCCGAGGTCGGAGTCGTCGACGCGCACGTCGCCGCCGAGGCGCCGCGCGACGCGGCGCACGAGGGTGAGCCCGTAGCCGCGCGCACGACCCTCGCCCTTCGACGAGCGACCGAGCTCGAAGATCGCCTCGCGGTCCTTCGCCGGCACGCCCTGACCGTCGTCCTCGACGACGATGGACCCCGTCGCCGCCGCGTCACCGCCACTCGCGAGCGTCACGCGCACCCGACCCTGCACGCCCGCCGCCTCGAGGGCGTTGTCGACGAGGTTGCCGACGATCGTGACGAGGTCGGCGCCGTCGGCGTCGAACGGCACGGCGAGCCCGGACGCGTCGATCGTGAGCCGCACGCCGAGCTCGCGCGCGCGGGCGCGCTTCGCGAGGACGAGCGCCGCGAGCTCGAGGTCGTGGATGCCGGAGTCCTGCGCGTCCGAGATCGCGCCGCCGACGCCCTCGCGCCGCACCATCGCGAGCGCCGCATCCGCCTCCCCGAGCTCGATGAGGCCGCCGATCGTGTGGAGCGTGTTCGCGAACTCGTGCCGCTGCGCTCGCAGCCCCTCCGCCGCGGACTGCGCTCCGGCGAGCGCTCGCAGCGCCTCGTCGGTCTCGGTGCGGTCGACGAGGATGACGACGCTCCCCGCCGTGCGCCCGTGCACGACCACCGGATCCGCGTGCGCGACGAGCACCCGCTCGCCCGCGAGGACCAGTCGCTGCCCGTCGTCGGCGAGCATGCTCGCGACGTCCGCGTCGAGCACGTGCTCGATCCGCTCGCCCACGGCGTCCGCGACGTCGACGTCGAGCAGGCGTGCGGCGGCGTCGTTGCACAGCGCGATGCGTCCGTCGTCGCCGACGACGACGATGCCCTCGCGGATGCCGTGCAGGGTCGCGTCGCGCGTCTCGAGCATCGCCTTGATCTCGTCGGGCTCGACGCCGTGGATGCGACGGCGCACGACGTTCGCCGCCCACGTCGCGAGCAGCACGCCGATGATCGCCGCGACGGCGAGGAGACCCGAGAGCGACCAGATCGACCCGACGAGGTCGGCGCGCAGATCGGACTCGAGGATGCCCACCGAGACCTGCCCGATGATGTCCCCGTCGGCGCCGAAGACCGGCACCTTCACGCGCCACGACTCGCCCAGGTTGCTCGTCTGCGTGCCGACCCACACCTCGCCCGTGCGCAGCGCGGTCGGATCGGTCGACACGACCTGCCCGATGAGATCGGTGTCGGGATGCGAGAAGCGCACGCCGTCGCGGTCGGTCACGACGACGAACGTCACGTCGGAGGCCTGGCGGATGAGCTCGGCGATCGGCTGGATCGTGATGGACGGCTCGGGATCGTCGAACGCCTCCAGCACCGCGGGCAGCTGCGCCACCGAGTACGCGACGCCGATCATGCGGTCGTACGCCGCCTCGCGCAGCTGCCGCTCCTGGATCACGACCGCAGCGACGCCCGCGCCGAGGATGACGACGAGCATGATCGCCGACTGCAGCAGCACGAGCTGCCGGCGCAGCGGCATGGCGCGCAGCAGCGCGACGGGCCGCGCGAGGCGGCCCCGCAGCGCCGTCGCTCGAGCCATGAGCAGATGGTAGGCCCGAACGGCAGTCGCGGCGCACTCCGGTCGCGGACCGAAACGACCGAAAGCACGGCTTTTGCACGCAAGCCGCCGCACGAGCGTCCGCGTCCCTATGGTCGCCGAAGATCGCGACCCGGCACGGCGCCGGGCGCTCGACGATGAGAGGCGATCACCGATGACCGACGACGCTCAGACCACCCGCCTGCGGCGCACCCTCCTGATCGGGGCCGTGGGCCTCACGGCCGTGGCCCTCGCCGCCTGCTCCTCGAGCACCGGCGGCGGATCCGGCTCCGGCGACGGCGCGCCCGGCGCCATCACGACGCTCGACGTCATCGCCCCGGCCGACCCCGGCGGCGGCTGGGACCAGACGGCGCGCGCCGTCTCGGCCGCCCTCACGGGCGACGACCTCGTCGACTCCGCACCCGTGACGAACATCGGCGGCGCCGGCGGCACGGTCGGCCTCGCGAGCCTCGCGACCGAAACCGACTCCACGACGCTCATGGTCACGGGCTCCGTCATGGTCGGCGCCGTCGAGACGAACGCCTCCGAGAACCGCATCGAGGACATGACGCCCATCGCGCGCCTCACCGAGGAGCCCCTCGTCATCGTCGTTCCCGCATCGAGCGAGTTCGAGTCGGTGCAGGACGTCGTGGACGCCATCGAGGAGGACGGCCCGCAGGTCACCGTCACGGGCGGGTCCGCCGGCGGCATCGACCACATCCTCGCCGGCCAGCTGCTCATCGAGGGCGGCATGGACTCCGCCGACGTGCCCACGTCGCTCAACTACATCGCCAACTCCGGCGGCGGCGAGGCGCTGACGATGCTGCTCGGCGGCACCGCCATGGTCGGCATCTCCGGCGTCGGCGAGTTCGCCGAGTCCGTGCAGTCCGGCGACCTCCGGGCGCTCGCGGTGTCGTCCGAGGAGCCGGCGATCGCGCTGCCCGACGTGCCCACGCTGCAGGACGAGGGCATCGACCTCGCCATCACGAACTGGCGCGGTCTCCTCGCGCCCGGCGGCATCAGCGACGAGGAGCGCCAGGCGCTCGTCGACGTCGTCACCGAGATGCACGGCTCGAGCGCGTGGACCGAGGCGGTCGAGACGAACGGTTGGACCGACGCGTTCCTCACCGGCGACGAGCTGCAGACCTTCCTCGAGGAGGACATCGCCCGCACGCAGGAGACGCTGCAGACGATCGGCCTCACCTCGTGACCGCCGAGGCCGGCGCACCCGCCCAGGATGCGCCGGCCTCGCCCCGAGTGCTCCCCGCGGCGCACCGGGTCGAGGCCATGGTCGTCGTCGGCGTCGTGATCGCCCTCGCGGTCGCGTCGCTCGTGCTCACGACCCAGATCCACCAGAGCGGGCAGGCGACGACGCTCGGCGCCCGCGTCATCCCCTACGTCGTCGGCGGGCTCCTGCTCGTGTCCGGCGTTGGCGTGCTCATCGGCCAGCTGCGCGGACGCTACGGCGAGCCCGACGAAGGCGAGGACGTCGACCTCGAGCACGGCACGTCGTGGATCACGATGGGCGTCATCGCGCTCGCGTTCCTGTCGCTCGTCGTCACCATCCCCTTCCTCGGCTGGCCGCTCGGCGTCACCGTGCTGTTCGCCGCCGCCGCCATCGCGCTCGGCGCGAAGCGCTGGTGGGTCGCGGTGCTCGTCGGCCTCGGCCTCGGCGTCGTGAGCCAGCTGCTGTTCGGCACCCTCCTCGGCCTCTCGCTGCCCGCCACGGGCACCCTCACCTCCTGGATCCCCCTTGGATAGCCTCGGCCTGCTGCTCGAGGGCTTCGCGACCGCCGCGCAGCCCGTCTACCTCCTCTACGCGCTGCTCGGCGTCTTCGTCGGCACCGCCGTCGGCGTGCTGCCCGGCATCGGCCCCGCCATGACCGTGGCGCTGCTGCTGCCCATCACGTACGCGCTCGAGCCGACGGCGGCGCTCATCGTCTTCGCCGGCATCTACTACGGCGGCATGTACGGCGGATCGACGACGTCGATCCTGCTGAACACGCCCGGCGAGTCCGCCTCGATCGTCACGGCCCTCGAGGGCAACAAGATGGCGCGCGTCGGCCGTGGCGCGGCAGCGCTCGCGACCGCGGCGATCGGCTCGTTCATCGCCGGCACCATCGCCACGGCGCTCCTCACCCTGCTGGCCCCCACCGTCGCCCGCTGGGCGGTGTCGCTCGGCCCGCGCGACTACTTCGCGCTCATGATCGTCGCCTTCCTCACCGTCGGCGCCCTCTTCGGCTCCAGCGTCTGGCGCGGCCTCGTCTCGCTCGCGCTCGGCCTGCTCATCGGCCTCGTCGGCGTCGACTCCATCTCGGGGCAGTCGCGCTTCACGCTCGGCATCCCGCAGCTCACCGACGGCATCGACGTCGTGCTCGTCGCCGTCGGCCTCTTCGCCCTCGGCGAGGCGCTCTACGTCGGCTCCCGCCTGCGCTCGGGCGCGATCCCGATCATCCCCATCACGCGCGGCTGGCGCACCTGGATGCGCCGCTCCGACTGGGCGCGCTCGTGGCGGCCGTGGCTGCGCGGCACCGCGATCGGCTTCCCGATCGGCACGATCCCCGCCGGCGGCGCCGACGTGGCGACGTTCCTGTCGTACGCGACCGAGCGCGGGCTCGCGAAGGGCGAGTACAAGCAGCAGTTCGGCAAGGGCGCCATCGAGGGCGTCGCAGGGCCGGAGTCGGCGAACAACGCCGCCGCCGCCGGCGTGCTCGTGCCGCTGCTCACGCTCGGCATCCCGACGACGGCGACCGCCGCCATCATCCTGTCCGCGTTCCAGACGTACGGCATCCAGCCCGGCCCGCGCCTGTTCGAGTCGCAGGGTCCGCTCGTGTGGGCGCTCATCGCGAGCCTCTACATCGGCAACGTCATGCTGCTCGTGCTGAACCTGCCGCTCGTCGGGCTGTGGGTGAAGCTGCTGCAGATCCCCCGCCCCTACCTGTACGCCGGCATCCTCGTGTTCGCCGGGCTCGGCGCCTACGCGGCGAACTTCACGACGTTCGACATCGTCGTGCTGTTCATCCTCGGCGTCATGGGCTTCTTCATGCGACGCCACGGCTTCCCCGTGTCCCCGCTCGTCGTCGGCGCCATCCTCGGCCCGATGGCGGAGGAGAAGCTACGCCAGGCGATGCAGCTCGGCGTCGGCGACCCCGTCTACCTCGTGCAGTCGCCGTTCGCGGTCGTCGCGTACGTGCTCGCGATCGTGATCATCGGCCTGTCGCTGTGGCTGCGACGTCGCAGCGCCCGCTTCGAGGCGCGCCTCGCGGCGGAGACCGAGGCCGCGTCGACGGAGGCGATCGCGACGATCGACGAGGCGATCGAGAGCCACGAGCCGCATCCGCAGCCGGAGCGCGGCGCGCTGTCGACGACGTCGATCCCGACGGCGCGGCGGCGGAGGTTGGGGCGTCGAGGCGAGGACCCGCCTGCGGAGTGAGGGTCGCTGCGACGCGCCCGCTGCGGACCTCGAGCCGCGGCGGGCGCGTCGTGCGTCAGGGCTGGAGGCGCTGGACGGCCCAGCCGTCCGCGGTGCGGGCGTAGACGAGGCGGTCGTGGAGGCGCGAGGTGCGTCCCTGCCAGAGCTCGATGCGATGCGGTCGCACGCGGTAGCCACCCCAGCGCGCCGGGCGCGGCACGTCGGCACCCTCGGGGAACGCCGCCTCGACCTGCGCGACCTTCGCCTCGAGGGCGGCGCGCGAGGCGATCGGCTGCGACTGCTCGCTCGCGGTGCCTGCGATGCGGGAGCCGTGCGGCCGCGACGCCCAGTACGCGTCGGACTCGGCGTCGTCGACGAGCGAGACCTCCCCGGTGACGTGCACCTGGCGATGCAGCGAGTACCAGGGGAAGAGCAGGGTCGCGATCGGGTGCGCCGCGAGCGCGCGACCCTTGCGCGACGACCGGTCCGTGTAGAACACGAAGCCGTCGGCGTCCACCGCGCGCAGCAGCACGGTGCGGCTCGTGGGCGTGCCGTCGGCCTCGACGGTGCCGAGCACCATCGCGTTCGGCTCGTAGACGCCCCGCGCGGCCGCCTCGGCGAGCCACGACTCGAACTGCGCGATCGGATCGGCGGCGACGTCCGCCTCCTCGAGGCGCTCGGAGCCGTAGTCGGTGTGGCGGGCGAGCGGATCGGTCACGCCCCGACCCTAGCCACTCTCCCCGATAGCGACCCCCGCGTCCTGCGCCCGCCGGACGACGCCGCGCCCGACTGCACCCCTCGCCCGCCCATCCCGCTCCGGCCCCGTCGGCATGCGACCCGCCGAGCACGGCCGCGCGAAGCCGCCACGGCCCGTGACGCGCGCGCAGCCCACCCCACCCCCGCCCGGCACACCCGCTCGACCACCCAGTGGTCCCCCGCGCCCATCGATCCGCGAGCGAAGCGACGGGGATGGCCGGGATGCGCAGGCATCGGGTCTGGCGGGAGCTCGCGCTAGCGAGCGGGGGACTGCGCATCCCGGCCGTCCCCGTCGCGCAGCGGGACCGAAGCCAACCCAGGACCGCGCGCCGAGACCGCCTACAGCTTCGAGATCGGCGCGATCTTGATCAGCAGCCGCTTCTTCCCGACCGCATCGAACTGCACCTCCGCGACCCGCTTCGGCCCCGCACCCGTGACCGCGGACACGCGGCCCTCGCCGAAGTCCTTGTGGCGGATGCGGTCGCCGGGCACGAGCTCGAGGTCGGAGTTGTCGCGCACCTCCGCGATGGTGTTCGGGAAGGCCTTCCTCTCGCCGGCCGGCAGCGCGTCGGGGTAGCGCGAGCCGGAGCGGCCGCCGAGGCCTCCCGTGCCGAGCGCGCCCTGGCGCGCGCCGCCCTGACGGGCGTTCAGCGCTCGCGACTGCGATCCGCCGCGGCCGTTGACGAAGCCGGGCGACTGGCGCCAGTCGATGAGCTCGGCCGGGATCTCCTGCAGGAATCGCGACGGCATCGCGACGGTGACCTCGCCGAACTGCGCGCGCGTCATGGCGAGCGAGAGGTAGAGGCGCTTGCGGGCGCGCGTCACGCCGACGTAGAAGAGGCGGCGCTCCTCGGCGGGCCCGCCGGGCTCGTTCGCCGAGATGCGGTGCGGCAGCAGGTCCTCCTCGACGCCCGTGATGAACACGGCGTCGAACTCGAGGCCCTTCGCGGTGTGCAAGGTCATGAGCGACACCTGCCCCTCCGAGTCGTCGAGCTCGTCGGCGGCGGCGACGAGCGCGACCTCGGTGAGGAAGTCGATGAGGGAGCCCGACGGGTTCGCCTTGCGGAACTCGCGCGTGACGGCGATGAGCTCCTCGACGTTCTCGGCCCGCGCCGCGTCCTGCGCGTCGGGCGAGGCGCGGAGCTGGTCGAGGTAGCCGGTGCGGCCCATGAGGTCGGCGAGCACCGTGCCGGGATCGGGGTTCTCGGCGTTCGTGTGCGCGTCGAGCAGGGCGGAGAGGTCGCGGATCGCGCCGGTGACCTTCGGCCCGAAGCCGAGCTCGTCGACGCGGCGCATCGCGTCGCGCAGCGTGATGTCGTGCTCGTCGGCGAACGACTGCAGCGCCGCCTCCGTCGCCGGCCCGATGCCGCGCTTGGGCACGTTGAGGATGCGCCGGAGGCTCATCGCGTCGTCGGGGTTCGCGACGGCGACGAGGTAGGCCATCGCATCCTTGATCTCGGCGCGCTCGTAGAACTTCGTGCCGCCGATGACCTTGTACGGGATCGCGGAGCGGATGAGGATCTCCTCGAGCGCTCGCGTCTGCGCGTTCGTGCGGTAGAACACGGCGATCTGCGACCACGGCATGCCCTGCGTCTGCAGCGACACGATCTCGTCGGCGACGAACTGCGCCTCGTCGTGGCCGGAGTAGCCGGTGTAGCCGACGATCAGCTCGCCATCGCCCTCGTCGGTGAAGAGGTTCTTGTCGCGCCGGTCGAAGTTGTTGCGGATGACGGCGTTCGCGGCGGAGAGGATGTGCTGCGTCGAGCGGTAGTTCTGCTCGAGCAGCACGACCTTCGCGTCGGAGAAGTCGCGCTCGAACTCGACGATGTTGCGGATGTCGGCGCCGCGGAAGGCGTAGATCGACTGGTCGGAGTCGCCGACGACCGTGAGCGACGCGCCGGGGATCTCGCCGCGCTGGTCGGGCAGCGTGCCCGGCGGCACGGGCTGCGTGAGCTCGCGGATGAGGGCGTACTGGGCGCGGTTCGTGTCCTGGTACTCGTCGACGAGGATGTGACGGAAGCGCTTGCGGTACAGCGCGGCGACGACGGGGAAGGCGCGGAAGAGGTAGACGGTCTGCGCGATGAGGTCGTCGAAGTCGAAGGCGTTCGCGCGGCGCAGCTCGTGGTCGTAGCGGCGCCAGATCTCGAGGAAGGCCTGCTCGCGCGGGTCCGAGAGGTTCGCGGTCTCGCGGTAGGAGTCGACGTCGTGGAGGTCGTTCTTCGCCTTCGAGATCTTCGCGGCGGTGCCGCCGGGCGTGAGACCGAGCGTGTCGGCGCCGGAGTCCTTGATGAGCCGCTTGACGAGCGCGCGGGTGTCGCCGGAGTCGTAGATCGTGAACGACTGCTTGAAGCCGAACTGCTCGGCCTCGCGACGCAGGATGCGCACGCACGCCGAGTGGAAGGTCGAGATCCACATGCCGCGGGCCTCGTCACCGATGAGCGACGAGACGCGCTCGCGCATCTCGCCGGCGGCCTTGTTCGTGAACGTGATCGCGAGGATCTGGCTCGGCCACGCCTCGCGCGTCGACAGCAGGCCGGCGATGCGGTGCGTCAGGACGCGGGTCTTGCCCGAGCCGGCGCCGGCGACGATGAGCAGCGCGGGACCGCGGTGCAGCACCGCCTCGCGCTGCGGCGGGTTGAGGCCCTCGAGCAGCGCCTCGTCGACCTCGGGCGCGCCCGAGCCGCCGCGCCCGATGGGCGTCGGCACGAGCAGGGCGTCGTCGAGCCCCCACAGATCCGTCATGACGGCTCCAAGCCTACGGGCGACCGCCGACGCGCCGCGCCCGAGACCCTGCTGCTCGGCGTACGCCATCAGCTGGTCGAGGAGCGCGCGAGCCGCCAGGCGAGCACGCGTCACGAGACCACGCGAGCGCCGCACCCGCCCGGCCGCGCGCGCATGGCCGCGCCGGGGATGCAGCCCCGCGCTCCTCAGCGCGCCCGGCCGGTGCCGGAGGCGTGGTCGGCGGCGAAGACCGCGAGGTCGGGGTGGTCGGCGAAGATGCCGTCGAGGCCGGCGCCGATGAGCACGTCCCACTCCTGCATCCATGCGCCCCACTGCGAGGCGAGCGGTCCGCGGCGGAAGGCCTTGGCGAGGAAGCGGTTCTCGGGGCGGAGCGTCCAGGCGAAGACCTGGAGACCGGCGGCGTGGGCGCGGTCGACGAGGTCGGTGGCGCGCACGCCCTCGCGCCCGTCCTGCAGCAGCGTGCGCTTGTCCACGCTGACGCCGTCGAAGCCCTGCGCCGCGATGGCCGCGAGCCCCTCGTCGGTGCGCTGGGACGCGTACGTCGGCGCCGCGGACCCGAGGGACGCGACGGCGTCGGCCGGCGCTCCGCCCTCCTCCAGCAGGTACACCCAACGCGCCGCGACGTCGCGCGCGCGCAGCCTGCGCAGCACGTCCTGCTCGAACGACTCCACGACGAGCCGCTCGGGCGTCGACGCCCACCCCCTCGCTCGGAGCTCGCTTGCGACGAGCTCGTCGAGCGGCAGGCCGATGGAGGCGAAGTACGTGGCGTGCTTGACCTCGAGGACCATCTGCAGCCCGGTCTCGTCGAGGATGTCGAGCAGGTCCTGCAGCCTGAGGATGCCGAGCTGCCCGTCGAAGGTCGCCGACGCCTGGCGGATGCGCGGGAGCCGCTCGCGCACGGCGAGCTGCGACAGCTCCTCCCAGGTGAAGTCCTCCGTGAACCAGCCGGTGAGGGTCTCACCGTCGATCTCCTTCGTCGTGCGCCGGGAGAAGAACTCCGGCCGCGCGGCGACGTCCGTCGTGCCGGAGATCTCGTTCTCGTGGCGCAGCACGAGCACGCCGTCGCGCGTCGCGACGACGTCGGGCTCGATGGCGTCGGCGCCGAGGCGGGCGGCGAGGCGGTACGCCTCCTCCGAGTGCTCCGGGCGGTGGCCGCTGGCTCCGCGATGGGCGACGACGAGAGGCCTGCTCACGCGCCCAGGCTAGCCGCGGCGACGCCGCCGTGCGCCGGCGGCGAACGGCCGCACGGTCACAGCGAATCCATGGCGTCGCTGGCTACCCTGGTGCAGGACTTCCCATCCCGAACAGGAGTGCACACCATGGCCGGCTTCGGCTTCTCGAACTCCCCCGCCTTCTCGCGGGACCCGCAGCGCGCCGCGCAGCTGCAGCAGGACGGCGCGTACGTCCCGGGGCAGACCTACGCGCCCCAGCAGGGTCAGGGCATGCAGCAGCCCGGCTTCCAGCAGTACGGCCAGCCTGCGCAGCAGGGCTACGGCCAGCCCGGGTACGCGCAGCCTGGCGCGCCCACGCCCGAGCAGCTGGGGCAGATGTACGACCGCCCGGCGGCGACGCCGACCGACACCGGTCGCCTCACATACGACGGCGTCATCATGAAGACCGTCGTGACGCTCGGCGCCGTCGCGCTCGCGTTCGTCGTGCAGATGGGCCTCTTCCTCACGGGCAACGGCACGATCATGCAGGGCCTCATGTGGGTCGGCCTCGTGGCCGGTCTCGTGCTCGGCCTCGTCAACGCGTTCAAGCGCGAGCCGAGCCGTGCGCTCGTGCTCGCGTACGGCGCGGCGCAGGGCCTCATGATCGGTGGCCTCAGCGTGCTGCTCGAGTTCGGCTTCAACGGCCAGTTCTCGGGCATCATCCTGCAGGCGCTGCTGGGCACCGCGTCGGTGTTCGCGGCGACGCTCGCGCTCTACGCCTTCCGCATCGTGCGCGTCACGCCGAAGTTCACGCGGTTCTTCTTCATCCTGCTCATCGCCTACTCGCTGTTCGCGCTGGTGAACTTCGTGCTGCAGATGACGGGCGTGACGCAGGGCATGTTCGGCCTGTACTCGGCAGAGATCGCCGGCATCCCGCTCGGCCTCGCGCTCGGCCTCCTGGCCGTCGCGCTCGGCGCCTACTCGCTCATGCTCGACTTCAACAACGTCGAGATCGGCGTGCAGCGCGGCGTGCCCGCGAAGTACGGCTGGCAGGCGGCCTTCGGCATCACGGCCACGATCATCTGGCTGTACGTCGAGATCCTGCGCCTCATCGCGATCCTGCGCAGCAACTAGCGCAGATCGACGCGACGCCCCGAGCCATCGGCTCGGGGCGTCGTCGCGTTCCCATGGATCCGGCATGAGCGCCAGCGGAATGGTTCGATTTGTAGTTTGCTAGATGAACTAATGATATGTTCGTCGAACGAACTACTCGCAGCACCCTCAACCGCTCGACGAAGGAGCACCCATGGGCACCATGCACTACGGCAACGATGAAACGGGCATCGCGATCGACGACGAGACACTCGCCCACGTGGCTGCGGTGGTCGTCGCGAAGCTGCGCCGTCGTGAGCCCTTCCTGCTCACGACCGTGTCGGCGGGCGGTCGGGAGTCGGTGTGGATCCACGACGCCAGCACCCTGCGATGGACGTACGGCGCCGAGGCCAACCCCCAGCTCGACAAGGCGCGCCTTGAGGCGATGGTGCGCGACACCAACCGCCCGACCGGACTGACGGTCGAGAGCCTCGGTCGTCCGCTCGCCGCGGTCGACCGCCTCGCGGTCGCAGCATGAGGCGCCGACCCGCGCCCGTCGCGAGCGCCTGGAGCTCCGTAGGAGCGGTCGTCCTGCATCCCGTGCGTCCCGACCCCGCCTCCGACCCGTCGCCGCGGTCGTGACGACCGCGCTGCACGGACCGCTGCAGGCGGCGTCGTCGGAGCTCTCGACGCTCGTGGAGCGTGCGCAGGCCGTCACGCGCCGGCTGCTGCTCGCGATGCTCGAGCTCGACGACGACGCGCTGGCGGCGCCGGCCGCGCGGGGCGCGACGCGCCGGCACGTGCTGGCCCGCTGCGTGCTCGAGAGCGAAGGCACCGCCCGCTCGCTCGGGCTCGACGTCCCCCATTCGTCGATCGAGGTGCTGCGACACGGCGCGCTCGTCGAGGTCGTGGACGCCGTCACCACGTCCCTCGGATCGGCGTTGGCATCGCTCACCTCGCTGCCGCCGGGCTCGGGGATGCACGCCGCGGTGGGGATCGCTCGCGAGCACCTCGCGACGCTCCAGGAGACGCTGGAGGACCTCGCGATGCCGCAGTCGGGCGCCGCGCAGCGGGACGAGGAGACCGTCGCGGTCTGAGGCCGCCGTCCCGCCGGTCGCGTCGGCGCGACTACCCTCGACTGGTGCCCGATCGCGACTCCCGGCCCACCGGCATCGACCCCGCCGACCTCGCCGTCGCGCTGCGCGTGCTCGAGGAGGCGCCTCGGCTCGCGCAGGACGACCCCGACCTCGTCGCGCTCAAGCGTGCTGCGTGGCTGCTGCAGAAGCGGCTGAAGAAGACCCGCCGCGACGAGAAGACCTGGGCGGAGCGCAAGGCTGATCGCGCGGTGCTCGAGGCGACCGCGACGGGCTCGCCGATGCGGATCGACGACGAGACGAAGGGCATCCCGCTCGTCTCCGCGGCGCAGGGCGCCTTCGCCGGCGAGCTGCGCAAGGCGCGGGGCTGCTACGTCTGCAAGCGCGAGTACACCCTCGTCGACGCGTTCTACCACGGGCTCTGCCCCACGTGCGCCGCGCGCAGCCATGCGAAGCGCGACCAGCGCACCGACCTGACGGGTCGGCGGGCGCTGCTCACGGGCGGGCGAGCGAAGATCGGCATGTACATCGCGCTGCGGCTGCTGCGCGACGGCGCGCACACGACGATCACGACGCGATTCCCGAAGGACGCGATGCGTCGCTTCGCGCAGATGGACGACGCGAGCGACTGGATCCACCGTCTGAAGATCGTCGGCATCGACCTGCGCGACCCGACCCAGGTCATCGCCCTCGCCGACGACGTCGCCGCGGCCGGGCCGCTCGACATCCTCGTGAACAACGCGGCGCAGACGGTGCGCCGCTCCCCCGGCGCCTACTCCGCGCTCGTCGAGCAGGAGTCCGCGCCGCTGCCCGCCGATCTCGCGCTGCCGGAGATGACGACGTTCGACGGCATCTCGTCGGTGCACCCCGCGTCGATCGCCGGCGCCCTCGACCACCACGCGACGCCCCACCACGAGGGCGAGTCGCTCGAGCACGCCATGGCGGCGCAGACCGCGGCGTCGATGACGGCGCTCGCGCTGCGTGCCGGCCATGCGAGCCTCGACGCACACCTCGCCGGCACGGCGGTCGACGCCGGCGGCCTGCTGCCCGACCTGCAGACGACGAACTCGTGGACGCAGACGGTCGAGCAGGTGGATGCGCTCGAGATGCTCGAGGTGCAGCTGTGCAACGCGACCGCGCCGTTCCTGCTGGTCTCACGGCTGCGCGCGTCGATGCGCGCCGCGATCCAGGCGGGCGCCCGCCGCGCCTACGTCGTCAACGTGTCGGCGATGGAGGGCCAGTTCGGCGGACGACGCTACAAGGGCGCCGGGCATCCGCACACGAACATGGCCAAGGCGTCGCTCAACATGCTCACGCGCACGAGCGGGCCCGAGATGTTCGAGACCGACCGCATCCTCATGACCGCCGTCGACACCGGCTGGATCACCGACGAGCGTCCGCACCAGGAGAAGCTGCGCATCGCCGCCGAAGGCTGGCACGCGCCGCTCGACCTCGTCGACGGGGCGGCTCGCGTCTACGACCCCATCGTCCGCGGCGAGGCCGGCGAGGATCTCTTCGGCGTCTTCCTCAAGGACTACGAGCGAGCGCCCTGGTAGGTCACTGATCGCGCGACGAGAGCACGCAGAACTCGTTGCCGTCGATGTCGGCGAGCACCGTCCACGTCACGTCCGGCCCCTGCCCCACGTCGACGCGCGTCGCGCCGAGGGACTCGAGGCGAGCGATCTCCGCCTCGCGATCGTCGCTCGTGTGCGGTGCGAGGTCGATGTGGAGGCGGTTCTTCGTCGTCTTCTCGTGGTCGACCCGCACGAACACGAGGCCGGGCGGCTGCCGATGGAACGGCAGCGACGCCGAGAGCTCCTCCGCCCAGCGCGGGATCGCGACGACCTCGTCGTCGGCCTCGTAGATGACCTCCCAGTCGAGGGCCTCGGCCCACCAGTGCCCCAGGCGGGCGGGATCGGTGGTCTCGACGACCACGGTGTACCAGCGCAGCGGCATGGCTGCTCCCTTCGTCGCCCCCGACGGTAGCCCCCGCCTCCGACGGCGTCGAGGGTGAGGCCTCCGGACGCCGCTGCTCAGACCGCTCTCCCCTCCCGCTCGCGCTGCCCTCCCAACCGCTCCCTTCCCGCTCGCGCTGCCCTCCCAACCGCTCCCTTCCCGCTCGCGCTGCCCTCCCAACCGCTCCCTTCCCGCTCGCGCTGCCCTCCCAACCGCTCCTTGAGGTGCGAGCGCAGCGAGCCTCGAAAGGTGCACCACGGCGATCGAAGGGAACCCTTCGAGGCTCGCTTCGCTCGCACCTCAGGGGACGAAGGGATGCGTCCGACCGGTTGGGCGGCCTCAGCGGGTCGTCGCTGCCTTCGCCAGCAGCACCGCGCGCTCGGACGCGTTGCGCGTGCGCCGCGCCGCCTCCTCGAGCGCCTCGCGAGCCTCCTCGACGCGGCCGAGCCTCGCGAGCAGCTCGCCGCGCACGGAAGGCACGAGGTGGTGGTCGGCGAGGCGGCCGGATGCCTCGATGGCGTCGGCGATCGCAAGCCCTGCCGCGGGTCCGTCGGCCATCGCGACGGCGACGGCGCGGTTGAGCTCGACGATCGGCGAAGGACCGGCGGCGAGCAGGCCGTCGTAGCAGTCGACGATCGCGTGCCAGTCGGTGTCCTCGAAGCGCCGTGCGATGGCGTGCTGCTCCGCGATCGCCGCCTGCTGCGCGTAGACCCCGCGACCGATGCGCAGGGCGTCGGCACGGGCGAGTGCGGCCCTGCCTCGCTCGATGGCGCTGCGATCCCAGCGCGTGCGGTCCTGATCGGCGAGCAGCACGGGCCGGCCAGCCGGATCGACGCGCGCGGGCATGCGCGCGGCCGTGAGCTCCATGAGGGCGAGGAGCCCGTGCACCTCGGGCTCGCGCGGCAGCATCGCCTGCAGCGCGCGGCCGAGCCGCAGCGCCTCGCGCACGAGATCGGCGCGCACGGGGGCGTCGCCCGCGGAGGCGGCATGGCCCTCGGTGAAGACGAGGTAGATGCACGCGAGCACGGCCGGCAGCCGCTCGGCGAGCGCGTCGGCCTCGGGCAGCTCGAACCTCGCCCCGGAGTCCGTCAAGGCGCGCTTGGCGCGCACGATGCGCTGCTGGATCGTCGCGGGCGCGACGAGGAAGGCGGCGGCGATCTCGTCGGTCGTGAGGCCTGCGACGGTGCGGAGCGTGAGCGCGACGCGCGCCTCGGGTCCGAGCACGGGATGGCAGGCGATGAGCATGAGCCGCAGCTGGTCGTCGAGCGACGACTCGAGGTCCCACGGCACGGCGTCCGCCGCCTCGCGCTGCTCGAGCTCGAGGTCGTGGCCGATGGATGCGACGCGTGCGTCGAGCCGCTCGCGGCGCCGCCAATGGTCGATGGCCTTGCGCTTGGCGACGGCGGTGAGCCAGGCGCCGCCGTTCGCGGGCACGCCTTCGACCGGCCACTGACGCAGCGCATCGGCGAGCGCCTCCTGCGCGAGGTCCTCGGCGAGCGCGAAGTCGCCGACGTGGCGCGTGAGCGTCGTGACGATGCGGCGGGCCTCGATGCGCCACACGGCGCCGACGGCACGACGCGCCGCATCCCCGGCGGCGCCGTCGCCTGCCGGGGATGCTGCGCGGTCGCGGCCGGTCACGCCTGCTCGGCGGCCTTCCGCTCGGCGTCGGCGCGCCACTCCTGCTCCTTCTGGATCCACTCGTTGTCGGGGTCGAAGTCCGACTCGTCGGTGACGCGGCGCACCTCGAGCTTGGATCCGGGGCCGAGCGGGCAGCGCTTCGCCCACTCCGCGGCCTCCTCCTTCGACGACACCTGCAGGATCCAGAAGCCGTTGAAGAGCTCCTTGATCTCGCCGTAGGGGCCGTCGGTGACGAGCGGCGGCGTCTCGTCGAAGTCGACGACGAAGCCCTCCGAGGCGTCGGCCAGGCCGTCGCCGCCGATGAGCACGCCCGCCTCGATGAGCGACTCGTTGTAGCGGCCCATCGCCGCGATGATCTCGTCGAAGTCGAACTCCTTCGACGCCTCGATCGCCTCGGCGGTGCTGCGCATGATGAGCATGTACTTCATGGTTCCGATCCTCTCGGGTGCGGGGCCGCTCGGTCGACCCTCTCATCCAGGACGTCGCGCATGCGGGGCGCAGGTCGACCGCGGTGCGGATTCGTGCATCCCGGGCGTGTCGCGCCCTGGCATCCGTGGTTCGATCGAGGCATGGCGACGATCCCTCCCGCAGCCGACCTCCCTGCGCTCGTGGACGAGCTCGCGGCGTGGCAGCGCGACGACGCGCCACTGCAGCTGCACCCGGGCGACCTCGGCTGGCAGCAGCGGCTCGGCGCGGAGCCGCTCGCCGCCTCGCTGCGCACGTGGCACCTGGGCGACGCGCTCGTGGCCCTCGGCATGCTCGACGGGCCGGTGCTGCGCATCGCGATCGAGCCGCGCCTGCAGGTCGACCTCGCGCTGGCGCAGACGCTCACCGACGACCTCTCCGACGTCGATGGCGCCCTGCCGGGCGCGGACGCCGCGATCGAGGCGCCGACCGGCGCCGTGCTGCACGCCGTGCTCGCCGCGCGCGGCTGGACGCCCGACGAGGTGTGGCAGCCGCTGCGCCGCGACCTCGCCGAGCCGGTGCCGCCGCTCGCCGACGGCCTGCGCATCGAACTCGTCGACGCCGCGCTCACGGAGGAGCGCGTCGCGGTGCACCGGGCCTCGTTCGACGGCGGATCGTTCGACGCGGCTGCGTGGCACGCGATGGCCGCGGGGCCGGCCTACGCGGATGCGCGGTGCCTGCTCGTGCGCGACGCCGACGGCACGGCCGTCGCGGCCGCCACGGTGTGGTCGGCGGGAGCGGGACGCCCGGGCGTGCTCGAACCGCTCGGCGCGCACCGCGACCACCGCGGTCGGGGGCTCGGCACGGCGATCGCCGTCGCATCCGCGATCGTGCTGCGCGACCTGGGCGCGTCGAGCGCCCTCGTGTGCACGCCGTCGACGAACGTCCGCGGCATCGCGACGTACCGGTCGGCGGGCTTCGTCGACCTGCCCGAGCGCGCAGACCGGCGCAGGCCCCGCTGATCCGGATCGGGGACGCGGCTCAGCTCGCCGCGGCGTCCGCGCGCTCGACGCGCGGGGCGCCCTTCGGCGGGCGGCGCGACCAGAACGACGCGAGCAGCGAGCCCGAGACGTTGTGCCAGACCGAGAAGATCGCGGCGGGCACGGCGGCCTCGGGCGCGAAGTGCGTGCGGGCGAGCCCGGCCGCGAGGCCGGAGTTCTGCATGCCGACCTCGATCGAGACGGCGCGGCGCGCGGGCTCCTCGAGTCCGACGGCACGCGCGGCGACGTACCCGAGCACGAGGCCGACGCCGTTCAGCGCGACGACGATGCCGAGGATCGCGAGCCCCGAGGCGAGGATCGTCGACGCCGAGCCCGACACCACCGCGAGCACGACGAGCGTGATGCCGACGACCGACACGAGCGGCATCCACGCCACGATGCGCTCGACGGCGCGGGGCAGGAAGCGGCGCAGCAGCAGGCCGACGACGATGGGCACGATGACGATCTGCACGATGGAGACGAACAGGCCGACGGGGTCGACGGGCAGGTAGTCGCCCGCGAGCCAGAGCACGAGCAGCGGCGTGACGACGGGCGCGACGAGCGTGGACACGGTGGTCATCGCGACCGACAGCGCCGTGTCTCCCTTCGCGAGGAAGACCATGACGTTCGACGCGGTGCCGCCGGGCGCGGCGGCGACGAGGATGACGCCGACGGCGATCGCCGGCTCGAGCCCCAGCACCGAGACGAGCGCCCAGCCCGTGAGCGGCATGATGACGAACTGCGCGAGCACGCCGATGACGAGCGCGAAGGGCTTCCGGGCGACGATCGCGAAGTCGCTGCCGCGCAGCGTCATGCCCATGCCGAGCATGATGACCATGAGCAGCGGGGTCACGAGTGCCCCGAGCGGCAGGAACGGCGTGGGCACGAGCACGGCCAGGGCACCGGCCGCGAGCACGACGAGCGGGAACCACGTCCCCGCGATGCGCCCGACACGCGCGCCGGTCGTGTCGGAGGCGGTCGGTGCAGGGTCGTGCGCGGGCATGCGGATGCTCCTCGTCGAGGTTCGGGTGGTCGCATCGACGCTATCGACGTGCGCATCCCGCGCCCGGAAGACGTCGGCTGCCGTGCCGTCGACTCCGCTTCCGTCGCGCTGCTCCCCACGAGCTGGTCGGGGAGCGCGCGAGCCCGAGGGGCGAGCACGCGTCACGAGATCACGCGACGTGCCCTTCCGACGCTACCATGCGCATGGCTGGGCAGGCGCGGCGCTCGCGTGGTCTCGTGACGCGTGCTCGCTGCGCTCGCGCGCTCCTCGACCAGCTGGAGGGACGTCGCGAGCTCGGCTCGGCACGTCGGCCTCGCCGTGGATGCGACGCACCTCGAGGTGCATGCCGTCGGCGAGCGGTGCGTCGGCGGCGAGGGCGGTGGCGGCGGCGAGGTCGGCGGCCTCGACGATCCAGAACCCGTCGAAGAGCTCCTCGATCTCGTCGTATGGACCGTCGGTCACGAGGGGTGGCACCCACCGAAGTGCACCACGGCACCGTTGGCCGGGGCGTCGAGCCCGACCGCGGCGACGAGGGCGCCGGCGGCCTGCAGCCGCTCGTCGTAGGCCCTCATGGCGGCCATCATCGTCGGCACGTCCCCGTCGCGTCGCTCGATCGCCGCCCGATCGTCGTCGCGCATGATGAGCATGAGCTGCATGTCGTGGCCGCACTCCGAGAGACGCCCAGTGCATCCCTCTCTCGGCGGCCGCCGCGAGCGCGAGCGAGCGCCTGCCGCCGCAGCGCATCCCGCCCGCGCGGCCCCGAGCGCTCGGCGCGTGGATCGCGGGGTGTCGAGTGACGCAGACGACCGGAGGGGTCGTGGCCCCTAGGCCACGACCCCTCCGGTCGTCTGCGTTGTCCGAGCTGAGGAGCGATTCACGCGCCGAGCGCAGACCCGCGGGCCCTCACTCCCACTCGATCGTCCCCGGAGGCTTCGACGTCACGTCGAGCACGACGCGATTCACCTCCTCGACCTCGTTCGTGATCCGGTTCGAGATGCGGGCGAGCACGTCGTACGGCAGGCGCGTCCAGTCGGCCGTCATGGCGTCCTCCGACGACACGGGTCGCAGCACGACGGGGTGGCCGTAGGTGCGACCGTCGCCCTGGACGCCGACGGAGCGGACGTCGGCGAGCAGCACGACGGGGCACTGCCAGATCTCGCCGTCGAGGCCGGCGGCGGTGAGCTCGGCGCGTGCGATGGCGTCGGCGCGGCGCAGGGTGTCGAGGCGCTCCTCGGTGACCTCGCCGATGATGCGGATGCCGAGGCCGGGTCCGGGGAACGGCTGACGGCCGACGATGACCTCCGGCAGGCCGAGCTCGCGGCCGATGGCGCGCACCTCGTCCTTGAAGAGGGCGCGCAGCGGCTCGATGAGCTGGAACTGCAGGTCGTCGGGCAGGCCGCCGACGTTGTGGTGCGACTTGATGTTGGCGGTGCCGGTGCCGCCGCCCGACTCGACGACGTCGGGGTAGAGGGTGCCCTGCACGAGCCAGCGGATGGGCGCGCCGTCGGCGGCTGCCTCGGCGACGAGGTCGCGCTCGGCCTGCTCGAACGCGCGGATGAACTCGCGGCCGATGATCTTGCGCTTCGTCTCGGGGTCGGTGACGCCGGCGAGCGCGGAGAGGAACTGCTCGCGGGCGTCCACCGTCACGAGGCGCACGCCGGTGGAGGCGACGTAGTCCTGCTCGACCTGCTCCCGCTCGTCCTGCCGCAGGAGGCCGTGGTCGACGAAGATGCAGACGAGCTGGTCGCCGACCGCCTCGTGCACGAGCGCGGCGGCGACGGCGGAGTCGACGCCGCCGGAGAGGCCGCAGATGACGCGGTCGGTGCCGACCTGCTCGCGGATGCGCTGCACCTGCTCCTCGATGATGTTGTCCGACGCCCAGTCGCCTGGGAGTCCGGCGATGTCGTGGAGGAACGCCTCGATGACGCGCTGGCCGTGCTCGGAGTGCCGCACCTCGGGGTGCCACTGCACGCCGGCGAGTCGACGCTCGCGATGCTCGAACGCTGCGACGGGGGTGTCGACGGACGAGGCGAGCACCTCGAAGCCCTCCGGTGCCTCGGCGACGGCGTCGCCGTGGCTCATCCACACGGTCTGCGCGTCGGGCTGCTCGGCGAGGAGGCTGCCGGCGGCGCCGACGGTGACGGCGGTGGAGCCGTACTCGCGGTTGCCGGTGCGGGCGACCCGGCCGCCGAGCTGCGCCGCCATGACCTGGAAGCCGTAGCAGATGCCGAGCGTCGGGATGCCGAGGTCGAGGATCTCGGGGTCGAGGCGCGGCGCGCCCTCGGCGTAGACGCTCGACGGTCCGCCGGAGAGCACGATCGCGGCGGGATCCTTGGCCCGCACCTCCTCGGCGGTGATGCTCGACGGCACGATCTCCGAGTAGACGTCGGCCTCGCGCACGCGGCGGGCGATGAGCTGCGCGTACTGGGCGCCGAAGTCGACGACGAGGACGGGACGCTGGGAGGTGTCTGCCATCGGTTCCTTCACTGGCTGGGTGCGGCCGCCTGCTGCTCGAGCGCGGCGAGCTCGGCCTCGGCGATGCGGTGGATGCGGCGCTCGACGAAGAACGACAGCAGCGGCACGACGCCGCCTGCCGCCATGGCGAGCAGTCTGAGGAACGGCCAGCGCAGCAGGAGGAAGAGCCGGAAGTTCGAGATGAGGTAGACGACGTAGACCCAGCCGTGCACGATGAGCACGACGCGGGAGAGGTTGACGCCGGTCGTCGTGCCGTCGGGCACGAGACCCAGCACGCCGCTGCGGCCGAACGCCTCGATCTCCATGAGGAAGCCGTACTTGGCGACCATCTCGACGACGACGAGGAGCAGCAGCACGCCGGTGACGTACGCCATCACGCGGTAGAAGGCCAGCGCGCTCCGGATCTGCGGGATCTGCTGGACGGGCCTGGGCACGCACCCCATCCTACCGGCGGCGGATGCCGCGCCGAGCCGCGCGGGGACCGCTCCCTAGGTCGTCGAGGGCTCGTCGGCGGTCGCCGCCGCGGCGTCCTCGGCCGCCTCGCGCTCGCGCTCGCGCGCGTCCTGCACGAGTCGGAACCAGAGGTAGAAGGCGAAGATCGCGAAGGCGACCCATTCGATGGCGTAGAAGACGTTGAGCCAGTTCAGCTGCGTCTGCTGCTGCGGCGGCAGGGACACGATCGGCGCGAGGTCCGTGGGCGCCTCGTCGAGGATGACGTAGCCGGCGTAGACGTCGCCCTCGAAGCCCGGCCAGCGGTTGATGAGGTCGCCGACGCTCATCGCCTCGGTCGTGTCGCCCTCGAAGTCGGTGACGGTCGGGGACTCCGACGGCATGTAACGGCCCACGAGCATCCTGGGGCCGAGGTCGACGTCGGCGGCAGCAGCCTCGGCCTCGCCGCGCGTCGGCGCCCACCCGATGGCGACGGCGAGCGAATCGCCGGCGTCCGTGATGGCGCGCGCCGTGAGCCACGCGCCGCTGACGCCGTCCTGGTCGCGCCCGACGATCGTGAGGAACGAGGCGGGGTCGATCGCAGCCTCGGCCTCGACGATGCGTCCGCCCGCGACCGACAGCAGCGGCTCCTGCGGCTCGGCGACGGACGCGAGCGCGACGGGCGTCTCGGTGTCGCGCTCGTCCGCCTGCCCCTGCTCGACGGCGCGACCGATCTGCCACTGCCCGAGGGCGGCGAAGATCGCGGCGACCGCGAGCGCCGCGAGCAGCGCCCCGATCCACCGGGGGCGCCGCGCGACGTCGAGGAAGGAGGAAGCGGTGGCGGTCATGGTCGCGATCCTCGCTGGTCGACGAGCGCGTCGAGGATGGCGGGCCCCTCCTCGTCGAGCCGCAGCCGGTCGAACTCGATGGTGAACGACTCCCCGGGCACGAGCGCGCCGACGACGCGCAGCGATGCGTCCTCGTCGAGCAGGAGGTCGTCGCCCGCCTCGACGGCGCCGTCGATGCGCAGCTCGAGGGCCCCGCGGCTGCGGATGCGCGGCACGTCGCACAGCACGCGCGCCCCGTCGACCGGGTCGAGGTGCGCGCTCACGGCGCCCGGCGGCGGCACGAGGGTGATGCGCGACGTCCCGGCGCCGTCGGTGACGAACGCGACGTGCTCTGCGTCCACGCGACTGCCCCCGACGTCCCAGGCGATCGAGAAGGCGACGATCGTGCGCGCGTGGTGCCCGGGCTGCCCCGCCTCGGCCATCTGGCGCACGCGGTGCAGCAGCGCGCTGAAGCGCTCCTCGCCACCGCTGCCGACCTGGCTGCCGAGGCGGCGCAGGTAGTCGAGCGACGTGACGAGGGCGACGCTCGCGTGCTGCGGAGTGGTGACATGGCGCGTGAGCAGTCCGTTGGAGGCGACGATCGACGGCAGCGCCGTGCGCGCGTCCTCCGCGGACACGCCGAGCGTCTCGAGCCCCTCGGCGGCGTCGGGCAGGAGCCAGAGCGCCCCCGATGCCAGCGAGATCGGGTCCCGGCGCTCGTTCGTCGGCACGGCGCGGCCGATCGCGGCGAGCGCGGCGCGGATCCGATCGTGGCTGCCGCGCCATCCGTCGCCGAGCGCACCGAACCACGTCGCGTGCACCGGCGGCGCGGCGACGAGCAGACCGGTGTCGTCCGTCTCGAGCAGCCGCAGGATCCCTTCGACGTGCTCGCGGCTCGCGAGCACGTCGTCGATCGCCTGTCGCGCCGTCGACTCGGCGGCGGAGAAGGGGAAGGAGAGGCCGCTCGAGGGCCCTAGGAGGACGCACGCCGCGTCGATCGGATGCTCGCGGATGTCGCGCAGGCTCGTGCGCAGAGGATCGCCGCCGTCGAGCAGCACGCGCGACGCCTCGTCGCACGCGCCGCGGCAGCCGTGCTCGCACAGCACGACCACGTCGTCGACGCCGGCGGCGCGCGCGGCACGCACCGCCCGCACGGCGTCCATCCCCGCGCACGAGACGTAGGCGCGCAGACGCCGTGCCCGGTCGGGCTCGCGCGGCTCGACGACCTCGTGCAGCGCGAGCGTCGCATGGAGGTCGGCGACGTCGCAGGTGCGCAGCAGGTGCCGCAGCAGCGCGCGATGGTCGTACGACGTCCCGTCGCGCAGGTGGTCGTAGAGCCGTCGCGCGACGTCGTGCGAGGTCTCGTCGACGTAGGCGGCAGGACCTGCGAAGAACGACTTGCGCTTGAAGACGGGGCTGCGATGCTCCTGCAGGAGGCGCACCGGGTCGTTGAACAGCGGGTAGTACTGCTGCCCGATGGTGTCGGAGGTGTCGACGTATGCCGTCCAGCGGAAGCCGAGCTCCGCGAAGCGCTTCGTGAACACCACCTCGTGCTTGCCGACGGCGTCCGCGTAGGAGTGGATCGGAACCATGTGCTCCCAGTAGTCGCGGAACTCCGGCGACGTCGCGAGCGACCGGCGCACCGCGATGAAGTGCGACTGCAGATGGACCGGCAGGTAGCCGAGCTCGGAGTGCGTCGAGAAGGGGTCGAACGTCGCGCCGTTGTGCGTCGTGAGGCCCCAGAAGTCGTCGTCGCGGGCGGCCATCTCGTCGAACATCTCGGAGAGCGGGTGCACGGGCCCGAGGATCGTGAAGTTGCACAGCACGACCTCGTCGAAGCGCTCGAGCTCGTCCCACCCCTTCGCCCGCAGCGCCGTGCGGTACGCCCACACGTCGAAGCCCTCGTTGGCGCGCTGCAGCACGGTCGTGCGCGGCAGCGTCTCGAGCCGGTCGCGACCGGCGTCGTCGAGGAAGCCGTTCACCACGACGATGAGCTCGTGGCAGTGCGCGTGGATCGCCTCGAGCATGAGGAAGGTCGCATCGTCGACGACGCCCTCGGCGTCGTAGAGGAAGTAGATGCCGAGGCGACGCGCGTCAGGGCCGAGGATCACCGCCGGCGCCCTGCGTCCGCGTCGTCGCCCGCGACCCGGCCGAGCCGGTAGAACCGCGACTCGAGCACCTCGTCGTGCATGCGCCGCAGCGCCGCCGGGTCGGCGGCACGGACGTCCTGGAGCCGGATCGGGTAGCGACGCGTGATCCACCCCACGAGGTGGCGTGCCGCTCCGGTCACCATCCAGGGCCGTGACAGCAGCAGCTCGACCAGCGCGAGCCGCTGCTCCTCGAGCCGCTGCTGGCGCGCGAGCCGACGCTCGGCCCGCTCCCGCGCACGCTCGGCGGCCTCGGCGCGCTCGATCGCGCGATGCATGTCGGCGCGGGCTGCGGTGAGGCGCTGCCCGATCACGAGCACCTCGGTCTCGCGGCGGTCGCGGGCCTCGGCTGCGGACGCGTGCGACTCCCGGACGAGGGCGAGCTCGCGCTCGGCCTCGCGCGCGGCGTGGTCGCGGCTGCGCATGAGCCGGTAGAGGTCGCCGTAGAGACGGCCGAAGGAGGCGAGGCGTCGGACGTCGGCCTTGGACGCGGGTGGTGCAGGTCGCAGGCGCTCGTCGGCGAGCAGGGCGTCGATGCGCGTCGAGAGCCGCCAGCGCTCGGCGTGCCGGGTGCGATGCCGCTCGGCGAACGCGCGCGCGACGGGGAACCCCTCGACGAGCTCGCGCGCCAGGGTCTCCGCGTCGATGCGACGCTGTGTCTTCTGGCCCGAGAACGCCCAGTGCAGCTCGGGCTCCAGCGTGGTGTCGTCGAGCCAGCCGACGCCACCGAAGTGGTCGTATACGTACGCCGGGATGCCCATCGAGAGCGCGTACTGCACGGTCTTGCCGATGGTGACCACCGCGTCGTACTGCTCGAGCACGTCGGGCGTCACGCGCTTGGGCTCGTCGTGCACGCCGAGCCTGCCCACGACGATGCCGCGAGCCTCGAGCAGCGCGACGGCGTCGCGCACCTCGTCCGGCGGATGGTTGGAGACGACGAGCACGCGCTCCAGCGGGCCGGTGCGCGGCTCGCGCGGGTGGTCGGCGAACGCGTCCGGTGCAGGGTTGTCGACGAGCAGCATCCTGTCGTCGGCGACGCCGAACTCGCCGAGCACCTCGAGGACACGGCCGCACATGCCCGCCGAGAGCGCGGTCACGCGCGACTCGACGTCCGCGAGGATCGGCATCTCCACGTCCTGGAAGCGCGACAGGTGATGCCACACGATCGGTGCGTCGACGCCTTCCTCGAGCCGCTCGAGGAAGGCGGGCGGCAGCACGCCGTGCTGCATCCACACGAGGTCGTAGTCGTCGTCGAAGCGCTCGGACGGGCTCGCCTCGACGAGCCGGAGGCGCCCCTCGTGCGGCAGCGACGTCAGCTCGTCGACCATCGGCGAGCCGAGCTCGTTGGTGTAGACGTCGACGCGCCAGCCGCGACCGATCAGGTGCTCGACGAGCTCGAGCACGACCATCTCGGACCCCGCATAGGACCGGAGGTGGTTCGTCCCGATCAGTGCGTGCGGCATGCTCCTATCGTGCCCTAGCCAGCCTGGGCCCGCGTCCCGACCGGCTCGGCGACGGGCAGCGCCCCCAGCGGCACGATCTCGGGCGCCTCCGTGCGCGCGCGGTCGGCGGACTCGTCGTCCGGCAGCTCCTGGCTCGCGAGCTCGGCCGCGACGCGCTTGTTGTAGGTGTTGATCTCCTTCTCGATCCGCTCCTCGTCCCAGCCGAGCGCCTCGGCCATGATGCGAGCGGCGACGGGCGCTGCGGCGACGCCGCGATCCCACGCCTCGATCGAGATGCGCGTGCGGCGCGCGAGCACGTCGTCGAGGTGCAGCGCACCCTCGGCGAGGCACGCGTAGCGCACCTCGGCGCCGAGGTAGTCGTCGGCCCCCGGCAGCGGCTCGGCGAGCTCGGGGCGCTCGCGGATGATGTCGAGCAGGTCGTCGGTCATGACGCCGTAGCGGTTCAGCAGGTGCTCGACGCGGTGCTTGTGCAGCCCGAACGCCTTCGCGATCTTGCCGCGCTTGTTCCACGCGGCGCGGTAGCCGACGGCGCCGAGCAGCGGGATGTCCTCCGTGCACGACGGCGGGACCTTGCCATCGATCGCCGACACCGCCTCGTCGATCGCGTCCTTCGCCATCACGCGGTACGTCGTCCACTTGCCGCCGGCGATCATGACGAGGCCGGGCACCGTGTGGGAGACGTGGTGCTCGCGCGAGAGGTTCGCGGTCGAGCCGCCCTCCGCGGCGGCGAGCAGCGGCCGCAGCCCCGCGTAGACGCCCTCGACGTCGGCGCGCGTGAGCTTCGTCGCGAGCACGGAGTTCACGTGCTCGAGGATGTAGTCGATGTCGGCCGCCGTCGCCGCCGGGTGCGCCTTGTCGAGCTCCCAGTCGGTGTCCGTCGTGCCGATGATCCAGTGCCGCCCCCACGGGATCACGAAGAGCACCGACTTCTCGGTGCGCAGCAGCAGGCCCATCGAGGAGTGGAAGCGGTCGCGCGGCACGACGAGGTGGACGCCCTTCGACGCGCGCACGCGGAAGTCGCCGCGCTCGCCGACCATCGCCTGCGTGTCGCCCGTCCACACGCCGGTCGCGTTCACGACCTGCTTCGCGCGGATCTCGAAGCGCTCGCCCGTCTCGTAGTCGTGCGCCTGGATGCCGACGACGCGCTCGCCGACCTTGAGGAACCCCTCGGCGCGGACGCGGCTGGCGACGTGGGCGCCGTAGAACGACGCCGTCCGCGCGAGCTCGGCGACGTAGCGGGCGTC
Organism: Agrococcus sp. SGAir0287; assembly: GCF_005484985.1. Taxonomy (NCBI): domain Bacteria; kingdom Bacillati; phylum Actinomycetota; class Actinomycetes; order Micrococcales; family Microbacteriaceae; genus Agrococcus; species Agrococcus sp. SGAir0287. The sequence goes on from NZ_CP027942.1 coordinate 2,465,117, forward strand.
GTCGACCTGCGCGTCGTAGTAGGTGAGGCCGCCGACGAGCGCGTTCGGGTCGAGCGACGGGATCTCCTTGAGCATCTGCTTCTTCGTCAGGTGCCGGTGGAGGGGGACGCCCGGGCGCATGAACCCCGTGTAGCTGAAGGCGTCGTACAGCGCCATGCCCGCGCCGATGTAGCCGCGCTCGAGCTGGTTCGTCAGCGGGTACAGGAAGCGGACGGGCTTCACGAGGTGCGGTGCGATGCGCTGCAGCAGCAGGCCGCGCTCGATGAGCGCCTCGCGCACGAGCCCGAAGTTCAGCTGCTCGAGGTAGCGGATGCCGCCGTGGATGAGCTTCGACGACCGGCTCGACGTGCCCGAGGCGAAGTCGCGCGCCTCCACGAGCCCGACGCGCAGGCCGCGCGTCACGGCGTCGAGCGCCGATCCGACGCCGACGATGCCGCCGCCGATCACGAGCACGTCGACCTCGCGCTCGCGCATCGACGCGAGCGCCTTCGCGCGCTCCTCCGGACCGAGGTTGGCCGATCGACGCACGCTCTTCGACGGCGCGGTCTGCTGCTTGCCTGCCATGTGCCTCCCCTTTCCCTCGAGGGATCCTTCGGGCCCAGTGGGTCCTCGAGCCATCCGGCGCTAGCGTCGCGGTGCCACCACGACGTCGATGCGCTGGAACTCCTTGACGTCCTTGTAGCCGGTCGTCGCGAGCGCCTTGCGCACCGCTCCGACGATGTTCGCCGTGCCGTCGGCGACGGGCGCGGGGCCGTTCAGCACCACCTCGAGGTCGCCGACCTGCTCGACCTGGACGCGGTTGCCGCGCGGCAGCTTCTGGTTGTGCGCCTCCGGGCCCCAGTGCCAGCCGCGACCCGGCGCATCCGTCGCCCGCGCGAGCGCCGTGCCGAGCATCGCAGCGTCGGCACCGCAGGCGAAGGCCTTGACGATGTCGCCGGAGGTGCCCAGCGAGCCGTCGGCGATGACCTGCACGTAGCGGCCGCCCGACTCGTCGAGGTAGTCGCGGCGAGCCGCGGCGACGTCGCTGACCGCCGTCGCCATCGGCGCGTGGATGCCGAGCACCGAGCGGCTCGTCGAGGCCGCGCCGCCGCCGAAGCCGACGAGCACGCCGGCCGCGCCCGTGCGCATGAGGTGCAGCGCAGCCGTGTACGTGACGACGCCGCCGACGATCACCGGCACGTCGAGCTCGTAGATGAACTGCTTGAGGTTCAGCGCCTCGCCGGACTTCGTGACGTGCTCGGCGGAGACAGTGCTGCCGCGGATGACGAAGAGGTCGACGCCCGCCTCGATGACGGTCTGGTAGTGCTCCTGCACGGCCTGCGGGCTCAGCGAGCCCGCGACCGTGACGCCGGCGTCTCGGACCTCGGACAGGCGCTGCCGGATGAGCTCGGGCCGCACGGGCTCGGCGTAGATCTCGCGCATGCGGCTCGTCGCGAGGTCGGCGGGCAGGCCCGCGATCTCGGCGAGCAGCGGCTCGGGGTCGTCGTAGCGCGTCCACACGCCCTCGAGGTTGAGCACGCCGAGGCCGCCGGCGCGTCCGAGCGCGATGGCGGTGCGGGGGCTCATGACCGAGTCGGTCGGCGCGCCGAGCACCGGCATCTCGAACCGGAACGCGTCGATCTGCCACGCGAGCGAGACGACGTCGCTGTCGCGCGTGCGCCTCGTCGGCACGACCGCGACGTCGTCGAATCCGTACGCCGGTCGTGCGCTCTTGGCCAGCCCGAGCTCGATCTCCGCCACGACCCCAGCCTAGTCCCGCGCGACGATGCGCTCCCCCGGCGTCCGCTGAGGGAGGACCCTCGTGCGCGACGTGCTACCGGTGCGTGCCGCCGCGTTCGATCTCGTCCCGAAGTACGCATCTCGTTCCGAGGTACTCGTCCTGCTACCAGGTACGCCGATTGCAGCACCTGGTCGCGAGATGGGTACCTCGCAACGTCGGGCGGGATGCCCAGCCGCGCCTAGCGACCGACGATCGCCCGGATGCGGGCGGCGGTCGCATCCACCTCGGCCAGGACCTCGCGTGCCGTCGCCGCCGTCACCGACGCGCCACGGACGAGCGTGCGCACCTCCGCGCGCAGCCGCGTGGCGGCGAGGTCGACCTCGTGCACGGCGGCGCGCAGCTCGGCGCGATCCTCGCCGCGCGGCTCCGAGCGTCCATGCGTGGTCGACGACGCGGGCTCGGGCTCGGCATCGTTCGACGGCGAGGGCGACGGCGCGGCAGTGCGCGACGAGCGCGCCTCGCGCTCGGCGGCGGCGAGGTCGGCACGCAACGTGCGCATGGCGTCGCGGACGCCGCCGCGCACCTCGTCGGCGAGGCGCCGCACCGAGTCGCCGATCTCCGACTCGAGCGCGTCGAGCTCGCCCTGCCGATCGGCGAGGTGCGCGCGTCCCGCATCCGTGATCTCGTACCGGGTGCGACGCCCGTCGGCGTGCTTGGCGACGAGCCCCTCCTCCTCGAGCCTCGACAGGCGCGGATAGATGGTGCCGGCCGACGGCTGGTAGGTGCCGCCGAAGCGTCGCTCGAGGGCCTGCATGACCTCGTACCCGTGCATCGGGGACTCCGCGAGCAGCGCGAGCAGGTACAGGCGCAGCGCGCCGTGCGCGAAGACGGGGCTCATCGACGGACGACCGCGTGGTCGCCGGAGACGCTGTTGAGCGTGATCCGCGCCGCGGGGCCCGTGCCCGGCTCGCTGTGGC